>JAYZJX010000082.1:0-9002 GCA_036164015.1 Verrucomicrobiota bacterium | reverse complement strand
CTTAGGGCGTATATTTTCCAAGGCTCCAAGTACTAGTTCAATCGGATTTCCTTTGCCTACTTTCTCAGCCATTTTTTCGATTGATTTGTAAACAATTCTTTGAGCTAAAGACTTCTTGCCACTTAACATGACAGCATTAACGAGGGAACTTATAAGTGAACTCCCGTGTAAAGGATCGGGCAGGATTGCCCGCTTGGTTGCTTTTCTTCTGCGCGACATTTAGCTTTTTGGTTTTTTAACGCCGTATTTGGAGCGACTTCTTTTTCTCTTTTCAACACCCTGACAATCAAGTGTACCACGTACAATATGATAGCGGACACCGTTTAAGTCCTTAACTCTACCACCGCGAAGAAGAACAATACTATGCTCTTGTAAACTGTGGCCTTCGTCGGGGATGTATGCAATTACCTCATGACCCGTAGTTAATCTAACTTTAGCTACTTTTCTAATTGCAGAGTTCGGTTTCTTGGGCGTACGAGTTGTAACCTGTACACAGACACCGCGACGAAAAGGACATGCTTTAAGAGCAGGTGACTTGGTTTTGGCCTTCTGCAAACGACGACCTTTCCTTACTAGCTGATTAATTGTAGGCATGAGGTAGGATTTTTAGGGTAAAGCGATCTGTTATAACTTGTTTTGAATTATCCACAAGAAGAAAATAAACATTTTAAGCTGTCATTGACTCAGTGGCAGCAGCTCCAAGAGTGTCGATCTTTAATCTACGCCACTTTGGTAAGCCAGTGCCCGCAGGAATCAAATGTCCCATAATAACATTTTCCTTGAATCCCTTGAGTTCATCGACCTTTCCAAGTGTTGCTGCGTTTGTAAGAACGCGGGTAGTTTCCTGAAATGACGCGGCTGATATAAAACTGTCAGTTTCCAAAGAGGCCTTAGTGATCCCCAGCAATATAGGCTCACCCTCTGCAGGCATACCACCTTTTGCACCAATGGACTCGTTGGCATCCATAAATGCATACCGATCAACCTGATCTCCCCAGAAAAATTCGGTATCACCAGGATCTGTAATACGAACCTTCATGAGCATTCTCGAGATTATAATCTCCAAGTGCTTATCGCTTATTGTAACGCCTTGGAGACGATAGACCTTTTGAATTTCTTCGATCAGGTACTCTTGAACTGCTGATGGACCCAAGATTTCTAATATTTCATGAGGATCTTTGGCACCTTCTGTAATTAGTTGGCCTTTCTGAACGAAATCACCTGGTTGAACCAATACATGCTTACCGTGTGGAATTAAATGTTCCTCAACTTGACCCGATTCTTCGTTGGTGACCAAAAGTCTCTTTTTGGAACGAAGTGTTCCAGCTTCCGAAACGATACCGTCGATCTTAGCCATTTGACCAACATTTCCTTCTTTTGGTCTTCTCGCTTCGAAAAGTTCAGCAACTCTTGGAAGACCACCTGTGATATCCTGTGTCTTGGAAGCTTGACGGGGAGTCTTTGCAATAATCGAACCTGCATCAATTCGAGTACCTTCATCAACCGCAACCTGAGCACCAGTTGGAACTGAATAAGTAGCTATCGCATCTCCTTTCGAGTCCTTAACAATAATTTGTGGATTAAGGTCTTCTTTATGTTCAATGACTACCATTGATCTACCTCCAGATGCATCTCTTTCGATTTTTGTAGTAACTCCAGGTAGCATGTCTTCAAAAGTAATGACACCCTTTTTCTCTGAAAGAATAGGAATGTTGTAAGGATCCCATTGAGCCAGCAGTGTGTCTTCCTCAACATCATCTCCATCCTTGAAATGAAGCAAGGCTCCCGCTGGGGTAGGGTAGTCGT
Source organism: Verrucomicrobiota bacterium (assembly GCA_036164015.1). GTDB lineage: Bacteria > Verrucomicrobiota > Verrucomicrobiia > Opitutales > Seribacteraceae > Seribacter. Next base: position 7,196 of record JAYZJX010000082.1, on the reverse strand, counting down.
CAACAATTCGATCATCACGATCCAAAACCTGAATAGAACCAGTCTTATTAAGGGTAACCTGTTGTCCGTTTGCTAATGTAACAAGTCGTAAACCTACAAACTTTAGTTTCCCTGCTTTCCTGACATGAATGACAGGATCTTCTCTACCTGCACTGGCAATACCACCGATGTGGAAAGTACGCATGGTAAGTTGAGTACCAGGTTCCCCAATCGATTGAGCCGCTATGATTCCTACAGATGACCCCTGTTTTACCAATGAGTTAGTTGATGGATCAATGCCATACTCATAGGCAGTAAGTCCGTTTTTAATTCTACTCGATAGAGGTGACATCACGCGAATACGAGTAATACCGAGTGCGTCGATATTATCCGCAATCTCCTCAGTAATTAATGACCCTGAAGCCAATACTATTTCACTCGGATTGGAAGGATCATAAATATCATCGCTTGAATATCTACCAATGATACGATCGCGAAGTGGAACAATTTCATTGTCTCCTTCCATGATTGCTTTTTTAACTACACCATCACGCCTGTTGTCATCGTCACAGACAATAATGCAGTCCATTGCTACATCACAAAGTTTACGCGTCAGATAACCTGCATCAGCAGTTTTAAGTGCAGTATCAGCAAGACCCTTTCTGGCACCATGAGTTGACATGAAATATTCAAGAACGGACAAACCTTCTCTGAACGAGGCTAAAATGGGTTGCTCGATAATTTCACCAGAAGGTTTTGCCATAAGACCACGCATTCCACAAAGCTGACGAACCTGTTGACGGTTACCACGAGCTCCTGAGTCCATCATTAAATAAACTGGATTAATGGTATCTTTACCCAAGTTTTCGTCTAGAGACTTGAAGACCTCCTTGGCAATATCATCTGTTGCCGCTGTCCAAACATCAATGATCTTATTGTGCCTCTCTCCGCGAGTGATAATTCCCTTGCGGAATTGATCTTCGATTTTATCGATTTCTTTACGGGCGACTTCCACGCGTTTCTTCTTCTCTGGCGGAATAATCATATCGAAAATACCTATGGAAATACCTGCCTTGGTTGCCATATCAAAGCCCATTTCCTTAAGTCGATCCAGAGACTCAATTGTTTCATCCTTACCCTTAAGATTGTACGTTTCTAAAATGAGATTACCGAGGTCACCTTTAAGAGCAGGCTCGTTGAAGAACCCAAGTTCTTCTGGCCAAATAGTATTGAAGAGTGCACGCCCGACCGTGGTGGTAATCACGCTTCGCTTGGAAATTCCGAATAATGTGTCATTCCCTTTGTCAGGATTTTTAAGTCGGATCCAATTATGAAGATTAAGAACTCCTTCCTGCAAGGCACTCAATGCTTCCTCAAGTGACCCAATAAGGGGAAGTTTTTCTTCGTCTGAAGGAACTTCACCCTTGGGGTTCATGGTTAGGAAATATGAACCTAAGACAATATCCTGAGAAGGTGTTAGAATTGGTTTTCCGCTGGATGGAGAGAAAATGTTATGAGTCGCCATCATCAACAATTTAGCTTCCATTATAGCCTCAACCGAGAGCGGAACATGAACAGCCATTTGGTCGCCGTCAAAGTCTGCATTATACGGGGTACAGACAAGCGGATGTACACGAATTGCATTACCTTCAATGAGGACTGGCTCAAAAGCCTGAATCGACAAACGGTGCAAAGTAGGTGCACGGTTTAACAGTACTGGATGTCCCTTGGTGACTTCTTCTAAAATATCCCAAACTTCAGGTGAACGACTTTCAATCATTTTTCGTGCACCTCTTACTGTATGCACAAAACCCAATTCCTTAAGTCTTCTGATGATAAATGGTTCGAACAGAATTAGAGCCATTTTCTTAGGTATACCGCACTGGTGGAGTTTAAGTTCTGGACCGATCACAATCACGGAACGACCAGAGTAATCAACACGCTTACCCAATAGATTTTGCCTAAAGCGACCCTGTTTTCCTTTAAGCATATCACTCAAAGATTTCAATGCTCGGTTGCCGGACCCAGTAATTGCCCGACCATGACGTCCATTGTCGAAAAGAGCATCAACTGCCTCCTGAAGCATTCTTTTTTCATTGTGAATGATAACATCAGGAGTCTTCAATTGGAGTAGATTCTTTAGACGATTGTTTCGATTTATTACCCTGCGATACAAATCATTCAAATCACTGGTTGCGAATCTACCGCCTTCAAGTGGGACCAGTGGACGAAGATCGGGCGGGATGACAGGAACTGCATCAAGAATCATCCACTCGGGGGATGCACCTGACTGAATAAATCCTTGTGTAACCTTGAGACGACTAGCCAACTTCTTCTTAATCTGCTTGGACTTGGTCTCGTGCATCTGATCGTAAAGCTCTTCTAGTTCGTCTTCGAGATTTATTCTGGCCAAAACATCACGAATAGCTTCAGCACCCATCTTTGCCTCAAATTCATCACCAAACTCGTCTTGAGCTTCACGATATTCTTTATCCGTAAGAAGTTGTTTTTCTTCAAGCGGTGTATTTCCCGGATCAGTAACAATGTACTGCTCGTAATAAAGTACACGTTCAAGACTTTTGGCCGTCATGTTTAAAAGCAATCCCAGTCTACTGGGCATACTTTTGAGAAACCAAATATGTGATACCGGTACAGCTAATTCGATATGGCCCATACGATCACGACGAACGCGTGAAACCGTAACTTCTACACCACAACGATCACATACTACACCTTTGTACTTAATTCTTTTGTACTTTCCACAGGCACACTCATAATCCCTAACTGGTCCAAAGATTTTTTGACAGAAAAGACCACCGGGTTCAGGTTTGAAAGTACGATAATTAATTGTCTCAGGGTTTTTAACCTCCCCCTTTGACCAAGAACGGATGATATCTGGCGATGCCACGGTTATGGAAACCTTATCCATAGGTCCGGGTTCTACTCCTAATGCTTCACTTACTGCTTCGACACTCATATTTATTATTTTTTTTAAAGATTATTTATTGCTCTATGAATTATAAGGCATCTTCGCCACGAACCCTAATGTCTAAACACAGGCTCTGCATCTCCTTCATCAAAACATTAAATGATTGTGGAGTGCCTGCTTGTAAGGAATTGTCACCCTTAACTAAAGACTCATAGATTTTGGTTCTACCAGAAACATCATCAGATTTGACAGTAAGGATTTCCTGAAGAGTGTAGGCAGCACCATAAGCTTCAAGTGCCCACACTTCCATTTCTCCAAAACGCTGACCTCCATATTGTGCTTTTCCACCAAGAGGTTGCTGGGTAATCAAGCTGTATGGTCCAACTGCACGAGCATGAATCTTACTTGATACAAGATGATTCAACTTAAGCATATACATATACCCAACAACGATTTTTTGATAAAAGGGTTCTCCAGTACAACCGTCATAGAGAACTGATTTACCAGTGTCTGGCAATTCGGCCTCCTTGAGATAATCTTGGATTTTACTTTCTGGAATACCGTCAAAAATAGGAGTGGCTACTTTGAGACCAAGTTTCTTACAAGCCCAGCCCAAATGTGTTTCCAAAACCTGCCCTACATTCATTCGGCTAGGAACACCCAATGGGTTCAAGCAAATTTCAATTGGAGTACCATCAGGCAAAAATGGCATGTCTTCTTCCGCAACAATCTTAGCAACAACACCTTTATTTCCATGACGTCCTGCCATTTTGTCTCCAACCCGCATTTTTTGCTTTTTGGCAACAAATACACGAACATTCTTGATAGCACCTTGATCAATTGGATCACCCTGTTCAATGGCTTCAATCTTACGATCTCTGTCATCCTCAAGATCTGTAAATTTAGATTCATAGCTTTCGATAATCTCAAAAACTTTGATCCGAACAGGAGATGGTGGAATTTCAATGAAACGATGAACCGCGGCAAGCCTTCTAAGTAGAGTTTTGGTTATTTTCCGATTCGCCGGGATGATTACATCACCTGTTTCAGAATTTGTTACATTAAGCGGAATCTTTTCTCCGAGTAATATATTCGAAAGTGATTCTGTTAATTGTGAGCGAAGATCCTCAGTTTGATTTCGGAAATCTTCCTTTATCTGTTTCATTTGTCTGCGGAAATCAGATGGGGAGAGTTTTTCCTGCTCTGCATCTGTACGGCTTGAAACCTTGATGTCCATGACAATTCCCTGTGTTCCAGAAGGAACTTTCAAAGAGCTGTCTTTTACATCCGCTGCCTTTTCGCCGAAGATCGCACGAAGTAGTTTTTCTTCGGGTGCCAAATCCGTCTCACTTTTAGGGGTAATTTTACCAACAAGAATATCACCAGGTTTAACTTCGGCACCCACACGTACTATTCCCAAATGATCCAAGTTGCGCAATGCTTCTTCTCCGGCATTTGGAATATCACGGGTAATTTCCTCTGGTCCCAGTTTGGTATCTCTTGCAGTTACTTCAAATTCTTCGATGTGGATAGATGTGTAGATATCTTCCTTAACAATTTTTTCAGAAATTAAGATGGCGTCCTCAAAGTTATATCCCTTCCACGGCATAAATGCTACCAGGATATTGCGACCGAGGGCCAATTCACCTCCATCTGTACATGCACCGTCAGCTAGAGCCTGACCAACCTTTACACTATCTCCCTTGCGGACGATAGGCTTTTGGTTAAAGCAAGTTCCTGCATTTGACCTAAGAAATTTTCTCATTTCATAGCAATAAATTCCTCGCTTGTGATCACTCCGTGGTTCCTTAAGGAAACGGGGTGGTAATTTACCATCATCCGTTACCACAATCCTCTTGCCGTCAGCAAGTGCCACCACTCCCTCTGATTCTGAAACAGTTACTGTTCGTGAGTCTTCAGCAACCTTTTTCTCGATACCAGTGCCTACAAGAGGAGAGTCAGATTGTAAAAGTGGAACAGCTTGTCGTTGCATGTTTGCACCCATAAGAGCACGATTTGCATCGTCATGTTCAAGGAAAGGAATAAGTCCAGCAGCAACAGAAACAACCTGCTTTGGAGAGACATCCATGTACTCTACTTCTGATGGTTCATATTCACTAACTTGATCTCGGTAACGACATGTAACACGTCCTACTAGTTTACCAGTTTTTGCGTCTATTTCTGTGTTTGCTTGAGCGATAAGAAATCTTTCCTCTTCAAATGCGTTCAGGTAGGCTACATTCTTCGGGTTTTTATCAACCACACCATCCTTTACTGGATGATAGGGGGACTGTAAAAATCCGAACTGATCGATCTTTGCATAAGTTGAAAGCGTATTGATTAAACCAATATTTGGTCCCTCAGGTGTTTCAATAGGACAAATTCTTCCGTAATGAGTAGGATGAACATCACGAACCTCAAAGCCTGCTCTTTCACGATTTAGTCCTCCTGGACCGAGGGCTGAAAGTCTTCTTTTGTGAGTCATTTCTGCCAGAGGATTAATCTGATCCTTAAACTGACTTAGTTGACTCCTTGCGAAAAAGTCGCGAACTACTGTAGTCAGGGCTTTCGGGTTTATTAGCTTTCCAGGAGTCAGAGACTCTGCACCTTGATCGTAAAGAGTCATACGCTCACGGACAACTCGTTCAGTACGGGCAAGTCCACTCCGGCAGACATTGGCCAGAAGTTCACCAACGGTTCTTACACGACGATTACCGAGGTGATCGATGTCATCGATACCCATATCAAAAATTGATCCGGCATCCTGCCTAGCCTTTTCCTCGTTGGTTTTTCCACGCTTAAGGTCTGTTAATTTTCGAGTTGCAGCTACTAAATCTTCAACAGTTGTGACCCTAACATCTAAAGGAGTCTCTAAATTAAGTTTAAGATTGAGCATATGGCGACCGACCTTGGCCAAGTCATATCTTTTAGAGTCCAGGAATAAACGTTTTATCAAAGCCTCTGCGTTTACCCGATCGGGTGGCTCGCCTGGGCGTAGTTTTTTGTATATTTCTTTGAGTGCTTCATCCTTATTTTTAGTGGTATCTTTTTTAAGACAACGAATGATGGCACCATCATCAACTGAAGTATCTATTGCACGAAGTTGATTTTCTCCGGATTTAACAAAAGCTCTGAGATAAGTCTTCGTTAGCGGCTCAAAAGCCTTAGCTAGGACTGCTCCTTTTGCCCTATCGAACATTGGTTCTACCAAAACATAGTTTGAAACATTATCTTTGGTCAAAAGTTCGTTGATATCTAGGGTCTCAATATCATAGAAAAGCTCAATTATTTTCTGATCAGAATCTTTATCTTTTTCAGGGTCCCAATCCATCAATGCTCTGAGAAAAGTGGTGATGAGAAATTTACGGCGACGGCGCCTTCTATCCAGATAAACATAAAGCAAGTCATGCTGATCGAACTGTGCTTCGATCCATGTGCCACGATCAGGAATGATTCTAAACCCATGAAGAACCTTGCCACTTGTATGGTTTGATTCCTCAAAACTTACCCCTGGAGATCTGTGCAATTGACTTACAACTACTCTCTCGGCTCCATTAATAATAAAAGACCCTCTTTCAGTAATGATTGGCAATTCACCCATGAAGATTTCTTCTTCACTGTAAAAAGGTTTGCTTTGACCTTCCATCTCCATACGAAGTCTTAGCTTTACCTGTAGTGGTGCTGCATAGGTACAATTTTGATCTATGCAATCCATTTCACTCAAAGCAGATTCTCCAATCGTATACGAAACATACTCGAGCCTAGATTTCTCGTCGTAACTGAATATCGGAAAAACTTCCTTAAAGACCGCTTCCAAGCCTGCATGCATGCGGTGGGTTGATGGGATATCCCGCTGCAAGAAATCATGAAAAGAATCAACTTGATTCTGAATAAGATTGGGGGGATCTATGGCTTCTGTAAGCTTTCCAAAATTTTGTCTTTCTGACTTTTTCATGAATTGCGGATATTGGGTTGTATGATGTTTAAGAAAATGGAAAAAGCCGCAGGTTGAATATCAACCGTACGGCTTTAAAAATTAAGAAGTGAAAATGAAAAGCATTACTTAATTTCAGCCTTGGCTCCAGCAGCCTCAAGCTTCTTGGAAATTTCTTCTGCTTCCTCCTTGCTTACACCTTCCTTTACTGGCTTAGGTGCACCTTCTACAAGTTCTTTTGCTTCCTTCAATCCAAGTCCGGTAATACCACGGACTTCTTTGATGACAGCAATTTTGTTGCCTCCAAATTCAGTTAGGACAACATCGAATTCACTTTTTTCTTCAGCAGCTCCT
>JAYZJX010000081.1:0-19175 GCA_036164015.1 Verrucomicrobiota bacterium | reverse complement strand
CGGTTGGCAACACAATCAAGCAGACTTTATGGAAACAACTTGGTCAAACTGGTTAAGCTACTCGGAGATGCGAAGGAGTTTACGATCAACCAGAAAGATGAGATCATTCGCGGTTCGCTAGTATTGGATAAGGGACAACTTACTTGGCCTCCCCCAAAAGTTGAGGTAAGCGTGCAACCTCAAAAAACTGATAATAAGGAAAATTCTGATAAGCAGCAGCCAGTGGAAGTAAAGAGATCGATATTCAGTCCGGGATTAATGCTCGGAGCCCTATCATTGGTTTTGATTGCCTTAGGTTGGAAGGGAGAAAATGAATTTCTTGATCAGTTAACGGTTTTCGTACTTTCCTGTTTTGTCGGATACATGGTGGTCTGGAATGTTACTCCATCTCTTCATACGCCGTTGATGAGCGTGACCAATGCGATAAGTGGGATCATAGTGATTGGAGGAATGCTGTTTATTTCAGGTTCTAATCCTTGGATTGCGGGTGTGGCCATATTCGTAGCCACGATCAATATTGCCGGTGGCTTTCTGGTTACCCAAAGGATGCTAAAAATGTTTCGCAAGGAATGACTGAGGGACTGATTACGATGGCTTACTTGGTATCAGGCATATTTTTTGTCTTGAGTCTGGGTGGTTTGTCCAAGCAGGAGACTGCCAGAAGGGGAAATATCTATGGAATTGTTGGGATGATGGTTGCCATTATTGCCACTTTTTTCTCTGGGGAGATTAAGAATTTCCAACTACTGATTCCTTTGATGCTCGGAGGTGCAATTATTGGAGCGGTTTTGGCCAAGCGTGTGGAAATGACTTCCATGCCCGAGTTGGTGGCAATTCTTCATAGTTTTGTGGGGTTGGCTGCCGTACTTGTTGGAATGGCCACTTTTCTTGATCCGAGCCATGATTTATTGGAAGGAACAAATCGTTTAATCCATGATATTGAGATTCTTCTGGGCGTTTTTATAGGGGGAGTGACATTTACCGGGTCGGTGGTCGCATTTGGAAAACTTCGTGGGTCTCTCAGCGGTAAGCCCTTACTCCTACCCGGACGCCATTTTATTAATCTTGGAATGGTCCTTGTTTCGATTTGGCTGGGTTCAGAATTTTTGATCCAGGGGAAAGATGACGCTTGGGTTACATTACTTATCGTCACAGTAATCTCTTTGATCCTCGGTGTGCATTTGATTGTGGCGATCGGGGGAGCTGATATGCCGGTGGTGGTCTCAATGCTCAATAGTTATTCAGGGTGGGCGGCCGCTGCGGCTGGGTTTATGCTTAAAAACGATTTGCTGATCATAACTGGTGCATTGGTTGGAAGCAGTGGGGCTATTCTAAGCTACATAATGTGTAAGGCCATGAATAGGAGTCTTGCTAATGTTATTTTCGGCGGATTTGGCACAGATAGTGGAAATGCTGGAGGTGGAAGTGAAATAGAGGGTTCGATCTCAGAAATTTCTTCCGAGGAAGTCGCTTCTGAACTTAAGGAGGCTAAGGAAGTTATGATTGTTCCAGGGTACGGAATGGCCGTCGCTCAGGCTCAGCATGTGGTTAAGGACATTACAGAAACTTTACGAGCCAAGGAAGTGAATGTTCGTTTTGCGATCCATCCGGTTGCAGGGCGCCTTCCTGGGCATATGAATGTTTTGTTGGCTGAGGCTAATGTTCCATATGACATTGTTTTTGAAATGGATGAGATAAATGATGATCTTCCAAATGTGGATGTCCTCTTGGTGGTCGGGGCCAATGATATTGTAAATCCATCAGCTCTTGAGGATTCTAGTAGCCCGATTGCTGGAATGCCCGTGATTGAGGCATGGAATGCCAAGTCAGTCGTGGCGTTAAAGAGAAGTATGGCTGCCGGTTATGCAGGGGTGGAAAATCCTCTCTACTTTAAGGACAACACCAATATGCTTTTTGGCGACGCTAAGGATACACTGTCCTCTGTGTTTCAAAATTTAAGTTAAAGCAAAGAGACAGCTAACGACTTGCTGTTACCTCGACGTTAATAAAGAATTCAGAAATGCCCGAGCTCATTCTTTTTTTTCTTAGTTTCATATTTGTTTTCAGAAGTTTTGGAACGGATTCCGTTTATGCACCCAAACTGGTCAATAGTAAGTCTGGCGAACATCATGATTTTCCGCTGGGGGTTCTGGAAGCTACCGGACGTCTAACGGATGGTGATCGGAAAATTTTGATCATGGATGTAGGCAAAGATGGAGCGGCTCAGCTTGCCGGCTTACAAGTTGGTGATCGGATAGCCAAAATCGAAAACAAGATTCCCGATCAGTTTTCGAAGAAGACCGATGCCGGTTTGTCAGGTCCACAGGATCTTCTAGGCAGAAGTCTGGATAAACAGTCCGGATCCAATTCCCGACTGTCTATTGAAGTCTTGCGTGGTCAAGAGACTCAAAAATTGAATATCATTCTACCAAAAAGTTCATCTTTTTCTTTTTCTAGTCCTCAATCTTGTTCAAAAAGAATAGAGTTTCTTTCGGATATTGCCAAACAACTGGTTAAAACTCAGCAGGCAAATGGTAGATGGAAGCCTGGCGTAGGGGGAGATGCAGATGTTTACACAACGGCGTTTTGTGGACTGGTTCTCTTAGCTAACAATGACACGACCCACTTGCCTTCGATCAAGAAGGCTATCGAGTTTGTTATAAAAGCCAGCGTTGCGAGCATCGATACTAATGATCCCAAAAAAGGTCCCAAAAACTGGCAAACCGCAGCCAATGGAATCTTTCTTGCGGAGTATCAATTGGCAACAGGAGATACAAAGTATTTTGACGATCTTAAGAAATGCTGTGACCTTCTCGCAAAGAGGGTAACCGAAAAAGGAACGATGGGGCACCATTTTTCGATTCCTTACAGCGGGGGTGGACTTATTGTAATAAATGTGCAAGCTCATCTGGCATGGGCACTTGCCGAGAAGTGTGGATATCGGATCGATGAAAAAGCATGGGCCAGTTCATTTTCCGAGGTAAAAAAATCCCAAGATCCCAAGACAGGAGCATTGGGTTATTCTTCTCGTGCACCTTGGAGTCCGGATGTTTCTGCTCGAACTGGAGGAATGATAACCGCACTTATGGTGGCTGGCAGAGAAGAAAAATTTGCCCGGTCATTGGCAGACTCGCTCATTCGCTTGAATGGTAGGATGCGGCATGCCCATGCTATGTCTTCGATTGGATTGATATTTGGTTTTTCGGGAATCAAAACGGCTGCAAAGCCTGATTACGTTAAGGTGATGTCAGTTTGGATACCCTATTTGGAACTCGCTCGGTTACCCAAAGGAGGTGCTGCTTTTTTTGGTGGAAAACGTAACATTGGAGGAGATCAGTACCTGGGTTATGCCTCGATTGGAAATGCGATGGTTGGTTTGGTTCTCGCAAGTGCAGATGATCGCCTTTTTATGCATGGTGGAAGTAAGAAGGGTTGGCTTGTCGGTCAAAAGTAAGGACTCGAGAAGATTTAGGTTGTCCAAACTGCGGAATCATTTTTTTTAAGCGTGTGAGATTTTCCAAGATTATCTTTTCATTATTCGCTTTATTGTTCAAGTTGACATGTGCAGCACATGAGGGTGACTATGCCAAAAAAATAGAAGCCATTCATGCCCATAAAGATTTAGCCGGGCATACCCATTTTGGTTGGGAGAGTCGTTATTTTTCAGAGGGTCGGGATGCGTTGGATGGAAAATCATTATGGACTGGTTCAGTTGAACTGGGCTACGAACATTTTTCAGGTGGGGTATGGTATGGTCGGTCCTCCAATCATGCTTACGATGAATTTCAGTATAGCCTTTCGCTCACTCAGGAGAAAAATGACTGGTCATTCTATGCCGGTTATTCGCACATAGTTTTCTCAAAAGACAACGAATCCGATGATGAATGGTCATTCGGAGTGGCTTACGATAATTTGCCTTATTCGCTAGGTAGTTCCATTGATGGAACCTATTCGATAGATGCGGAAGGAATGTTTTACGAGTGGAGTACTTACCGCGAATTCTCAGTAAGCGATAAATCGAATGCTGTGCTTTCCGGAGTTCTAGGTCTCAATGATGGTTATGTATCAGACGGTCATAACGGTGCTAATTTTTATGCCCTGAGTGTCGGGCTGGAACGGAATCTTACTGATCATTTTGTAATTTCCTGTCACGGGATGCAGAGCTTTGCCATAGATCGTCATTTAAACCTTGTAGGAGACGAACAATTGAAAGATTTCTTCCATTTTGGCCTCGGCTTTCAATGGATTTTCTAAAAATTTAATACTTATTGGTATGAGGAATTTTGTGCAATCCGAACTGCCCATCTTCTCAAATTTTTAGATATTCGATCTAATTCTTCTAGTATTATTTTCTTTATTGTACTTAAATTCAAGTCATGAGGAAACACGTAGCCCTTCACTTGCATTTCGCTTGGTTTAGTACCGTATCCATTCTGACGGGTTCATTGTCTGCCCAACATGATCGGGAAAGGAATGCATTTCGTTATTTGGCTGAGAATAAGGTTGAGAAAGCCTACTTTGAGCTAAAAAACGGAAAGAAGCATACGGATCCTGCCGAAAAAGCCTTCATATCAACCCTTTGCTTACTGAAGGAAGGTAAGATCAATGCGGCCCTGTCTATGGCAAAAAAAGCGGTGGAGTTGGGTCTTCCGTTTGAACGATTTCTGACTGAACCCAGGGACTGGTTAGCCCCTTTGCGAAAGCTTCCAACTTTTCAAAAATGGAAAAATCAAATGCAGCCATCTCTTCTCATTCACGGACCAATGGTTGGACAGGTTACAGATAATTCTGCCAGCTTTTGGTTTCGTACAGATGGAGCATGCGAAGTTGCAGTGAAAATAAACGGGCACTCAGGTCGCGAATCGATTCAGACGCAAAAAAAAGACGGATTTGTTGGCGTTGTCGAAGTCGATGGACTTCTGCCGGGAACCTATTTTGCATACGATATTTTTATAAATGGTAAAAAATATGAAGATGAAAGCCGGGAGTTTGGCTTTCGTACTTTTCCGGAGGCTACGGAAGGTGCAAAGTTTACCATCGCATTTGGCGGATGTTCCGGTTTTGTTCCAGAATATGAATCGGTATGGGAACTGATCGCTGGCCATGAACCCAGAGCCATGCTGATGCTGGGTGATAATGTGTACATTGACGATCCCGAGGATGTCAAATGGACGGGAGATTACTGCTACTCCCGAAGACACTCACGGCCGGAGTGGAAAAAACTTGTTGCCAAAACATCCATGCATGCGATCTACGATGATCATGATTTTGGGATGGATGACTGTGTGCCCGGATCAAATGTTGATCAGCCTGCATGGAAAAGGCCCGTGCTGGCAAATTTTATGAACAACTGGAATAACCCAAGTATGGGAGGAGGAGATAATAATCCAGGTTGTTGGCAGACTTTTTCCTTGGGGCAGGTGCAGTTCATCATGCTCGATTGCCGATATTACCGAGACAGAAAAGAGAAATCCATGCTAGGAACTTTTCAAAAGCAATGGCTCAAGGACACGCTTAGAAGTTCGGAAGCCACTTTTAAAGTTATTGCGTCATCGGTACCTTTTTCCGAGGGCATCAAGCCCGGAAGCAAAGATCCATGGGACGGATACCCAGAAGAGAGGGAGGAAATTTTCAGTTTTATTGAAAAAGAAAAGATCGAGGGAGTTCTCTTAATTGCGGCTGATCGTCACCGGATTGATTTCCGTAAGATATCTCGTCCAAAAGGATATGATTTTCTTGAGTTTGTGAGTGGAAGGATTACCAACAGACATGTCCATTCAGTTGTAAAAACAGATGGTTTGGTTTGGGGATACAACAAGACTTGTGGATATTGCTTACTTGATTTCAATACTACCAAGAAGAATCCTGAAATGAAATTCGAAGCATATGATAATTCAGGAAAATTACTCTTTGCTCAAAAAGTTTTGGCTACTGACCTGAAATTTAGGAATTAGTGTTATTGGAGTTTTCCGAGAATTTCACTGTGACCGTTTTTAGACTTGGGTAATAATCTTCCACCCTGCCATGGTAAAAATATTTTTCCGTCTTCGAGCCTACTAACACGGTAGAGTGTAGCGAAGTCAAAGTCTGGAGCATTTCCTCCCTGACCACCCACTACCTCTGCCCCCCTTCGGACATTGTCCTGCATCCACGAAGGTAATCGAAGGTGGAAAGGATTGCGAGTAACTTCCCCCTTGTGGTGCGAAAGAGCAGCGACCAGATCGGCAACTTCTTCAAGAGAACTCTCCACCATTAAATTGGGCTCTTTGATTTGTCCCCAAAATTCAGTTTCAATGAGGGTAATGGAGGCGGATTGAATCTGATTAAGTGCATCGCAGGTAAGTAAATGAACCCCCAGATGCGTACGATTCCAGTCAGTAGCATTGGGGAAGAAGAGGATATCTGGTTTTATTAAATGGATTACTTCAATAAGTTGTTTCACCGCATTTTCCCAATGAGCAGGATCTTCCGATCTTGTTTCGGGCGTGATTTTTTCTAGGCTGCCGGACTGCAGATTTTCAATTTCAAAACCTATCCACTTGCAAGCTTTGGAAAGTTCTTCCTTTCTTTCTTCTTTTCTTGCGGGATTACTTCCGAAGGTTATGGGTATATTTACTATTTTAGACCCGGTTTCCCTTTTTAACCTAAGGGCAAGTGGTCCCATCACACATTCATCATCAGGGTGTGGGGAAAGAATAGCAACTTTTGGAACCTGAGGATTTACCGCGTAGTCGGGTGGGGGAGGCATTGCTCCCAAGGGTAAATTCATTCCCTCTTGGATCATAGACGAAAACGATTCAACATACTCAACATATGGGTTTTTCGTATCCATGAATAATTTTATACCTAAAAGAATGCGACTTGCCGACTAAAATGAGAAATTTAATAAAAGTGAATTTTCCGATTAATCATCATATTTGGGTAAGTCTTGCTTGTCCCGAATTCCCAAAAATATAGTATATTTATTTTATTTTATGAAAATACATTACCTTCTAGTTTCTGCCCTGTTTTCCCATGCCGTTTGTTTATCCAAACCGCTTGAGATTTCTGAAGCCGATATGCCACCTTTAAGTAATGAGGCGAGTGATTTCCGCGGAGTCATTAAACACGAGGGCTATGTCGGGCACACTTGGGTAACTTATCCGCATGTGGAAAATCCTGCCAGCCTTGATATGGATCCCCATGGAAGAATTTTTGTCAGTGAAGCAAATCGCTTCTGGTTTGGGGTTCCCGACTTAAGGAGGGCTCGTGAAATGATCCGCGGAGACTTTCGCTCCCGCACAACTGCAGACCGCTTGGCTTTGTATGATGCCCATGCCGACAAACGTGACCGGGCTTGGTATGAGCAAACTCCCGACCGTTTGATCCGACTTGAGGATACGGATGGTAACTTTGTTGCCGACAAACGCACTCTTTTTTCAGATGCATTTGACAAACCACTAGATGGCATCGGGTTTTCTATATTGGCGGAAAGGAACGCCACATACTTTACCTGCATCCCGGCTTTACGGAAGTTAACCGACACTGATGATGATGGTGTGGCCGATACAATGAATAATATTGTGGAGGGTTTTGGAGTTCGGGTGTCTTTTATTGGACACGATCTACACGGAATTATTAGGGGTCCGGATGGTCGTCTTTATTTTTCAATCGGTGACCGTGGCTACTATGTGGAGACCGAGGACGGAAAAATCCATGAAGCATCCGGCAGAGGGGCGGTGTTCCGCTGTGATTCAGATGGCACTAATTTTGAAGTGTACGCCATGGGTCTGAGAAACCCTCAGGAATTGGCTTTCGATGATAATGGTAATCTTTTTACTTTTGATAATACCGGAGATATTGGCGACAAAGCCCGTGTCGTTTATGTTCTTGATAATACTGATTCGGGTTGGGATATGGCCCATCAATCTCCGCATCACTATGCTAATGCTTTGGATTGGAAAAACTTCAAATTGAGTAAGTCAGTCTGGGTGGGAGAGAAGATGTTTGAAACTTACACGACCGAACAACCGCAATGGGTTTATCCGCCTCTGGGGCATTTGGGTAACGGACCATCCGGCGTTGCCTGGTTGACGGGAAAAACTGTTCCTGAAGATTTGCGAAATGGGTTTCTGGTAACCAACTACAGAGGAGCTCCCAAAAATTCGAATATTATTCATGTTAGCCTGAAGTCAAAAGGTGCAAGTTATGCGATAGATCGAAACTCTATTCTGGTTGAAGGAGTTGCTGTTTGTGATGTTGAACTTGGGTACGATGGAAATCTTTATCTAGCTGATTATGGCGGTGGTTGGTCAGTGAATAAGAACGGCACAATCCAAGTGATGCGACCTACGGACCCACAAAAAAGGGCATTAGGAAAGGAAATATCGCTAGCCTTCAAAAAAGGTTTTTACGACCGTTCCCTACCTGAACTTAAACTGCTCCTCTCTCATGACGATCAACGGGTAAGGCAGGCAGCACAATTTGCCATAGTACAAAAAGGATCCGAAGCTACAGATACCCTTACCGCGATTATGGATGAGGGAGACAACAAAAATCAGGCTTCCCTTCATGCACTTTGGGGACTGGGTCAATTATATCGAAATGGAGAAAAATCTGCTGCTGATCCATTAGTAAAAAGTTTGAGTTCGGAAAACGCTGAAATTCGTGCAAACGCTGCCCGCACTTGTGGAGACATTGGATTGTCTTCATCGATGGAGCCCTTAATTTCCTTGCTGAATGATTCTTCAAAGAGAGTTGTATCCTTAGCCGCTGTAGCTTTAGGCCGGGTAGCTCCGTCAGGGGACAAGCTGGCGGTGGAAGCTCTTTTTAAGCGATGCATGTCCAATGAAGGTTCTTCTTTTGATGTAACGGTAAGGCATGCAATTCTATCTGCTCTATCACGTTTGGCGTCTCCCGAGCAGACATTGTCTATGGCAAAAGCAGATTCTTTTGAGCAGAGGATGCTCTCTCTTTTGGTGTGCCGTCGACTCGGACATCCTCATCTTGATCTTTTTCTCGATGATGAATCTCCAGCTATTCGTGGTGAAGCCGTTTCAGCAATTTATGACACAAACGCATTAGATTCTCCATCTGGCAAAAAACTGATCTCCATGGACCCCGAGAATTTTCCTTTTCACCAGCAGGTCAGGCTGGTTGCTGCTTACTTCCGTTTAGGAACAGCAGAAGCAGCAGAGGCTCTAATCAATGCCTGTTCAAATTCTAATTTGAAAGAAGATGTCCGGGTTTTTGCATTGGAGGCCTTGCTGAGGTGGTCATTATCCATGGATACCGATCCTGTTTTAGGTCATTATCGCCCCACTTTAAAGAGTACTTTTACAAGATCTGACATAATAAAAAAATATGGTGAAGAAATTCGTACACTTGTGGAAAAAGAAAAAGCTCCCAAGCTTGCATCCATTCTAGGCAGATTTGTCATGGAAGCTGGCATATCCATGAATCCGGAAGTCCTCAGAAAACAGGTACTTGATACAAAACTAAACCCCCAAGTAAGGGCATCAAACCTTCGTTCACTGCTGAGTTTAAACGACCCTGCTGACAATGATACCATTCTTAAATTGTCAACAGACGATAGCGAACTTGTACGTTCGGTCAGTTATGTTGGGTTACTTGAACGTAAGATTAAAGGGTCTGAAGAAAAAGCAATTCTAGCTGTCAGAGAAGATGAACCAATTGTAGCCCGGGCAATTTTCAGCATATTGGCAGAGTCAAAGCCTGAAATCTTGATCGAATTATGGAAGGTGAGAGAGTTGAATTTAAAAAACGAATTATGGCTAGATTTATACCAGTCTCTGTCTGGGAGTTCAAATAATGAGGCAAAACAGGTTGCAGCCACCTATGCAGCTGGTGATCCAGGAAGAATTCATGCCCTCAGTTTACAGGGAGGGAATCCCAGTTCTGGAGAGTTGGTTTTTCGTAATCAAGGTGCTTGTTTGCAGTGCCATAAAGTTGACGGTCAGGGTGGTGAGCAAGGACCTGAACTTAGTCTCGTTGGAGATCGCATGGAAGCATCTAAGCTCCTAGAGTCTTTGGTAAACCCAAATGCTGAAATTTCACCTGGTTATGGTCTTTCAACGGTAATTATGACTAAGGGAGACGCAGTGGTTGGCAGGATTCTCGCCGATGAAGATGATTCCCTTATTGTACTTTCTCCAGATGGGAAGCAGCAGGAAATCAAAAAGGCGGAGGTTTCTGAAGTTTCGCCTCCTGTGTCCGCTATGCCTCCTTTGGGAATGACCCTCAACCCAAATGACTTACGTGATCTGATTGCTTATCTTGGTTCCCGTAACAAAGAAAACATTTCCCGGCTCAAACGAGAAACCGAGCATGGAGAAAAATAGGACACTTCCACTTATAAATAAGGATCTAGGCTAATTACTTTTGCTCTGTTTCTTTCAGAAACGGGTAGGGTTTTGGAAAATACCTGGTTTTTTGGAGTGTCCTGTCCCACTTTTACGCTATGAGGGTCAGATGAATATACCTTAGGCTGAAAGCTTTTGCCCTGTACCCGAATGGTGTATAGCACTTCATTGGATTTATCATTAATGACCTGCACGACGGGATTGGATTTAGTGAAGTTAAGCCTAGGTAACCAACCCTTGACCTGCCGACCATCATTTTGATTCATCTTTACCGTGATGGGCCATCCCGGAAATTGAGCTTTGTCGCCATCTGATACCCTGGCAAAACGTGGCCAGCATTCAAAAGTGATAGTTCTGTCTTTCTTGTTAAACCGTGCAACGCCAAATCCGTCTGCACGTTTTAACTCATTATTTCGGTCCTCGGGGTTAGCATAGGCATGCATGGTTATCTTATTTCCAAGACCATCTTCAAAGTCACCTGTCCAAGGTAAGGGGGAGTTGGGGATGGGACGAGGTCCAGGTTTTTCATTTTCTGGTTTCCACCAGCGTCCGTAGATTGTGTTAACGATGGCAGGACTGGTAAAACCGAACGGACCATCCCTATGACTGTCAACTCCGTGTTGAACAACTACGGCGAGGTGCTGATCACCACATAAATGCGGAGCCCATGCTTTCCTTAACTCCTTGATAGCCTTATTTCTGCCTGTTTGTGGCCATGCATTACTGTCCAAGTCAGCAAGTAGACGATTGTTTGGACCTCCATGAATATGCACGGCTCCGCAAAATGCAGTCTGAGATAAGGCGGCTTTCATTTGAGCTCCCTCCCAGTCCTGACTCCACTCAGAGAGAAATTTCAACTGTCTTTCACCCAGCAGTACCAAGCCATCCAAATCGACTGCTTTCCTGTCATATGAGGGGTCATTGATATGATCGGGGCGGGGACCCATCTTTGGAATCTTACCTGCTGGTCCCGTCTTGAATTTACGGTCCTCTAAAATGGCAAAGTCTATGCCGCCCACCCTTAATCGAGTGAAATAGACTTCAAGACCGCGTTTGATTTTCCTTGGGTCAACTGGATCGGGTAGGTGCCAAGTTTGTTGACGTTGAACCATATTCACATACGGGATGGGATAAAAGTAGCCACCGCTGTTCCCAGCAGGAGAGGTTGCGACAATACCGCTTTCTCCCCATAGGTTTGCCTGCCCCACATCGTGGTCGTCGGGAATTGTAACTGTGGGACGGTCTTTCATTAGATCGCGGAACTGTAAGCCAAATTCAATCCATCCAGCAGTATGCTCAGTGTGATGATAGGTTTGGTCTCCGGCAAAAAAAAGCATGTCCGGATCAATAGCCTTGAGGTTTTCAATAATCATGGGTCTGGGTCCCTTAGTTCTACTCGAATTGCAGGAAAGATTTCCTACCACGATAGTATCCTGATCAATTGGATCCTTACGAATTGTACCTTCGAAAATGGCTTCCTTTCCATGTCTTACCCGATAGGGAGTATCCTTTGTAGAATCCCAATTATTTACCCTGAAGTGGGCAGTCCAACCCGGATAAGTAATTTTGACTTTTGAGATTTCCTTCCATTGTTTACCTTTTTTGGTTTCTAATCTGACTTCTCGGGATTCGTCTTTGAGAAGGGGATAGAGCTGTCCTGTGAGCTTGAGCGTGCCACCGTCTACGGTGTAGAGTGCGAAAGCCACTACTTGATCTCTTGGAACATTAAGATCAATAATGCGTTTTGGTGGTTTGCCCTTCTTTTTTGCAGAAGTGTCGACGGGTTTTGCTTTTTCCCACCACTCACCTGTGGACATGCCATCAAGTTTGGGGAATTTTTCACCGAATAATTCAACAGAATCTGGCTCAGCGAAAGCAAAGAACCAGGGTAACACGAATGTAATGTAGAAGAAGGGTTTTTTTACCATGAATTCTTTTGAAATCAAACCTTCCCGAAAGCTCAACTTTAAAAGCCATTCTTAATGAGATTAGCTATTTTATGTTGCCCATGAAATTCCTTCCCAACATAAGAATAATTAAGTTTAAATTGCCCATTCATGAATTCAATATCTCCAGTCATTCTACCGACCGTGGAAGAGATGGGTAAAGCAGCGGCAGATTATGGTGCTTCTATATTAAGAGAGATGCTATTAACAAAGGAGAGAGTGAACTTAGTTGTTGCAACGGGAGCTTCTCAATTCACGGTCCTAAGTCATTTAATTTCCCAACCCGATATTGACTGGTCGAGAGTGCACGGGTTTCATTTAGATGAATATGTGGGATTGTCCGACAACCATCCTGCCTCATTTTGTCGTTATTTGCGTAAAAGGTTTGTCGAGCAAGTTCCTTTGGCCTCTTTTGAGTACATTCGTGGAGATTGTTTGAACCCAGATGATGAATGCTCCAGATTGGCTGATTTGCTAGAGGGATGCATTCTGGATCTGGCTTTTGTTGGGATTGGAGAAAATGGTCATTTAGCCTTTAATGATCCACCTGCAGATTTTGAAAATGAAAATTCATACTTGGTGGTTGAGCTAGATGAAGCTTGCCGTCGTCAGCAAATGGGAGAGGGTTGGTTTGAAATTCTTGAAGAAGTGCCAATACAAGCGATAAGTATGTCGATCAGACAAATCATGAAGATTGAAAATATTGTCTGTAGTGTTCCTGATCTACGCAAAGCCGAAGCAGTAGAGTCCGCACTTGAGGGTCCAGTAACTCCAGATCTTCCTGCTTCCATTTTACAGCATCATCAAAAAGTTAAGGTCTTTTTGGACCAGAAAGCAGCATCTGGGTTATCTCTTTAGCTGTTGGTGAAATGATTGATCTCCAAATTAATGGGTTTGCCGGAGTTGATTTCAATTCGGATGAATTAAAAGGAGAAGACCTTCTACGAGCTTCAATGACTCTGAAAAATATTGGTATTCATAAATTTTTACCGACTCTAATTACAGCTCCCGTTGATAAAATGAGGTCAAGGGCCGCAAAGTTGGCTCTAATGGTCGAAGAGAATGAGGAACTGAATCAAATGATCCCCGGGATTCACTTGGAAGGACCATTTATCTCTTCAGCAGATGGATACAGGGGGGCGCATCCGCTTGCCGATGTTCAGCTTGCAAATCTAGAGACCGTAAAAGAGCTCCTAGAGGCCTGTGCTGGAAAGTTGCTCTTGTTAACCCTTGCTCCAGAGCAGGATAGCGGAGGTAAGGTAACAAAGTTTCTTACTGATCAAGGAGTAATAGTATCTGCTGGTCATAGTAATGCATCAACAGATCAATTAAAAAATGCGATAGATTCCGGTCTGCAGATGTTTACTCATTTGGGGAATGCCTGCCCTCGGCAATTACCCAGGCATGATAATATAATACAAAGGGTCCTGGCTTTGTCGGATCAACTTTGGATTAGCTATATTGCCGATGGATTACATCTTCCTTTTTTCGTTCTCAGGAACCTTCTTCAGGCAACCGGGTATGATCGTTCCATTATAGTCTCGGACGCAATTTCAGCAGCTGAATGCAAATCAGGCTACTACACTTTGGGCGATCGAACGATTGAAATCAAGGATGATGGAATTTCTCAATCAACGGATGGTTCTTATTTGATCGGATCTACCGCTTCCCTTTCTGCGATGTATCAAAATCTAATGAACAACCTTGGTTTATCCAGGAAGCAGGCAGATGATCTTACTTTTTCCAATCCATCCCGCCTTCTAGGTTTATGAGGAAATCGATTAGCGACACCATAAAGTCATTAGGTCCTGCCTTTATCGTTGCCTCCGTTGTTCTCGGCCCGGGAAGTATTCTTTCCAATTCTTATGTGGGTGCCCAGTTTGGGTATTCCATGATTTGGTTACTGGTTTTAGCTTCCCTAATGATGATTTTGGTTACCTCGCTAGCCGCTCAAATTGGCTTACAGTCGAAAGTTACTCCCTGTCAGTTCATCAAAGAGGTTTCATTTCGTGGAAGTGGGTTAACTTTGGGTATCATTGTTTTTGGAATCACACTATGCTTTCAGTTTACCAATAATCTGGCGATTATGACTGCTTTGGATCTCTTACTTACTGGAGATGAAATGTCGGAACTGAATTCATCTTCTAGGAATCAGGGTAATGGCAATGGTATGATATTAATGGTTATAATTAATCTTTTTCTGATCATTTCCCTTTGCGGTAGTAAAAAACCCTATCAATTGATCGAAAAAGCAATGTTGCTTCTTGTCATTATCATGATTTGCGGCTTTGCCCTTAATTTCTTCCTCGTTCCTCATGATTTTTTGGGAATAGTCAAGGGACTTCTCCCAAGTGTTGCCAAAGATAAGGATGGAAAGCATTTGATTCAATTACTTGGAATGGTGGCGACCACTTTCTCAATAGCCGGAGCTTTTTATCAATGCTACGCGGTTCGTGAAAGAAATTGGAATGCCAATGATTGGAAGAAGTCCCGAAAAGACACCATGATGGGAATTGGTGTATTGGGCGGGATTAGTTTATTAATCATGCTGACAGGTGCATCGGTTCTATCAGGGACAGGGGTTGGGAGGAGCCTACCTGAGATTTCAATGATGTTTAATGAATTACTGGGTCCTCAATCGATGCGTTTCTTTTGTATGGGTATATTAGCCGCTGCTTTCAGTTCTCTTTTCGTGAATCCATTGATCGGAGGGACCGTTTTAGCTGACGGGCTCGGTAAGGATTGCAGGGTTTCAGGAAATTGGACCAAGGGAGCAACCATTGCTGGTATGCTCTTGGGTATGGTAGTGGCAATTTTGGGTTCGATGGGAAAGATGGAGACCCTTCCTTTAATTCTTACCGCACAGGCGATCACCGTGGTTGGTGTTCCATTTATCGCTTGGGTTATGCTCAAGCTGATCAAAGAGTTGAAGTGTAGTACTCCTAGCTCAAAATTGGTTGGAGTTGCTTGGTTATCACTTCTTGTAGCGATCGCATTATCAGTCAGGACAGTTTTGAGCCTGTTTGAAAGATTTGTAAGTTAGGTTACTTTCAGATTATTGACTGCTCTCCATTGGCTCGGAGTTTGTCCTGTTTTCTTTCTAAACCAACGGGCAAAATAGTTTGGATCCTGAAATCCACATTTCCATCCAATTTCAGAAATTCTAGTGTATGAGTTTTGAAGTTCCTGCTGACACTTATTTAATCGATCTTCATCTATCAGATTTCCAAGTTTCATTCCTGATTCGTTTCTGAGTTTTCGGTTGATGGAACTTAAATCTTCCTTGAGTAGTTGAGCAACTTCTCTTGGGAATCTGACTATTCTGGGTTGATCTGAAAGTAATCTGCGAATCTTCGCCGTGTATGGATAGATTTTCTGACTATTAAATTCTTTGCTCTGAAGGTTTTCGTACAGGAGTCCGAAAATCTGAAGGATCATCCCTGCGGATTGAGCAGACTGTTCTTTTTTTAGATCTGAGTTCATCACCAGTCGATTGATTGCATTTTCGATTTCACTCAGCAATTTAAGCGAGACGGATCTGTTAATTACAGTCTTACTCATTATTTTTGCTTCGTTGAAATCGACGACCAATGAAAGGGGGGACATTTTTTGTGACTTTCCAAATCCATGCTCTGTATTCGGAGGAAAATAAAGAAGGGACCCGCGATGAACTTCAATTTGTTTCCTGCTTGTTTTCTGAAATCCGTGCCCCCTTAGATAAAGTAGTATTTGCGAGTGTTTATGCTGGTGGTTTGTTACTCGGTCGCTCTTCGGAGAATGTCGTTGGTGCGCCAACCGTATGATTGAAATTTCCGGGATGGAAATTCGTAGATCCTTCAGATAGACGGGCTGAAACTCAGGTGAAATCATATAATTAGTAGCAAAATAAAATTGTATGAAAAATGCTAGTTTTACAAGTCTTGTCCTAACACTTTTGTCATCCCATCGATATAATACAAAGTGTGATTAAAAATGCATCAAACCTTTTACCTTCTACTAAATGGAGTGAAACTATTTGGTCTAGAACCCGTGAGGAAACCTTGATTGATACCCGATCAAGTTCCAGACTATGTGTGGCGGCACTTCTTCCATTCAAAGATGGTCAACCGGATTGGCCTAGTTTTGAAAATATGCTTGTTTGGATGTACGAATGTGCAAACTTTTTCGAGGTGGAAATTATCTTTGTTCTTAATGCGGATACGGGATATGTTTTTAATCTTTCGAATGATCTTTATGAAGAAGTAATTCGACGGTTTCGGAGCCTGTACCCTGACGTTCCTTTTATAAGTGGTGTAACTGCCGTCGATGCGTCGGCCGACAATTTTAAAGCATCTTGTTACCATCCGCATCTGGAAATAGTGCAGGCATATAAGCCCTGTGAGGTGATGATTATGACATCCCGGGCACTTAATTTACTGGATCCTGAAAATAGAAGGGATGCATATTTCGAGATTGCGGATAAAATAGAAGTACCTGCCTTAGTCCATGCCCTTGAGCCCGCTTTTGTTCCCTGGGCAACACCCTTTGAGCCTTGGCTTCTTCACCAATTGGCAGGTCATGAGAAATTTGTTGGCGGAAAAATTTCCACCTTGGACGAGCCCCACTTTTTGTATTGGGCATCCATGTGTCGCGACCTCGAATTGGAATTCGTTCCACACAGCGGGGATGATTTTGGAATTGCATCAGCCATTAAGATGGGACTTCCGCTTTTAATTGGAGCTGGCGTTTCCGCATGCCCCTTAATCTGTGCCGCCAAGAAATACTGGTGTGATGATACTTTCGATGCTCGGGTGTACAAATTATTTGAAGCTTTTCAATCTCTAGAGGACTCAGTATTTCGCTTGGATGAGAAGGGTAGTGCGGCTGGCTACAAGCATAGCACTGCAGAAATTCTCAAAATGCTTGGAGTCATCGAATCCGCAGAGATTCATCCGGATTGTGCGGATCTTCGTGTTGGTGACGAAGCCATGAAGATGCGTGAGGCTCTTATTCGCCCCATGCGCATGGCCGAAAGAATGAACATTCCTCACTATTCTTTTCCATCATGAAGGCAGAGCCACTTACCGATTTTTCGCGTCTTTGTGTGCATACGATTACCACCAAAGGTTGGGGATTGGAGGAAGCCGTTGATCACTATGCTGATGCAGGTGTTTCAGGAATCACGGTTTGGAGACAATGGCTGGAAGGCAAGGAGCCCTCAAAGGCAGGTGAGCGTATTCGATCTGCGGGCTTGGAAGTAGTTTCCCTGTGCCGTGGTGGATTCTATCCTGCACTGAAGGAGACATCCCGGGAAGAGGCTATCGAGGACAACAAGCGGGCCATTGAGGATGCCGCCCTCCTGGGAGCTCCGCTCGTCGTTTTGGTATGCGGGGCAGTGCCCGGACAATCTCTCGTCGAATCGCGCAAGCAAATCACCGATGGAATCGCCGCTACCTTGCCCCTCGCCGAATCGCTCGGGGTGAAGTTGGCCATCGAACCCCTTCATCCGATGTATGCCGACGACCGGTCTGCGATCAATACCTTGGCTTCTGCCAATGATATTTGTGACGAGTTGAGTCATCCGCTGGTGGGTATCGCTTACGACGTTTATCACCTCTGGTGGGATCCAGAGTTAGAAGCCCAGACACAGCGAACATTGGATGCCAACCGATTATTCGCTTATCATGTTTGTGATTGGATGACTCCTACCACCGATTTACTAAACGATCGCGGTCTTATGGGTGAAGGCTGTATTGATCTACCTGGCATTCGTACAATGGTCGAACGCAACGGTTTTAAGGGCATGATCGAAGTAGAAGTCTTTTCCAACCGCTGGTGGAACCGACATCCCAATGAATTTCTCAAAGCAATCAAAGAATCTTACTTAAATTACACTTAGTTATGAAAGAACATAAATTGGGTATTATTATGAACGGGGTAACGGGACGCATGGGGACCAATCAGCATTTGATCCGTTCTATCTGTGCCATCAGGGATCAGGGTGGAGTACAGATCTCGCATAATGAAAAGATCACGGTCGATCCCATTCTCACTGGACGAAATGAAGATAAGCTTAAGGCATTGGCCGAGAAGAATGGAGTTTTCCGTTGGACCACGAATTTGGACGAAGCATTAGCTGATTCAGAAAACCAAATCTTTTTTGACGCCAGCTCCACCCTTCATCGCGCTCGCTTTGTGGAGCAGGCTGCAAGGGCAGGTAAGGCCGTTTATTGCGAGAAGCCAACTGCGGTTACTACTGAAGAAGCACGCCGTCTGGCACGGATATGTAAAGATGCCGGAGTAAAAAATGGAGTGGTTCAGGACAAGCTCTGGTTGCCGGGTATCCGGAAATTAAAGAAATTGATAAATCATGGATTTTTTGGGGAAATCTTATCAGTTCGCGGAGAATTTGGGTACTGGGTATTTACTGGAGTGGATGAGGGCCAACCGGCGCAGCGTCCCAGTTGGAATTATCGCAAGGAAGATGGAGGAGGAATCATGATCGATATGCTTTGTCACTGGCGTTATCTCGTAGATAATGTCTTTGGTTCCATCAAATCGATTTCCTGCCGGGGTGCCACGCATGTGGCAGAAAGAATAGATGAACAGGGAAATTCCTATAAATGCACCGCGGATGATTCCTGCTATGCCACCATGGAGTTGGAAAATGGTATTCTTTGCCAGTTTAACAGTTCCTGGACAGTAAGGGTTCGAAGGGATGATCTTTTTGTCATGCAGGTGGATGGAAGTAAAGGTTCCGCTGTTGTCGGGTTGCGTGAGTGTCGCACTCAGTCCATTGGTGAAACTCCCAGGCCGGTATGGAACCCTGATGTTGTTCAGCCCATCGATTTTTATGACGGTTGGAATACCGTAGGAGACGGCGAGGAAT
>JAYZJX010000080.1:0-9980 GCA_036164015.1 Verrucomicrobiota bacterium | reverse complement strand
CATTCAAGTCCCCTTTGTTTTACCAGGGGAAATTGTAAGAGTCAGAATTTTTCGAAATCATAAAAATTATTCCTCGGCCGATTGTATTGAAATTCTCGAACAATCAGCCAGCCGGACTAATCCTGTCTGTGAAATTTTTGGCGAATGTGGAGGCTGCCAATACCAGCACGCAAATTATGACTTCCAATTGAAATGGAAAACGCAGCAGGTTAAAGAATTATTTTCTCGAATCGGTGGAATGGATTTAGAGGTTAAAATGGCACTCGGGTCACCCATTCAGTATGGATACAGATCAAAGCTTACACCACATTATGAAAAATGGCACTCGGGCCGTAAATTTCAAATCGGATTTCTCAAAAGCGGAACAAGAAGAAAGTTGGTTGATGTTGAAAGTTGCCCTATTGCAACCCCATCCATCAATAAAGCTATTCCAACTGTACGCAAAATGCTTTTAGAAAAAGCTCCCTCTTTAAAAAAAGGGGGTACCCTCCTTTTTAGAGATACTGAAGAAGGTGTTGTACAAGACCCAAGTGCCTTAGTTGAAGAAAGAGTAGGAAATCTTATTTTTCAGTTTAGAGCTGGAGAATTTTTCCAAAATAACCCCTTTATTCTACCCAAACTTGTTGATCATGTTATCCATGAAGCGCAAGGAGATATTGAATCAAAGTACCTAATCGACGCCTACTGTGGAAGCGGTCTTTTTGGTCTTTCGGGGGCATCATATTTCCAAAAAGTTACTGGTGTAGAAATTAGCCAAAAAAGCTTTTTAGGTGCACAAGCTAATGCAAAGCTTAATATGATTACCAATGCAGAGTTTATTTTAGGTGACGCATCATCCATTTTTGAACACCTGGATCATGCATTAAGACCTTGCTCCCTGATTATTGATCCTCCGAGGAAAGGATGTGACGCCGGGTTCCTCGACCAAACACTTAGCTTTGCGCCTGATTATATTATTTATGTATCTTGTGACCCATCAACTCAGGCAAGGGATGCCAAAACATTGTGTCTGGGTGGTTACAGAATCGAGAATGTTCAACCTTTTGATCTTTTTCCACATACCCGCCACATTGAAAATGTAGTAACATTTAAGAAGGATTGTTAAACTCTCTTTCGATGCCTTTTCCAATCAAGACTACAAAACCAATCTGCTATTTCCTTTCTTTCAGCCACAAAGGAATTTGGCCAGTCTGCATATTCGACTCTATCCTCCTTTAAGAATACTGACAGATTTTGGATAATCTGTGATCTTAATTCTTCTTTTTGGACTTTCCATTTTTGTATAAATGCAATTGTTCCCTGAAGCAAGATTCCTTGACGTGATCTTTTCATTGCAGCACCTGCTATCTTTTCTTCAGATTCTTCATCAATGAGGTCCCATCCCACTGGTTCCGTAAAACAATCACCGGGAATTGATTTTTGCTTTTGTGCAGGGCAAGGCTGTAAACGCACATGAATCTCCTGATTATCAAGTGCATATTTTATTGCCAAATGAATTTGTTTGTAAAAATCAAGTGGTGCGATGTCGAAGGAAAGATGTTTTCTTGGTATTGAAAAACAATAGGTCCAATCAAAGCCATGCTTGACTATGCCACCGCCAGTTGGTCGCCGCACAAGTTCATTTATTGATTTTCCGGTTTTGTTTTCAACCCATCGCCAATCTTGACCATATCCAAAACTATATTCTTTGTTTTTCCATTCATAGTGCCGAAAAGTGGGTGCTGATAGATTCTCAAATGTCCACCAATCCGTAGCCATATTTTGGATACCTTCTTCAACTCTTTTTGGAAATACCACCAAACTCATACTCTATAGGCGAAATATGTATTTCGAAGGATCCTCAGCATTTTCACGGTACCATTGATAAAGGTCATTAGGTATCTTTAAGCCATCCAGTTGCATAGCAATGTTTGTTGGTTGAGTCTTCAACTTACCGACCAGAGGATTGAGTTCAAATGCAAGATGATCTGGTCGTCGTACTTTTAAATTGTTTTGATCATTAAGTGAAGTGCGAATAATCTTATCTGAATTTAAACCAAATCTCTCCATAATTTTTAAACCAAGATCATATCTTGTAATGATTTCACTCCCCGCCCAGTGAAACAGACCGTTTAAATTTGGCCTTTCAATAAGCTCAACTATTACTGAAGCAACATTTTCTGATGAACAAGGCTGGCGAAATTCGTTATCATACAATCTAATTGGCTGATTGTCTTTTAAGCTTCTTAAAATCCTCTCATGAGGGCTTCGGTTACCTTTTGGACTATTCCCGTTTAATAGGGTAACTCGTAGGACAACAAAATTATCATCCAATGAAGATAAGATCCTTTTTTCAGCATCAAGCTTCTGGCGCCCATACTCGCTAAGAGGATTGGGTTGATCGGTAGACCGGTAAGGTCTTTTTCTGCCCGAAAATACCATATCACTGGAGATGTGAATGTATCTTGAACCCAAGTGTCCTGCAATCTCTGCTAGTTTTTGGGCTGCCTTAACATTAATTTTATTTGCCAATTCTGGGTCTTGGTCAACTTGATCGGGAGATGAAATTGCAGCACAATTAACAATCGCATCAGGCCAAATATCAAATAGTTCTCGAATCAAATGCTCATGATCCATCAGGTTAATTCTTTTGAAATCAGCATGCCTTTCACCGCTCCCTTGACTACGGTGATATTTAATAACCTCGAAACTACGCTTATCCAGTTCTTTGGAAATTGCGGAGCCTAAGAGACCGGAGGAACCAAATAATGCTACCTTCACAATCTATTTTGTAACATAATTTAATCATTCCTCAACTCGAGATTGGCCATTTCAAGCTTTTACTTGAAGTTCCACTCCTTAAAGCTAGCATAGAAAACACATAATGAATTTACGTTCCCTTGCGAACCAGCATATTTTAAATCAACCGACTTATATTCCCGGAAAGCCTACCGAAGCAGTCGCCGCAGAATTTAATATTCCTGCTGATGAAATAATCAAGCTTGCTTCTAATGAAAACCCGTGGGGGGCATCACCAAATGCAATTCGAGAAGGTAAAAGTATACTTCAAAATATTCATTTATACCCTGACGGCAGTGGTAGTGAATTAACCAAAACAATATCATCAAAATTCAATCTATCCACTGAGCAGATTATTTTAGGAAATGGGTCCAATGAAATTATTGAGTTACTTGCTCATGTTTTTCTGTCCGAAGGCGATGAGGTAATATTTGGAGAGCATGCATTTGCAGTCTATAAACTTGTAACTCTTTTAATGGGTGCAAGTCCAGTTGCCATTACAATGCCACACCTGAAACATGACCTGGGCGCAATGTTGGAAGCTGTTACTTCAAAAACTAAGATAATCTTTTTACCAAGCCCCAATAATCCTACAGGAACAGCCAATACAAATGAAGAAATTCACTGGCTTGTTGAAAATCTTCCTGATCATGTAATTCTCTGTTTTGATGAAGCTTATACCGAATATCTGAACAAACCTCCAACAACTCTTTCTTTTATCAAATCAAATCCGAAAATCGTCTGTCTGCGAACTTTCTCGAAAATTTATGGCTTAGCAGGACTGCGAATTGGATACGGATACGGATCCAAAGAAATGATTTCCCTGCTTCAAAAAGTCCGTCAACCTTTCAATGCAAATGCCGTCGCACAAGCGACGGCAATTGCTGCGCTTAAAGATCAAGATTGGGTGAATCAATGCAGAATAAGAAACACTAGCGGGCTTAAACAGCTTGAAGAAGGTCTAACCAAAATTGGTCTTGAGTATATAAAAAGCTCTGCAAACTTCATATTAATCCAAGTTGGAGATGGACTTGAAGTATTTAATAAACTCCAGAAAAGAGGAATTATTACTAGGCCCATGTCAAAAGAACTTAGTCAATATCTTCGTATTTCAGTAGGCACCGAACATGAAAACGAAAAAGTTATTTTTGCACTAAATGAAATTTTTAAAGGCAAGATAAATATATGATTATTATCGAGCTTTTACCAATCGAAATAGGTGGGTTGTGGGTTTCTCTCGTTTTGCTTACAACCCTTCTTGGAATTTTTCGCACTCTTACAGATAGAATACGGTCCGGTCTTGTTATTATACCCGAAGATCAAAGCAAAGCGGCAAAGTTGATAAATGAATTTCTGCATTTAGCAAATCATCAAAGGCCATTGCACATTGAAGCAGCCATGTTTTGTTCACTTCAGGTAATTGTTGGATTCTTATTTTTTCAGGTTTTAATGACTACTGCCTTTCAAATTGAAAAAACATTTACCTGGGTCTTTAGCCTTATCATTGTAGTCCTAGTAGAAAGACTTTCCTCCTGGCTATATCCGCTAAGAATAAGTCAGTCCAGCTTATTGAATTTCCATTTAGCTGTAGGTATTTTTCCAGTAAAAATTATGAGGTCTTTTTGTCTGCCGCTCACTTGGTTTTTGTATAAAATTGAAGAAAAGTTGCAGTCTTCTAACCAAAAAATGATCATCGAAAAAGAAGAGGAAAGTGAACTTGCAGATCACATCAGAACTATAAGTCGAGAGGGCCCAAAGCTTGACCCTGATATTCTAGAAATCATGGGCAACACCATCGAGATGAGTCATCTAAAAGTAAAGGATGTGATGATTCCGCGTAATCAGGTGCAAATTCTTAATATTGAAAATCCTTATTTTCAGAACCTAAAAATTGCCAAATCTTGTGGTCACACTCGTTTACCGTTATGCATTGGAGACCTTGATCAATGCCTGGGAATTATTCATCTCAAGTATGCTTTCAGGGAAATTTCAAATGATATTCCGGAATTCGATCTTAAAAAAATAACAAAGGCACCAGCGAGACTTGATTCAGAAGAACCACTACCTGTCGCACTCAAAAGAATGATGAAATTAAAAGTGCATATGGCTTTGGTCCGAGATGAATTTGGTGGTATTGATGGAGTCATAACCCTCGAAGATATTCTCGAAGAAGTTGTAGGAGAAATACAAGATGAGTTTGACTCTGACGAAAAAACAATCGAAGAGATTCAGGATTCCGTCTGGAAAGTTTCTGGCATGGTTCCAGTTCATGAATTACCGAAAAAAATCAGATGTTTTGATGAAGCAGACGATTTAGCGACAATTGGCGGACAAGTTACTAAAGAGCTCGGTAGAATTCCTGAGAAAGATGAAGAAATAAAGATTTCTAATTTAAGAATATCAATTCTTGAGGCAGACGAGACAAGAGTTCTCTCAATGAAAGTGGAACCCTTTGAGACTGAAGTGAATACTATTACTTCCTCGGAAAAAGAATAATTTTTTCTTTTAACTTACATCCTGAAAGCCTGTTATCCCAAACAAGATCACTTTTCCAAGACATTGAAATGGCTAGGCCCAAGCGTTCATTAATTCTCTCATGAGTCTCTGGCATAACTGCTAACAAGAATGTATTTGCAAGCCTTAGGGCCTCCACCATTGTACCAAGACAAGTCTTTAAATTGCTTTGGTCTTCTTCAATTGCAGACTTGGCCAACTTCCAAGGCATTCGTTCATCTGCATATTTATTTATAGCCCTTATAAATCCTGAAATTGATTCGAGACCTTGGCTAAAATTAAAATCTTCAAAACATAATAATGTATCTTTTTTAGTTTCTTCCCATTTTTGAAGAAGTTTGTTTTCTGGCTCTTCTAAGTTGGCAACTTGAGGAACAAATCCATCAGAGTAACTGGCACACATGTGAAGAAGGCGACTCAATAAATTACCCAAGTCATTGCCTAAATCAGCTCGATATCTTGAATCAAATCTATCCAATGAAAACTCTGCGTCCAGTCCCACTGTCATTTCTCTCATAACAAAATACCTAAAAATATCCGCACCATATTCATCAACCAAAGAAAGTGGATCTACGACCTGTCCGGTACTCTTCGACATTTTTTCTCCTGAGGCTGTCCACCAACCATGTGCCAAAATTGTTTTAGGCATTTCAAGATTACAAGCTTTAAGCATTATTGGCCAATATACCGCATGCGGGGGAGCAAGAATATCCTTCCCGATCACATGTAAATCCGCAGGCCAATATTTGGAAAAATCTTTATTTCCAAAACTTGCTGCACTTACATAATTTACAAGTGCATCAAACCAAACATAAGTTACATAATTTTGGTCGAATGGGAGAGGAATGCCCCATGATAACCGCTCAGAGGGCCTTGATATACACAGGTCATTTAAAGGTTCTTTCAAAAATTCAATGACCTGTGTTTGTCTATGTGCAGGTAGAATAAAGTCTTTATTCTCTTTTATGTATTGCAGCAGCCACTCCTGATAATTACTCAATCTAAAAAAATAATTTGTCTCGGTAATTTCAGTAACCTCTCCGTATATTTCTGGCCACTTTCCGTCTATTTTGTCTTTTTCCTGAAGGAACTGTTCAGCTCTTGTCGAATAAAAGCCCGTATACTCTGCTTTGTAAATCTCTCCCCTATCATATAAATCCTGCAATAATGTGCATACGACTTGTTTGTGTCTCAATTCAGTTGTACGTATGTAATCATCGTTTGAAATATTAAGCTTCTTGAGCATATTTTTAAATTCTTCAGCAATTTTATCACATCTATCGATAGGCTCGACATTCTCCGCTTTGGCTCCTTGCTGAACTTTTTGGCCGTGTTCATCTAAGCCGGTTACAAAATATGTGTCTTTTCCCATTGCCCGACTTGTTCTCGCAATTACATCGGCGAGCACTTTTTCATAGGCATGGCCAAGATGAGGCGACCCATTTGCATAGTCAATAGCGGTTGTTAGATAATACGACTTCATTTTAAGAGCTAAATTAATACAAATTTTATAAAAGAACGACACCAATTATAATTTTGTGTTTTACAATGTTGACGTATCGCAACTTAAAATTTCAATAGTTAGAAGAGTTTAGGTCTTAAGCCTCATCCCCTTTTAAGATTACCAAGCGTTTGTTTGCTTGGACAACCCATTCTCATAAAATGAGCGAAGAAAAACAATCCGCTCCTGACCCTAAGCAGGTCGAGGGCATGTTAGATATAGTCGATAACAAAGCAGGCATTTTGCTTGACCCGCTCAGGGGTGGCAAAACATCTCCCATGGATCCTTATGTTACGAGAGAACTCGTTCGCAGATTCAAACTTAAGAAAGGATCCTTAATTAAAGCAGATGCTAATTCTGACCATAAAAGACCAAACCCAAAAGTTCAGTTTATACACTCCGTGGATGGATTATCCATTCATGAAAGGAAAAAGCTTTTCAGGTTCGATCAACTTACGACGATACAACCTAAACAGAAATTAAACCTTGAATGTAAGGATGGAAGGATGACAACTCGAGTTTTAGACTTGTTTTGTCCAATTGGTAAAGGACAGCGTGCCCTAATTGTTGCACCACCCCGTGCTGGTAAAACTACCATACTCCACGATATTGCTAAAGGTGTAGAAGAAAATCACCCTGAATGTCATCTTATGGTTATGCTCATAGACGAACGACCCGAAGAAGTTACAGATTTTAAAAGAACTGTTGATGCTGAAATCTATGCTTCCTCGAACGATGAAGAGGTTAAGAACCACTTAAGAATTGCAGAGCTTGCAATTGAACGGGCCAAAAGGCTTGTAGAATCCAAAAAGGATGTTGTTCTGCTCATGGATTCAATTACTCGACTGTCCCGAGCTTACAATGCCAATTCTGGAAAGAGCGGACGGACAATGACAGGAGGCCTTGATGTTCGAGCACTTGAGAAACCCCGTCAAATTTTTTCATCAGCCAGAAATTCAGAAGAGGCAGGCTCTCTAACTATTGTGGCAACTGCCCTTATTGAAACTGGATCTAAAATGGATGAACTGATTTTCCAGGAATTCAAAGGTACAGGAAACAGTGAAATTATTCTTGATCGAAAAGTTGCAGAATTAAGACTATGGCCAGCAATAAATTTAGCTTCATCTGGTACAAGAAAGGAGGAAGACCTTGTAAAACCTGAAGTGCTAGAAAAAACTTCTTTTTTGCGCCGTGCAATGTCTCCCATGAAAGTTATTGATGCTGCTGAAACACTCTTAGAAAGACTGGATAAAACAAGCTCAAACAAAGAGTTTCTTGATCTGATCAAAACCTCATAACTCATTGACAAATTGCCCAATTAACGGCAGAACATTCATCTTTGCGCTAATTTTATCCCCAACAAACATTTTATTCGGCTTATATGCATAATTTTTCCGAACAATGTCTGGATCTTGCCCGCTCTTTACTGAGTAACAACCTTCAGCATATCAACGAAGATGGCAGTGTTTCTCCTGCTTCAGGTGAAACGACAAGAGTGGACGAACCTGGTCATGCCGCACTTGCCATTGGTGAATTTTTTAGGGCTTCTGGTGAAGTCGAACTCGAAGGTTTTGATTTATTTGATTTAACCGCTCGATGCGTAACACAACAAGCCTTCACTGAAGAAGCATCAGAAAACGGAATGGCTTATGCCGCTCTGGGATTACTATCTTACGGAGCATCCAAAGAAAGAAATTTGGTCTGGGAGCGACTGCAGGATCCAACACGGGAACAACTTGATGCATGCTTACTTGCACGCTCAGACCACAAAGATCATTTTCAAGCTTTCAATGTGGCCAAATCAGTGGCTAGGTTCAGCTTTGGTTTGAGCAAAAAAGACGATACTGGAAAGGTTATCGATCGTTTTGTTGAAAGAATAGAAGCAAACAGCTCTGCAGGCTATTGCAATGATTTTCCAGAAGGCAATTGCGGCGTGTTTAATCTTTACGGTCCAATGTCTTTTATTTTTATTAGACAGGCTCTTCAGCTCCATGCAAATGTCCATTTAAAGGATCGAAAATTACCGAAATTACGAACCTTTGCGGAAAAATATCTTCGCATACTTCCAGACATGACCCGGCAAGATGGACTGGGTTGGAATTATGGTACATCCGTGGGAGCATATGGACAACTTCACTCAATCAGCATGATTTTGCAATCCATGCGCGATCAATGGATCTCACCTGAAAAAATGCCTCTATATTTGGATACTCTGAGAAGGCTGTTTCAATACTTTTTTGTAACTTATTTAGATCAAGAAAAAGGAGATCTCGTGATTCGTGATGATGAAAGAAATACAGTTCCAAATCACACAACTCGGATGGCCAATTTTGATGCCGCCCGATACCTCTGCCAATGGTCTCGACTCGCTCGAGTAATAGGAGGAACTTTAGCCGTTCCACCTCCAGATAAATCCAAAATTGCTGGCCGGTTGGTTCTTTTTGATAAGTCCCACAAAAAGGAACACGGTCTATTTCTCTATCGTGACGAAAACAATGGACTTCAATTTCAGTTGCCTTTGATTGGCCCCGGTAAGTCTCCAACTTGCGATAACTTAGCATTTCCTCACTGCCCGGGTATTTTTGACTGGCCTGTGAATCAATACATACCAGCAATGCTTCCAGAGCTCACTTTTGGAGATGTTTCGGTTATTCCTTCATACTACGGAAAAAACTGCGTCACCGGGGTTGGATTGAAAAAATCATTTTATCTTCGTTTCGATCAACCTGACCTAATTCAGACAAATGGAGATTTTGCACAAGGGCTGGGAAGTTGTCAGGTACAATGGACTTTTGGAGAGGGGAAAATAACTTCTGAATTTTCATTTAAAGTTAAAAACCCGGTCACTCTAGATAAAATGAGGCTAGCATTAATTATAGGCTCTCCTCATTCCACTTATCGTCTGGGCACTACTTTAAGACAAGGATCAGAAGGATTAAGAGCAAATGTAGAAACAGATGATTTTCAGGCAAAGTGGAGCTCTTTTGAAACAGTTACAGATAGTCCTGACTTTAGAGGTTATTCAGGCAACATTCACTACATTCAGTATCTGGTTCGTGATCATCCGCTTGTCATGCGACCCGGGCAGCAATACAAACTTATCGTTTCCTATGCTCCAGACATTACATTCGCTGACGAATAAGGAGTAATTAATTCTCCAAACTAGGAGAGAAAATTTTTCTAACAT
>JAYZJX010000079.1:0-7784 GCA_036164015.1 Verrucomicrobiota bacterium | reverse complement strand
ATCGGAATCGCAATTGCTTTGGTGGCATCACCTATAAAAACAATCGATGCAATTGGTGTAAGGGTTCTTTCGAGAACGGAAGATATTGCGAATGCTCGGATAGTTTTTGAAAATGGGTGTGTTGCGAATCTTAATGCAAGTCGTGTGAGCGAAAAAAAAGCACGTGAAATTAGAGTCTTTCAGGATAGTGGCTATCTGTCCCTGGATTTTATGAATCAAAAAGGGCATTTTATTCAAAAACAAGAAAAGATGCTGCAGCGCAGCGATGTGCCAGTAGAAAAAGGAGAACCTTTGGCACTTGAAATTTTCTCTTTCCTTGAGTGTTTAATTGACTCAAAAAAGCCTAAAACGGATGGTTTATTCGGAAAGTCAGCACTAGAAGTTGCTTTGAGTGTTACGAAAAAAATTGAATCAGGTTGGTAAGAATTTAGGAATAAAACTTTTGTTCAATCCAATTAAAGCAGACAAGATTGATCTCCTTATCATTGCAGGTGAGGCTTCTGGTGACGAGCACTCTGCTCAAGTTGTAAAAAATGTTTTGAGACTGTTTCCGAAGCATAACATAGTAGCAATTGGCGGCAACAACCTTAAAAAAAGTGGGGCTAACTTTTTATTTGATCTAGTGGATCATGCAGTAGTCGGAATTTTTGAGGTTCTAAAAAACTATTGGTTTTTCAAGAGTTTATTTTCAAACACCCTGAAATGGATTATTAAGAATAAACCAAAGGTAATTTTACTAGTGGATTATCCCGGTTTTAACTTGAGGTTGGCTGAGGCACTAAGAAAAAAAGGTATCTCCCAAAAGGGTGGGGGTAACATAAAAGTACTACAGTATATCAGTCCTCAACTTTGGGCGTGGAAACCCAAAAGAAGGTTTAAGATGGCGAATGTCTTGGATGGGTTAGCAGTAATTTTTCCCTTTGAGGTTGATTGCTATAAAGATGTGGACTTGCCTGTGTTTTATGTTGGTCATCCATATGTTTCTTCAAGTTTTAATTATCCTGTGAAATTTGATAGAATCGGTCCTTTGCTTTTGCTCCCAGGAAGTCGAGTGCAACCAGTTCAAAGACTACTCCCAGTTTTTTTGGAGACAGCTCAAAGATTGTTAGAAATATACCCTCAATTAAAGATTTCTCTTCCTGTTCCAAATAAGACTATAGAAAAAATCGCAGATGAGATTTTATCACAATATCCTGAGATTAGGGAAAATATCAAAATTACGATTGGTATCTCAGGTTTAAGTGCAAGACTTGCCTTAATGAGTTCGGGTACAGTTTCATTTGCATGTGCTTTATCAGGAATTCCTGGAGTGATTGCATATCGAGCACATCCGATAACCTATTTTTTGGGAAGGCTGCTAATCAATGTTCCGTTTCTTGGTATGGCAAATTTGATACTACGGGAAAATCCTCCATATCCAGAATTTATTCAGGACAAAGCCAATGCAAAAATTTTATGTTCAGCTCTTCTGGAAATTTTAGCTAAGGAAAAGGGTGGGAATGGTTTTCTTGAGGTTGCCAAGAAGTTGAAAGAAAACCTCAAGGAACCTCATGGACTTGGAGTGGTTGACTGGCTGTCAGCAGAGGCAGATTGGGTTTGAGCAGTCATTTGCTCCCAAATTCGGAGGGCTCTTTTACCTAGCACATTTCTACAACGATTTACTTCTTCCATTCTAGATTTTAGATTCTCGTTGGCTATAGATGATACATCATCCATATTGTAGAGAAAAACATTATCGATAATGGAGACATCTTCATCGATATTTCGAGGGACGGATGCATCGATAAGAAATAAAGGTTTAGCGGGCCTTTGTTTCATACATCTAATGACATCCGATGAAGAAATTATCGATTTACCACTAGTTGTGGAGGTTATGATAACATCAAAGTGGTGCAGTGATTCTTGAAATTTTGAGAAAGCTAAGGCAAAACCACCATACTTTTCTGCGAGTTCATCAGGTTTTCTCCGGCTGAGCGGGCACCAGTCAAAGGTTCTCCCGGTTACTGTTATTGCTTGTGAACCTCTGGACCTAAATGCTTCCATGGCTGATTCAGCAACTTCACCTGCACCGATGACTAGAAGACGAGTGTTTGAAACTTTTCCAAAAATGCGCCTAGCAAGTTCGCACAAAACATTGCCTAAATTTACTTGGCCCCTGGAAATGCCTGTATTTGTTCTTGCCCACTTTGCTGCCTGAAAACCTTTTTGAAAAAGACGATTTAGCATTTTACCTGAGACTTTCCGTCTACATGCATCTTCGTAAGCTTTTTTGACTTGTCCAAGAATTTCGGTTTCACCGACCATTTGGGAATCAATGCCAGAGGCTACCTCAAACAAATGTTTAACAACTCTTTCACCGGAATGTAGATATGAATGTTTATGAAGAAAATCAGGATCGAGTTTTCGAAATTCACTTAAATATTTTTGAAGAATATTAGGCGAAAAACCATTTCTTGATGCACCATAGATTTCGGTACGATTGCAAGTGTTAAGAAGAAGACATTCGTCAAGTCCGGGAAGAGATGAAAGTCCTTTGTAAAAATCGTCAACTTCTTCTTGTGCTAAACTTATTTTTTCTCGGATATCCAGTCCAGCAACATGATGAGAACTCCCCAAAAGATGGAGTGATTGAATGTTGTGACATATCGTCATTTTAATTCAATTTGAGATGTTAGCGGTTGGGGTCGCGACATTGCTCGTTCCTTAGAGTTCAAAAATCCCATGCTGATCATAGCAATTAAAAAGAGACCAATTGAAGCCTTACAAAATTTTGAACCAAACAATAAGTTTGAATAACGAAGAAAAAAGAGCGTGCAGTAACCTAGCCAAAGGATAATTGATATAAAAAGCTTCGTAGAAGTGACATATTCTGGATCTTGCATCCAATGCATCGCACCCACTACTATGGAGAGCGATAGGCAAAGTGTTCCAATTAAGAGGAGTCGAAAGGCAGCATGTTCCAGATCATGAATGGGTGGTAGAAAAGTGCTGAATTTATTAAAGGATCTTTTCAGAAGTGCTTTGCGCTGAAGTAAATACATCGAACAAACAATTGAAAGAAGAGAAAACAATCCATAACTAAAGATAGCAATCGATGCGTGTAATTCTATCCAAGGGCTTGAAAATAATTTCTGGTAGTCATCTTTTAGCCAATATGCCGTGTCAAAACCCGGGAAAAGTAAAGTTATCCAACCTATGCAGAAAGAAAGGCCCGCACAGAAAGAACCCAGCAAATCAAGACGCCATATAATTCGAAGAATTAAAAAAGCTAGAATTAATGACCAAAGGATAAATTGAGCACGCTCAAGTGTATTGCCAAGCGGGCAACCATGCACATCCAATCCTCTCAGATAAAGAGCTCTAGTATGAATTACAAATCCTAGTGAAATTAAAATGAGAGGAACTTCTTGAAAAACAGATTTTACTTTAAAAGTTTTAAATAATCCAAATATCAAAGCGGTGCCGTAAAGGCCTCCCGTCAACCAAAGAAGTTCTCTGGTGTCATTAAGATTCATCCTTACAGAATTTTAGTGAAATGTGTATGTAATTAATAACAGATTATGCACTAACAGGTGCTGACTCTTTTTCATTAGTCTTTTCCTGCCTGACTGGATGAGAATTGAAGTAAGTTCTCATGGCTGCACAATCACGCCCTTCACAATTGACGCAACATGGCCTAATTTGGGAATTGAAGTCTGAGTTAATGTGTTCAGAAACTAGACGAGTACAAAGCTCAATAAACTGTTCTTCCATATTAAAGCAATCAACCCTTTCAAAGTGCTCAACCACTTCTTCAGCGTATCCGCGGAACTCAATATCAATCTCATCGAGTGTTTCAATATGATCGGTAGTAAAAGCAATTGGAACCATAAGAATTGCTTTTTGCTTGGTCTCGGCGATAACGTCTGGAGTGCTTGGCGAAAGCCATTTTGTTCTTTGAGGACCTACTTTACTCTGCCATGCGAGAGCACCCTCATGTTTCAAGCCCCAATCTTTGAGTACTTTTTCAATACGTTTCATGGAACCATCAATTTCCTCGTTGTATTTATCCCCCTTATCAAGGCAATAGGATTCTGGAAGGCTGTGTGCTGAATAGATGATCCGGATATCCTCGTCTGCGAGATTGTGAGCACTCTTCATCTCATCAAATTTTCGTTTAATGAGCATGGCCCAAAGCTCAGAATAATCATCCCTATCCCACCATTGATCAATTACTGAAATTTTTTCACGATATTTCTCCTCGGTATTGGTATCTAGCCACCGATATGCATCGCATAGGGAAGATCCACTGGTACAACAGCTGTGCTGTGGATACTGAGAAAAAAGGATGATTTTTTCGGCTGTGCCAAATTGTTCAATCATTTCACTGGTCCGAGGCGAGCAATATCGAAATCCGGATACACATAAATGTGGTGCAGATTGAGGACGAAATTCATCAAGCTTTTTTGAAATTTCGGCACATTGTTCATCCATAATCCTTTTAGTAGGGGAATACTGACCAATTTCTTCATATCGCTCCTGAATTTTTGGAGTTCTGCGCCATGCGATAAATCTTCCTAAAACTTTCTGCATTGGAAGTTTTAGTAACTCACGGTCCTGAAACAATTCCTTTAGGTAAGGGTGAATTTCATCTTTGTTCTGCGGCCCACCCATATTTAGCAAAATAATGAGAGTTTTTATTTTTTGGGTATTATTTTCCTGTATCATAAGAATAAAGTTATACTGTTATTCATATCAAATTGCATACAGTTAGCAACCCTTCCGATGGGTAGTTTATTTTTTTGATCAGGAAATCAAGATCAAGTAATACAATTTGGTAAGGGAGCTCCAAGTATATGTGAACCTGAGAAAACTAGTCCTGCATTTCGCTTGGTCAGAACTTTAGCCGCATCTAATCTCATGGTTGTAGATTGATCGGGTAGAGGAATAGAGTTTGGCCAGCGAGCAAGGTGAGAAAACTCTGGTTTACCCTGAATACCGAGTAATTCTTGATTTTCCGAAATTGAGAGTGAGAGAATTTCATCATCGGTAAGATCAAACAGTTCCGGGTTTCTTTCCCCTCCAATAAAACTGGTTAAAAGAGTTTTATCTTTTGGGGCACGGTTTCTAAACAATGTACTGGAAAAGAGCGTTCCCAAAATGTTTCTTTTCTCTACTTCAGGCACTAAAAATCCAAAACCGTCAAGTGGATGACGAATCTGTTCTCTACTGTATCCTAAGAAAGTAAGTGCAAGGGGTGGACTACTTGCTTGAGCAAGATCACTTATCAGATGCACATCGGTTACAGATTTCCATTCTATTTCAGTCAGGCAATGACTTGGTAAAGTGCTAATTATTTCATCAAATACTTCTTCTATTTTTTCTTTTTCAGATGTTTCGCCAAAAACTCTCCAGCGACCATTGTTTTCTTTTAAGACAGTTGTGATCCGAGAGTTGAGCACCGGTTTTCTTGCCAAGTGTTTCGCAAATAGGATAGGCAGTTCTTGCATGCCTCCTGGAAATGAAATAAGTCGAGACTTTGGAAGTTTCTCATCTCTGTTGATTCCACCTTTTATCATACCTTTAAAAAGAGAACCGTATTTTTGTTCCAATTCTAAGAGCGAGGGAAAGGCATGTTTAAGAAGTAAGCTTTCAGGTTTTGATGCATAGACTCCCCCGACGAATGGGTTGGCTGCATATTCGAGTACTTCTTTGCCGAGCCTACGCTCAATGAATGAAGCCATAGTTTCATCCTTAAAATTTTTAGGGCGAATGAATGGTTCAATAAGTAATCTTAGTTTTCCCTGAAAACTTAAAAACGGTGAATTTAAAAACGAAAAGAATCCGGTAGGTAAAGCAATGATTTTACTGTTTCTCACAATAAATCTTTTTGAACAGTTATGATCGGCGTCGATTGCCTGCTCAAGTATGTGAAATTTTTCAAAGAGCTTTTTGAGCTTTTTGGAGCGTAAACTTAAAGTATTTGCTCCATAGTCGAGTAAATAGCCCTGTATAATTTTCGATTGTAGTACTCCTCCAACCTGAGAGTGTTTCTCGTAAACAGTTACATCATCTCCTTGCTCTTCTCGAGCCAATGCTTGGCAAATACCGGATATTCCGGCACCTAAAACGCAAACCTTTTTATTTCTCTTTTGACCTTCCATGCTCTTTAAGCTTGTCCAATAGATCACACTTTACATGAAATAACAAAATGATTGAGGATATCAAAGAATCTCTTAAGTCGGTAGTTCATCCAAGTGAAGAAAGCAGGTTCGACCTTAAAACTGCCCTTCGCAATTTAGATGAAATAGTAATTCAGGAAGGAACCCAGATGGATTCAAAGCTGCGTCATTTTTTAAACAATCGAAGTTATGAAAAAGCATTACTTTGGATCGAAGGAGGCGAACCAGAGAAAGGGGTTTGTCAAAAATGACTAAGAAAAAAAGTCGTTTACCCACAGAAACTGATGATTCATTTGGTTCTAATCCTTTTACCATTCTTGATTCTAATGATTTATCTTCATTGCCATTAAAAACTGACCTTAACCACCCGAAACCTAAATTGGAATTTCCCAAATCTGAGTGTCTTGGTAAAGGTGAGAGGCTTGAGGTCAGAAGGGAAAAAAGTGGTCGTGGAGGAAAAACAGTAACTACAGTCTGTGGGTTTCCCAAGCACATATCCAACGGAGATTTGAAACGAATTTTGAAGGAATTTAAATCACGCCTAGGCACAGGTGGAGGATGGCGTAATGAACAAATGGAAATTCAGGGAGATCGTCGAAGAGAAGTTGTTGAATGGCTTTCAACCTTGGGTTTCAAACCGGTATTGGCCGGAGGC
This sequence comes from Verrucomicrobiota bacterium, assembly GCA_036164015.1. Taxonomy (GTDB): domain Bacteria; phylum Verrucomicrobiota; class Verrucomicrobiia; order Opitutales; family Seribacteraceae; genus Seribacter. Next base: position 968 of record JAYZJX010000079.1, on the reverse strand, counting down.
TAAGGGTGTTTAGCTTGCAGTTTGTTTTTCGCTTTCGGGTTTGGTGTTTTCAGTTTCGCTATCGTCTTTTGTGGACTTGGCGTCAAAGTCATGATCTTCCAAGGGTTCTTGATTCATAACATCTTGAATATCTTGTTCCCATTCATTTTTAGCTTTCCTGAACTCATTTACACCTTTGCCTAGAGAGCGAAAAAGTTCGGGCACTTTTTTTGCACCAAAAAGTAAAAGAACGATAAGAAAGATGAGAATAATCTCACCGCCTCCAAAATTTCCTATAAATGCAATTGAGGGTGGGGCTATGAATGTCATAATGGTTAATTTATTTAATAGACTCTGCCTAAGCAACTCAATTGTCTGAAAGTTGATTCGAAAAAAAAACCACTTATAGACCAAGCTGTCGTAGAGCTTCAGGTTTTGGTTTGTTTACGGAGCTCTGATCTGCTTCAAAAAATCCATGCAATTGACGGATTCTTGTAGGATGTCTCATTTTCCTGAGGGCTTTAGCCTCAATTTGCCGGATTCTTTCTCGTGTGACCTTAAATTGCCTCCCAACTTCTTCTAATGTGCGACTGTATCCATCTTTCAGACCAAATCGCAATGAAAGTACATTTCTTTCTCTTTCTGTTAATGAGTCGAGGACATCCAGAATTTTTTCTCTTAATAGGGAATAAGCAGTCATGTCATAGGGGTTTTCAGCACCTTTGTCCTCTATGAAATCGCCAAAGTTTGTATCATCGCTATCTCCAACAGGGCTCTGAAGAGATATGGGTTGTTGAGCCATTTTCATTATGCTTTGTACTTTATCGAGTGGAAGTTTCATCTCTCTAGCAACTTCATCTGGTGTTGGTTCGTGACCAAGTTCTTGCAACAGTTGCTTCTGTACCTGCATAACTTTGTTGAGGGTTTCGATCATATGTACAGGTATACGGATAGTTCTAGCTTGGTCTGCAATAGATCTTGTAATGGCC
>JAYZJX010000078.1:0-9039 GCA_036164015.1 Verrucomicrobiota bacterium | reverse complement strand
TTGTTCGGAAAGTTCCGATACGGATTTGAAACCATCGAGAGTCGTCCATGGCTCAATACGCGTACCTCCCCAGTTGGACCCGATTAAGCCTACTGGAACGCCTAGGGAAAGATGAATGCGACGCCCAAAATAGTACCCGGTTGCACTGAATCTTGCAATGGAGTTGGATGAGCATACCTGCCAGGAACCCTTCCCTTCGCGCTGAGGAAGAGGATGCACAGTGTGCCCTGGGACATCAAAAAGTCGAATTTTCGAATAGTTGGCTTTGGCAATTTCTTCCTGAGGGTTGGCACATTGGCGAACATGCCATTCCATGTTTGACTGTCCCGAGCAGATCCAAACTTCACCAACGAGCACATTTTCCAATTTTATCTCATTATTTCCTTTGACGGTGAGAACGGAAGGCGAGGCATTGGCTTCTAGTTTGTCGAGCTTTACCATCCACTCTCCGTTCTTTCCCGCCGTGGTTGCCTTTTTTTGCCCAGCGAAATGAACGGAAATCTTTTCACCTGCCTCACCCCATCCCCAGATAGGTACCTGCATGTCCCGTTGCAGAACCATGTGGGAATTGATAACTGCGGGAAGGCGTACGGCATAAGCACTGATGGAAGAAGCCAGTGCGAGAAGAAACAAGGACAGTCTTTGCATATTAAAAAAGGTGGGTTGGAGTTTATAAAAGGGTACCAACACCAAATGAGAGGAGATAATTCTAATCAATCAAAAAATAGATACCTCAGGTAATAAAATTTAGAAACACAGTTCTTTTTTCTTAGGTTTTTTTAGAGACAGTTTTGATCTGAAGAGGCTCAGTGGGTGTGTTTTTGAGTAAACGATTTAAGGTGTAGACGATGTAGTTATTATTGAGTTCTTCTCCATTGGCAGAAAATAGTTTTTGGACCGTAACCTCATGAATGTGCCAGGCTTCGAGTTCCTCGAGTTCAATCTCAACGATTTTGGCATTTTTCGATATATGAATGGCAGAAATGCCAACTTTAGTCTCATCAGAGCGTGGCGAACCGTAAGCCTCTCTATACTCGTAGAAGTATCGGGAGAAGGGCCAGGTTTCCTTTTTCGCTGCAATCTGACGGTTGACCGGTTTGGTGAAGGTAAATTTAAATCCTTTATCCTGTAATTCCATTTTTTGAATTTCAAAAGGAGTTTCTCCATTCCATGAAATTTGCTGGATGCCTTCTCCTCCCGCCCATGTGTGTTTGGTCTGACCCACAAAAAGGCTGCCGTCTGGTGCCCAGTCCATTCGGTTGCATCCTCGACCTAGGGGGGTTCCATCGATAAAAGGAACACATGCTCCCTGTAATTCTCCTCCCACTTTCTCCAGCATAATTCGCATGATCCTTCCCCGATTCATCTCACCGACTAGAAGCTGTCCGCTAAAGGGACCAAATTTCGCATCTGGGGTGATGGCAAGAACCTTGGTTGGCGAATTGGCCATGGTGCCATGGGGAAAGACCACACAGGCTCTGGATCTCATCTTAGCAAGTTTCTCAACCGGAGCTTTCAGTGGAACCTCATTAAAATCAGGTTTCCATGCCAAGCTTGCGGCATGTCCATAGAAATGATCTTTCTGCACATGGAAAAGCTTACTGGAACCCACCCAGTCACCTTGGTTGTCAGTAACAAATAAATTTCCCTCTAAGTCGAATCCAAGTCCATTGGGTGTACGGTGTCCGTAGCTCCAAGGAATAGTTTGGCCATCATGGGTGAGCTTCATAATGCAACCGCGATAGGGTGCGGACGAATGCATCCGGCCCGGTCTTCCTCTTTCATTAAATGTTCCCCGTGTGATCGTGCGAACTCCATCACCCTTGGATCCCGTTCCCAAAGCAAAGAAATAATTTCCTTGTTTGTCCTTAACGGGAGTGAAGTTGAATTCATGGTAGTTGCCTGACATTCCAAAGTCATCGGTAATCACTTCAAAGTCATCCGCCTTGCCATCGCCATCAAGATCCCTTACCCGTGTCAGTTCGGGTCTTTGAGTAACAATTAATTCGGAATTGGAAAGGGCCAAAACACCAAGAGGGTTATGAAGTCCTTCGGCAAAAAGTTCCCATTTTTTAGTTTTCAAATCTCGAAAAAAGATTTCGCCGCTTGGCAGGCAAACGACCAACTTTCCATTCGGGAGAAAGGTCAGGCCATCGACTTGATAATTTTTAAACTTAGTAGGAGGAGCAGGTACATTGATCACCGAGTATTGGGGGGCGGTTGACCCGAAAAGTATGGATATGCAAAGGAAAGCAAAAAAGGGAAGGAATCTTTTCATTAGTTAGTCTCCTCATTTGGTATTATAAAAACTGAAAACTCGGCAGATTCTGAACTGCTCAAGTTGAGCGTTCCATCTTTTTTCATTATCCCCCGGTCAGAACTAGTAGAAGCAAGGGTAGTGGGAGAAAGTTTAAGGACTGTTTTTGATGGTGGGGAAATTGTAAAAGTTCTACGAATCCCCGTCTTTTCATCGTTCATTTGAATAAGTTCAGTGATCATATGTTTTCCCTGGGAATATCTAAATTTTGGATACCCTTCTACCAGTCTGTATCCAAGGAATCTAGGCGTTCCTTTCGCACCCTCGATTTTCAGCGGGAAGTCGTCAGCTTCGGATGTGTCATAAATTGGTTTTTGCATGTTTGTTTTGGAGAGTGCTTCAAAAGTCTCCTCCCTGAGTAGAGAAGTCTTAGCCCGGTAGTAGGGAGTTCCATTAAATTCGGCGACCGGTTTTCCGTTGCTGGACCAATGTGCCTGATTTGATTTAATGAATCCACCCTTGGTCCATACATACCTGAGCCTCGATTCACCCGCATCCCAGCAATAATAGTGATTCCCGGGCAAAGCTACGGCGAAGGCAGCAGGAGATGCACCGGGCATAAAGGTACGATAAACCACAGGCGATGTAATGTTCGTCAGGGTATCGTCAAAAGTGGGGGTGTAAGTGCCATTTTTCTTGCTGTATTTTTTATCGAACGGGAATTTTTTGAGCAGTGTTTGGGGGGTAAAGACATCAAGAGGCAGTTCCTTACGTGCTTTGACCACTTCTTCTTTCGTGATCAGGTCTTCCTTGTTGCCCCATGCATTGTTTACATAGCTCAATATATAAGCTAGTTTCTCGTCATCGAATAACAACTGGGGAGGCATGGCTGCGTAGTATTTCTTTCCGTTCACCTTAATGGGACCAGCAAGTCCACGGAGAGAGATGGCAATGGAGCGAGCTGAGCCACCTTTGAGCCATTCGCTACCCGCGAGAGGAGGAATGTTTCCCTTTTGACCGTTACCGTCAGCCATATGACAGGCGACGCAGGAACCAGCACCGTTGTAGAGCTCTTTACCCTTTTGGATTATTTCTTCTCTGGATTCAGAAAAGAGGTTGGTAAATGAACACAAGAGAGTTGCAATATAAAATAGATTTTTGAGTTCGGACATAGTCGATTTAAATGTTTGAGATTGGGTTACTCATGAAAACAAAAACATACAAATCAAAAGGGTAAGAAAACACAAAATACCTAAATCAATCTGGTTGGTTTGACCTGTCTTTGTCTCGGTCGAGATTTTCCTGAATCCAATTGGCTAAGGTGCCGCTTCCCATGCCGTATCCTCCGGGTAATGGTCTTAAGTCCCGAGTCTGTCTTTTGGGTGGATCGCCCCAATGCTTGGGAAATGGTTTTCTTTTATTTGGATTTAAGAAAGGACGGATGGGTTTGGGGGATACAGGTTTTACTTTTTCCCCGTAAATCATTGCATACACCTCTATCGGTTCCCTCTTTTTTCCGGTTGTTTCATCAAACCACGGGCTGCCGCCGACAAAGATCATTCCTTCTGGAAGCTTCTTCCCACTGGCGACCCACTGTTCAAAAGTTGGTTTTACCTTTTTTCCCTCGGGTAATTTTTCAATTCCCAAGGTTATTGAGGTAATATTAACGCCCTTAATCGGTGCATCATCTGCGATGAGGGTATCCTGAATATAACAGCTTAGTAGGACTCCTTGCTTGTTTACGCGGATGACTCCCCTATGAAATTTTGGAATTGGTCTGCCTGTTAATGATTTGGCCTCCTTGTACAGATCATCGATTGTTCTGGGGGGATGGCCTTTCGGGTTTGAGCCAATAAAGTTTCCTCTTTCGGTCCAGTGATTCTTATCAATCGGTCTTCCGTCCGGGTGAGGGGCACCGAATGACTCAAACCTTCTTTCAATGATCTGATTTCCACGAACAACAATGATGGTCCTATTTCCAAAACCGCTCCAACTACTCCAATTTACATCATAAGAGTAGTTTCCTTTGCATTCTTCTTTAAGCTTCAACCAGCGTTTATAACTTTGATCGAGTTGATCTTTTTTGTCTCCCCATATCTCTGCAGATGGGGCCGGTGACAATGAAGATTGAGCATGAGTAGGAGTTTCAATTGCAAAGCAAAGAATCAAAATGAGGGTGATTCTTATTAAAATAGCATTGTTGTTCGGGTTCATTCATACAACTTGCTCTTTTAATCTATGAGGGATCAAGATCATTCTTTACGAATCCCTTTACTCAAAAAATATGTTTAACCATTACTCCTTGCCACAAAGGAATAAAATCAAAATGACTGGAGGGATGAAAAATTTCATACTTTTGCTAAGCCTGCTAAAAATTCCCTTAATTCTATCTTCTGCGGATCATCCAAATTTTCTCCTTATTCTGGCAGACGATTGTACTTACAACGATTTACCACTTTACGGCGGGAAAAATGCAAAGACCCCGAATATCGATAAGTTGGCAACTGAAGGTCTGACTTTTAATCGTGCATTTGTTTCTTCTTCCATGTGCCAACCATGCAGAGCTGAGTTATACTCAGGCCTTTATCCGATGGGAAACGGCTGTGCCTGGAATCATTCTGGATGCCGTCCGGATATTCAGGGTATGCCGCAGATCTTGGGAAACCTTGGATATCGTGTCGGGCTTGCGGGTAAAACTCATATTCGTCCAAGTTCAGTCTTTCCATTTGAGAAAGTGGAAGGTTTTGATCCAAATTGTGTTCGCAATCCCACTGAGCCTCACGATCTTAGACCCATAAAACAATTCATGGCCAAAGACGATCCCTTCTGTCTTGTGGTTGCCCTGACGGAACCACATGTCCCTTGGGTGATGGGAGATGCATCCAAATATCCGTCCAAAAAAATAAAACTTCCTCCAAATATTGCGGATACTCCAAGAACCAGGGAAGATTTTTCGAAGTACCTGGCTGAAATCACATACATGGATGAACAGGTCGGTGAAATACTCGATTCTCTCGATAAGAGTGGTCGTGCAGATGACACACTAGTGTTCTTTAGTTCGGAACAGGGTTCCCAGTTCCCTGGGTGTAAATGGACAACATGGAATACCGGATTGCATACGGCATTGATTGCAAAATGGCCCGGGGTAGTTGAGCCTGGCAAAAGCTCAAATGCACTGGTTCAATATGCGGATGTTCTGCCCACGCTGCTAGATTTAACAGGTAAAAAATTCCATAAATTCGATGGATCAAGTTTTGCCGGAGTGTTGAAAGGCGAAACAGACACCCACCGAAAATTTGTTTATGGGATGCACAATAATTTTCCGGAGGGGCCACCTTACCCTACGCGTACCATTTCGGATGGCGAGCATCGTCTCATTCTTAATCTTAGACCAGACGAACTATTTATTGAAAAGCATTTGATGGGACTGAAAGGAAATGCGGTCCTTAATAATCCCTATTGGGCAACCTGGGTGCGGGACTCGTGGAACAAACCTGTCATTTATAACCTAGTCAGGAGATATCAGAGCCGCCCACCGGTCAGTTTCTACAACACGGCACAAGATCCGTACGAGATGAATGACCTGGCTGGGGATCCAAAATATGCTGATAAAATAAATATCATGAAGAAGGAATTGCTAAGTTGGATGAAGGTAGAGGGAGATCCTGGTGTAGAACTCGATACGCAGGAAGCTCATCAGGCAGCAAAGGAGGGGAGGCACCTCTTTTAAAATAAATTTTGAACAATGAAAACTTTTCATAGTCGAAGAGAGTGATTGGTAAAATAAAGTTATGAATAAATCTATTTTGATTCCTCTTTCCGTGGTGGTCGGGCTAATCGGAGCGGCCACAATTATTTCCAAGCCCTGGGTTACTATCCAGCATGCCGAGCCAATTATGGTGAAGGGTTATGCGGAGCGAGAGGTCAGGGCAGATCAGGGAAGCCTGACTGTGCGAATTTCGGAAAAAGGTGCGGATAATGGAGAAGCCTACGAAAAAGCGGAGACTTCACTCGAGAGGGTCCGGAAGCTTATTGTAGATACTTTGGGGGAGGAAGCAGAGTTGGTGGAATTATCACCTTCCCTCAGTGAGACCAAAAAATTGAATGAAAAAGGGAACCGGACTAATGAGGTTGATTATGTTACTGCCACCCGCAGTCTTCGGATAAACAGTTCGCAAGTCGAGGAACTCAAGGTCATGTCCCGGCAACTGTATGATCTTAATGGTGAGGGTATACGTCTTACTTTGAGTGGGCCTGAGTTTTTTGTTTCCAAATTGGATGAGGTAAAAATCGACCTGATGCAGAGAGCGACCCAGAACGGCAGAGAACGGGCTGAGATAATGGCTGAAAGTTCGGGGGAGAACCTGGGTTCACTTGTTTCCGCAAGGCAGGGTGTTATCCAGATCACCAAGCCCAACTCCACTCGCACCTCCAGTTATGGGATTTATGATACCGAGACCATTGAAAAAGTGGTTAAGTTGGTGGTCACACTCGAGTTCGAAATCGGAAAGTAAAATTTCTTTTGCATCCCAATGAGAATATAACGTAACCCATTTCTTTCTCATTGCCTTTGGCTGAAACTTTCCCCTCTTTGGTAAGTTTTAACCTCTTATGAAAAGTAATTACTTCCTCACATTTCTGTGCTCGCTCTGCTTGTTTCTTGCAAGCAACTTAAACGCCGAAGAAAAGAAACCACTCAATTTGCTCCTAATCACCGTGGATGATATGAGCTGTGATTCCGTTGGAGTCTATGGTTGTGAATTGGAAGGAATCACCCCGGTTATGGATCGTCTCGCATCCCAGTCCCTGCGGTTTGACTATGCTCATGTAACGGTGGGAAACTGCAATCCCTGCCGAAATGTCATGTTTTCCGGGTTGATTTCCCATAATAATAAAGTAGAAGGTTTCTACAAAGTTACCGATCCGGGCTGGCCACATATGGTGGATCTTTTAAAAGATGCGGGTTATTACGCTGGGATTCGCGGAAAGGTGACTCATTCGAGTCCTTATCAGCCCTATGACTGGGACGAGGATCTTACTACTTTGGAGGATGGTTCGAAGGCCCATATCAAAGATGCCAAGTCTTATGGCGAATCCACCGCCCGTGGAATCGCAAATGCCAAGAAGCAGGCTAAGCCATTCTTTTTGTCAGTGAATATTTCTGATCCTCACAAACCCTTTTGGTCACAGGTAAGGGGAGGAGGAGAAGATCCTTATAAACCGAGTCGTATCTTTTCTGCTGAAGAAGTGCCGGTGCCAGGATTCCTTTTTGAGGACGAGGCGGTTCGCGAGGAACTTGCCCTATACTACAGCAGTGTGCGCCGTGCTGATGACTGCCTGAATCAAGTGCTGCTGGCCCTGAAGAAAAGTGGGGAATGGGACAACACCATGATCGTATTTCTATCAGATCATGGTATGCCTTTGCCTTTTGCCAAGACACAGCTTTACCACCACAGCACACGGACTCCCTTGATGGTCCGCATTCCTGGGGTCACCAAGGCAGGTTCGGTAGACAAGCGACATATGGTATCTGTTCTGGATTTGTTACCCACTGTTATGGATGCATTGGGCGTTAAAAAACCGGCCCGACTGGACGGTCGCTCTTTTTATCCGGTACTTAAGGGTCAGAAGCAGGCTGATCGTGATTTTATCATTAAGCAATACCACGAGAATTCTGGTCGTTCACGAGATCCCATGCGTGCAATCCAGACCAAGACCCATTTGTATCTTTTCAATCCATGGTCAAACGGGGAACGCATTTTTGCGACTGCCACCAATGGAACGGTCACCTGTAAAAGGATGATCGAATTAGCCAAGAATGATAAAGAGTTGAATGAGAGGCTGAATCTCTATCGCTATCGTGTTCAACAGGAGCTTTACCAAGTCAAAAGAGACCCGGACTGCCTGCAGAATTTGATCGGTTCTTCCAATAATCAGAGAGTTAAAAATAAGTTAGTAAAACTTTTGGAAGAGTGGATGGTGGGGACCGGGGATCCGATTCTTGAATGTTTTCGTAAAAGAGAGGATTCCGCATTTGTGGAGGCTTATGTTCAGAAATTGGAGTCCGAGTCAGAGGCTCGAAGAAAAGCCAGTGCTCCAAAACCCAAAACCAAAAAGAAAAAGAAGTCCTAGCCCGATTTTATTATTATGAGATCCTTACCTTTACTAACCTGCGTTTTCATGTTCTCTTTTTCAGCCTTGGCTGATGACCACGGTAAGCATGTGTTTATTTTGTCTGGTCAGTCGAATATGCAGTGTCACCGTCCGGACGAGGCTTTCACTCCGATGGTTGAAAAAGCACTTGGTAAAGAGAAAGTAATTGTCGTTCAGGATGCTCTTGGAGGTCAACCGATTCACCGGTGGTGGAAAGAATGGAAGGATACGAAGGAGGAGGAGCCAAATCAAATCGGTGATCTGTATGATCGTTTGATGGGGAAGGTGAATGCTGCCATCGAAGGGCAAAAAATTAAAACGGTCTGTTTTGTTTGGATGCAGGGAGAACGGGACGCGAAGATGAGTTGGGGCAAACTTTACGAAAAAGCCCTGCTCGGTCTGCATGCTCAAATGGCCAAGGATTTGAAATGGGAAAAAAATGATCTTGGATTCGTGATTGGACGGCTGAGTGATTTTGATATGAGTAATAGGCGCTACCCTCACTGGACAATGGTTCGGGAGGTACAGGAGCGGGTTGCAAATTCGAATAATAATTTCTTCCTCGTGAATACAGACGATCTTAACGACGGTCTCAATCGAAAAGGGAAAGCGATTAAAGACGATCTACA
>JAYZJX010000077.1:0-16838 GCA_036164015.1 Verrucomicrobiota bacterium | reverse complement strand
CCAGTTTCCGCATTCAAGCCATTTCGCATAGTCGTTATGCATTCACCCAATACAAGTAAGTCTACTTTTTTCTTTTTCGCTTCTTTTACAAATGGCTCAATCATCCTACAATTATCCATTCCTGAGTTCCCTCCAGCGGGACGAAAATTCGTTGCAGCCAGACGCACTTTTCTCGGCTCGGGCTTCTCTACTTTCACGAAATTAACCTGAGTCCATTCCACATTGGCGTTAGGCTCCCATCTGAGAAATAATCGTATGATCGCCCTCGAAGCCCTTTTTGGTACATAGACTTTACCTTCAAACTTCACCCAACCATTTATCTTCCCAGTTTCAAATGGATAAAAAGGGCGGTTGTAATCCCCCGTTCTTTCATCGATTATCATTTTTTTTTCTTCATCCTCAAAAAATACTTCGACATAACGGTTGGCTCTTGGGTTGGACAAACCGGTTCCAAGACAAAGAGCACTAATCTTATAATAACCTCCCCCTTTGACTGCATACTTCCGAGTCCATGCACCCATTTCTCCCGCTTTATCACCTTGATGAATTAACCAACTTTCTTTCCCTTTAGACCCTAATTTAGAAAATTTGAAAGTTGGAGAAATCTCTTCACGCGGGCTAAAAGTTTCCCAACCTCCATTCTGATAAACAGAGGAGGCAAAAGTGCAGTGGTACCAAAACAAGCTCATGCAAGAATGGACCATGAAAATCCAATTTCTTGCACCGATCATAATTAATTATCCGACGAAAGAAAAAGCCTTCGTTCCATTAACTCCAAGCCCATCGATCACGAATACCCTACCGGCATTTTCCTCTTCGATCGATTTATGGATACCTGTGGTTACAAACAAACGGTTCAGTGCATCACCGCCGAAAGCACAGGAGGTTGTTTCTAGACATGGTAAATCAATTTTTTGCAAAAGGGATCCATTATTTGGATCAATTCGTAGCACGGACCCACCATGACACATTGCTACCCAAAGCATGTCTTCACTGTCTATTGTCATTCCATCCGGCGAGCCTTCCCACCCGTGATTTTCTGTGTTCACGATTATCTTAGCTTCTCCAATCGAGCCGCTAAGATTATCAAATGGATAAGCACGAATTTCTTTTGTCGGAGTATCAATATAAAACATCTGCGTGGCTTTTGCATTCCAACATATCCCATTTGAGTTGGTAACTCCGGGAATTTTCAAGCTCAAATCCCCATTTTTATCCAACATATACAAGTTAGCATCGCCGGTCTTTTTAACCAGGCTAATAGTCCCCGCCCAAAAACGGCCTTCAGGGTCGCACTTTCCATCGTTAAATCTGTTATCCGGTCGTTTGTCCGCTTCCGGATCGGCTATGATTTTTTTTTCTTCAGTTACTGGATCAAAAGAATAAATCCCCGAATCACCAGCACATAAAAAACCACCTCTTTCACGGGGGACAACAGTCCCAATACGTTCACCCATTTCCCAAATTTTTTCTGTTACCGACTTCGGATCCAATGAAATCAGAGCGTGCCCTTCAATATCGACATATACCAGATGATCTTGGGAATAAATGGGTCCTTCTCCCCATTTTGAAATTTGCGAACCAATTGGATTGATGGAAATGCTTTCGGTCATAATCCTATTTATTGGTGGCTTTGGCGACTGCTTGCAACCAATTCCTCGCAATCAATTCATGACCTTGTGGCAGCGGGTGTACTCCATCCCATATCCAGTGCTGCGGTGACTCTTGACTGGCAGCTTGGTCAAAAATCTTTTGAGTTTCAATATGAATGGCATTGAAATCATTTGCCAGTCGAGCGACAATCTTACCTAGCTTTTCAATCTCTCCACGCCAATGCTCCCATTGTTCATCTGAGCTTAAACGAGTCATTCTCAAAACGAAGGGATCCATTAAAACGATCTCTAGCTTGGGATTAGCTCTTCGACTCTCATTTAAGATATGACGATAGTCATCTTCCCATTTTTCTAGATCTATGGGTTGCCCCCTACCTTGGCTGACATCATTTACCCCAATCAAAACAGTCAACCAGTCAGGATTCATCTCAATGGCATCTTTTTGCCAGCGTTTTCGTAAATCGGAAATCTTGTTTCCGCTTACCCCGCGGTTAAAAAACGCAAGGTTAGACTTTGCCTTATCTACACCCAGTCTTGACGCGAGCAAAAAGACATAACTATGCCCAAGGTAATGGTTTCGATCTTTCTGATTTCTACCCCATTTCATATCAGTGATAGAATCTCCCTGAAACAAAAGTCTGCTCCCATGCTTAAATTTAGGCAGATCATGCTCATATCTGTCTACAATTATGCTTTTGTTAACTGTACCCAAAAGAGATGAAATGCAATAGCAAGCAAAGGTACATATAGTAGTAAACTTTTTAGAAATTAAATCTCTGCCAATCATTTATTTTTCTTTTTTATTCTCTTTCCATGATTTCCGAAAAAAATCCATCGCGAGATCGTGGAGATTTTTATCTTTCGGTAGTTGATCCAGTCCCGTTCCTGAAACACCGTAAGCGTGACAATTTATTCCTAGCTCATTACATCTTTCTCTGACCATGATTGCGAAGTCAGGATGATGAACTTGATCTCTCTTTCCCGATCGATTGTAGACCATAACAGCGGGGCCATCCTTTCTGAAAAAAGGTATAAGTAGAGGTGTTCCCTTAGGTTGCTGAATAGGAAAAATCGATTTTATTCCTAATTTCTTGGCATGGCCCAGATAGCAGGTAATGAGAGCACCCGCTGAATTGCCCATCACCGAAATTCGATTGGTATCGATATTTAGTTTCTTGGCATTCTTTTTCAGAAACTGGATAGATTCTGTGCAATGCTCAAGAATTTTGGCGTAATTACCATCCACCTGTTGAACAAAAGGATAATTAACACTGGCAAAGCTAACCCCCTCTGGTAAGTATTTTTTGAGAATTGGGTTTCTATTAAACAATCCCTTGTCTCCCATTCGAAAACCACCACCATGAAAATTGACCACCAAAGGCGTAGGTTTCTTAGATTCTGCCAACCACAAATCAAGAATACTCCTTTCAAACTCTTGACTGTATCGAATGTCTTTCTTTGTAGGTGCTTGAGATTGTGCATAGCAACTCAGTGCAAAAAAGCCCCATAAGGAATATACCAAAAGCTTGTTTATTTTGTAAAAGGAGCTGAACATATGATTATGTGGTTAAATTAATTTTTCTTCAAAAGTAAATGGCCAAAGAACAAGAATTACTGGAAAAGAAGGCCCATAGAAATTTACCACATTCATTTTGAAACTACCGTACCTACCTCTTTGGCCATCTCTGTCCACCTGATCTTCAAACCTTTTACTTTTTCGGGAAATTGCAAAGCCAGGTCTCGTGTTTCCGTTCGATCCTTACTCAAATCGTAAAGCTGCCAAGGCTCTTTTTTTCTCTGAACCAATTTCCATTGATTCTGACGAATCACTTGCCAGGATCCGTACTGGAAAAACAACGGATCAGATCGCTTTACTTTCTTTCCCGAAAAGGTGGGTTTCAGACTAACGCCATCCAGTCTAGGCAAGTCGTTCGGGTAGGTTGCCTCATCCCCAGCAAGCTCCATGAAGGTGGGGAAAAAATCAATTAAATGACAAGGTACCCGGGAAATCGAATTCTTGGGTAAATCGACCCCTGCTGGCCAATGGGCAATCAGGGGGGTACATATTCCGCCCTCCATTCCCTGCACCTTCCATTTCTTAAACGGACTGTTGACCACATTTGCCCATGACTGCCCAATCGCCTCAAAGGAACCAACTGTACCCCACTCGGCTTCCGGATTTTTCAGACCTCTTTTCGGTCTCTCATGACTTGCTCCATTATCCACCAGAAAAAGAATCAAAGTATTTTTCAATTTATCTGTTTCTTCCAACTTTTTGACCAAGCGACCGATATTCTGATCCATCCGATCAACCATCGCGGCATGGATCTCCATTCTAAGGGCTTCATTTTCCCTTTCCTTTGCTGACAATTCTCTCCATGACTCATGTTCCGGCTCACTCAATGGTGCCGTCTTTTGATCAAACAAGCCAATTTTTAATTGCCTTTGATATCTTGCCTTCCGAATCGCATCATATCCCCTGTCATAGACACCCTCATATTTTGCAATATCCTCAGGGTGGGCATGGAGGGGCCAGTGGGGTGCATTATAGGAAAGAAATAAAAAGAATGGTTTTGCCGAGTCCCTCTTCTCATTCAGCCACTCCAGACTCCAGTCTGTAAAACTATCCGTGGCAAAGAATTCCTTACTCGGGTTATAGGGATTGATTACCTTATCATCAAAGGCCCAAGAGTAGACTGCTCGCCAACCCGGTGTATCCTCTCCGTCTCTTGCCCGGTCTCCCGGGTTCCAAAAATTAATCGCTCCACCGAGAAACCCGGCAAAATGATCGAATCCACGATCATATGGATTGAATCCTGCATGATGCTTCCCCGACCACCAAGTCCGATAACCTGCTGGACGAAGGACCTCTCCAATCAAAGCGGTATTTCGAAAATCCCGGTCGCTTCGATGATGATATAAACCGGTCAGTAGACTAATTCGGGTGGTCCAGCATTTCGAAGTGTTATAAGCTTGGGTGTATCGGATTCCATTCTCGGCCAGTCGATCCAAATTAGGAGTTTTGATCTCTCCTCCGTAACAGCCCAAATCTGAGTACCCCATATCATCAGCCATAATCAGCACAATATTCGGCCTTTCGGCACCGCAGGAAACTGCCTGGGCAAGCAAAAAAAGAAAAGCTATTAGAAATCTCATTCTTTTCACATTCTTTCTCCAATTTCACTAGACCTAAGCTTCTTCAATAATCTCTGTGCAATGACTGGAAATTCCTCAGCGATATTCTTCGCTTCGTTCGGATCATTAAGATGATCATATAGCTCAAGAAAAACAGGATCCTTTTCTGTATCGCGATAATCCAGCCACGCGACCAATCGATGGCGTTCAGTCCGAATGGTGTAGCCCATCAAATGGTTTTCAAATAAATCACGATCCCATAATCCACCTTGTTGTTTTTTGATTTTTTTTTCCACCTCTTTAATCAAAGGACCAAAAAATGTTTCCCGCATTCCAGCAGATAAGGGATTGGCAGCCCATTCGCGCAAGGCGGGATTGGGAAATTGACTGACTGCAAATCCTTTACCATCAGCATTCGGGTTTTCAAGAAGCGAAACCAAACTATGACCCGCCAAATGCTCGGGCTGAGACAAGCCAGCTAAGTCGCAAAGAGTCGGGTACAAATCAACCAGCTCTACAAGTCCATTTGCAGGTTTGCCCCTGTCCTTCATTTCCGGTGTCCAAAAAATAAGGGGTACCCGGGTAGCAATTTCATAATTCGTGGCTTTTCCCCAAATACCCATTTCCCCCAAGTGCCATCCGTGATCTCCCCAAACCACAATAATGGTATTATCCCGAATTCCCGTCGCCTCCAAGGCTTCGAGCATCAGTCCTATCTGTGCGTCGACATAGCTTACGCAGGCGTAATAACCATGCAGTAGATCTTTCGATAACTCCTCTCCGATTGGTCCCTTCTTGGGTATGCCATGCCGTGTGCGTAGTTCAAAAGAGGCATGCAATCCGGTAGCCGCTCCATTTAGAGGACCTTTAATTTGTTCTGCATTCTTTATGTCATTTCGATCGTAAAGATCCCAGTACTTCTTTGGGGCGACAAAGTTTAGGTGGGGGCGAACAAAGCCGAGTGCTAAAAATAAAGGTTTCCCAGGCTTCTTTATGAAATGGTCCTTAAGGGTTTCTATCGCAAGTTGCGTACTGAATCCATCCACAAAATAATGATCAGGTACATCTGCCGCTTCGAACGCAGGTCCATGAATCAAACCTCTAGCCCCATCCTCGCCGTATTTCTCTGTCATCGTAATCCGGTTTTTTTTGAGAAGATCAAGATTAGTCTGCAATCCATAGGGTTTGGGTCTAGTCTTAAATGGAAGCTTGTGCCACGCAGGGCTTCGGCTCCATGAATACTGATCATCAGTCATTCTTCCGTGATAAATTTTTCCGCAATAAACTGCCTCATATCCATTTTTAATGAAATGCTGTGGCAAGGTAATGATATCCGGATTCAATTCACGAAAATAGGCACGATTCTCAATAATCCCGATTCCATCAGGTCGGGCACCTGTCATCAGGCTGGCACGGGATGGACTGCAAATCGATTGCTGACAATACGCCCGATCAAATTGTCTACCCTCTTTCGCTAACCGGTCTATATTTGGAGACTTAACTATTTTCGAACCATAACATCCCAGTTCAGGTCTCAAATCATCGATCGCAATAAAAAGGATGTGGGGTTGAGAAGATTTTGCTAAAGTAAAATTCCAATTATTGTAAAAAAAAGTGATTAGAAAAATGCCTAATTTTGTGTGAAAGTTTTTCAGTCCAAAAAGCATTTTAAATCTCAGATGATCAATAAAGCCGGGCAACATTGTTCATATTGCATTTTGATTTCATTCTCTAAATCTTCCAAATCATTGGAGTTCAATTTGATACCGCGCAAAAATTTTTCGCTTGGACTTTTTGTAACGGAATGACCGCTGTAACCGATCCCTAACTTGTTTATGAGCAAATTGGCGAGGTATACAATATCCACTAATTGATGAAGATATGGATCTTCAATTTCTTTTCTTTCCGACCTTTCTTCCGTATGATGCCACCTTACAACACAATTCAAAATATTCGGCATCTCCCATACATCCATAATTTTAGAACCAAGAAGGTCGTGCCGGAGAAGGTCTCTACGAATCTCCAAGTCATACAAATCTATTTTTTTTCTCGAAGCGGAAGCGATTTCTTTGGAAAACATTCGATAACTGTAATTAATTTTTACTAATTTCCCAATATCGTGAATCAGACCACACGCATATGCCTGATCGGGATTTTCAAATTCTATTATTTGAGAAATTACTGAAGATGCCACAGCAACCCCTAAACTGTGTTGCCATAAATCCTCACAACAAAATTCCTTGGGGAAATTTGTTATTTTCATAATTTTTAAGACAGAAAAATTTAGTGCTATACGCTTTGCATTTTCAAAACCAATTTTATGCAAAGCATCATGTATCGTCAAAATACGCGGCTCATGTGGCTCAAGAAATTCGATTTTATTCGAAACCTTGAGAATTTGGGCGGTAATTGATTTATCAATCATTACCAAATCTTCAACATTATCTAAATTAGTGTCTGGATCGGAAAGCTTGCTAACTAACTCGTGCAGAATTGCGGGCAAACTAGGAAGGTTTTCTTTAACCGAATCTACCACACTTTCATATGTAATTATTGACTTCATCAGAATGTTACCAAAATCATGCTAAATGAATTAAATAAAATACAAAATTGATTAGAATGAGCAATATTCAAAACGATATATTATCGGCTCTCGTGTAGAAAAATTTCGCAATTTACTATGTAAATTTTGACCAAAATATTTATAACACCGTTACATGGGTGTTAGTAAAAAACTAAAACTATTGTGAATAAATCTGGACTTTAAGATCCAGTATTACTTCGAAAAGAATGGTGGAATGAGAAAGAATTTGATCAGGCGAGAACTTGCGTGATCACATGACCATGAACATTGGTAAGCCTTCTTTCCAAGCCGTTGTGGTAATAGGATAAACGCTCGTGATCTAATCCCATCAAATGAAGAATGGTAGCATTAAAATCATATACACTGGATTTTCCCTCCACACTCTTAAAGCCAAAGTTGTCACTCTTTCCATAAGTGTATCCTTTCTTTACTCCGGCACCCGCGAAGAAACAGGTAAACGCATCGGGGTTATGATCTCTACCGGTTCCATTGCCCTGCAAGAATGGCATTCTACCAAACTCTGTGCACCAAACCACCAAGGTATTTTTTAACAATCCCCGCCGTTTCATATCGCTGATCAATGCAGCAGTGGGTTGGTCCATGATCTCAGCCTGCATCGCATGGGTCTTGTGAATATTACTGTGTGAGTCCCAATTAGTAATTCCGTTACCTCCGGAAGGATCGCTTCCATTGTACAGTTGCACCACCCGAACTCCTTTTTCAAGTAAACGACGGGCAAGAAGGCAATTCTTGGCGTATTCCTTCTTTAGGTCGGTGCCTGAATCCAGTCCGTATTCTTTCTTGATAGATTCGGGTTCTTTGGAAATATCCATGACATCTGGAATCGATGTTTGCATCCTTCCAGCCAATTCATAACTGGCAATACGAGCGGCCAGATCGGCATCACCGGGATATTTTTCGAGGTGTATCCCATTCAAACGCTGAAGTAGGCTTACTGTGGAACGATCATTTGAGGATGTGTAACCTGCGGGTCTGGACAAATTAGCCGGTGGATTCTTGGCATTAAAATCCGTTCCCTGAAATGCGGCAGGCAGAAAACCGTTCCCAAAATTGTTTTTTCCAGAACGGGCTGGACCACGCGGATCATTGATCGCAACGAATGCGGGAAGTTCCTCATTTTCCGACCCGAGTGCGTAGGTGGTCCAGGCTCCAAATGAAGGAAACCCTTCCATAGTAAAACCGGTATTCAAAAAGTTTTCCCCCTGCGGATGAGCACTGGTCTGTGTGTGAAGAGAATGAACAAAGCAAAAATCATCTGCCAATTCAGCCAGATTCGGTACCAATTCTGAAATCATTTTCCCACTCTTACCTCGTGGCTTGAATTCCCAAAATGGTTTGGCGATATTTCCGGAAGGACCCTCGAAAGTGACCGCCGGCATACCAGGGGGCTTTTGTCCGTGGTATTTTGTAAGGTCAGGCTTATAGTCAAAGGTATCGACATGACTGACTGCACCCGGACAAAAAATTACCAGCACCTGCTTGGCATCGGTTTCAAAATGTGGTTTGCGAGAAGAGTAGGGATTGTCGGGATCAATATCCGGACGAATCGGTGACTTGCCTGTAAAGCTGGTGGGGTCGACCTCACCGAACAATCCATCTTTGCTCAACAACTGGGCAAGACCCAAGGCACCGGTTGAAAAGCCTGCATTCTTCATAAAATCCCGACGATTCAAAAGGGACCGGCCGATGGAGGAAATCTTTTCTTCTCGATTACTCATTTTTCAAATTCATTAGGGCATAAAGGCAAATTCATTGGAATTGATCAGGGCTCGACAAACGATCTCCAGACCGTCAACTTTGGCAATTTCCAAGGAAGCATTTAATTCTTCCTTCATGGGTTTGCGGGTAAAAATCAATTCAAAGGCACGAATCACCGAATTTTTAAGGTTGCCCTTGGATTCATCTTTAGCCCGGTTGGCGATATGCTTCGCCTGATCGACAACAAAATTGCTGTTCATAAGATTAAGAGCCTGCAATGGAGTGGTGGATACCGGTCTTTTTGCCCGAACCTGTCCACAGTCCGGGAAATCGAAAGCAGTAAAAATTTGATCATCTACACGACGCATTCTTTCCTGATAAATCATTCTTCTCCAAGTCTCAGGGCCGAAATTATCGGTCACTTTCCACTGAGCATAGGTCTTTTTAACATTGTGAATGCGATAACTCCTTCCACCCATTTCTCGGTTCAATTTTCCGGAGGCAAGTAGAATGCCGTCACGAATTACCTCGGCCTCAACTCGGCGGGGCGGAAAACGCCAAAGAAGGGTACTAGTAGCGTCCTTTTTCAATCCGAGCTCAGATGGCTCACTGGAACGCTTGAATGCATCCGTGCTGACGAACAGACGGATCAATTCCTTCATTGACCACGGTGTCCCATTAGGACGTGTGGGATTCGAAAATTCCGCCGCGATCCAGTCCAATAATTCAGGATGGCTCGGGGGAGCCCCCGCACGGCCAAAATCTCCGCCTGTTACCACCAACCCGGCACCAAACACATGTTGCCAAATTCGGTTGGCCATTACCCGGGCAGTAAGAGGATTTTTATCATTCATCATCCAATCTGCAAACTTGGCCCGCCTTGCCCGACCGCTGGCTCCGTTGTCCACCCCCAAGTCACCGGATAATATCTTTGGGGCTCCAGGGAGCACCACAGTTCGGGGATTTTCCGGACTTCCACGGTGAAAAACATGGGTGATCTCGGGCTTAATAAAACTACCCACGAAACTGGGCCGTGGTCCTTCTTCAGAAAGCCTGTATGCTAGGTGATTAATTTCTTCGACCGCATCGCTCAATGATTTTTCATTCTTCATTCGATTTCGAATCTTTTGAATGGAAACAATCTCTTTCCAATCACCATTGGCTAGCTTTACATTGACCAGAAACTGGTCAAAATTGAACTTGTTCTTTTGCTCCAAATAATCCGTTTCGAAATAGTATTCACGATTGGAACTCATTCGAAGCCTTCCAACCGTTACCGGTTTTTCGAAGGTGAACTCAATCCATGGGTTCTGTTTTTTTTGTTTGTTGTAGCTCGCCTGCCAACGTTGAGTGCCGTATTTTCCGTCAATCACTCTAGAAACTGGAAACCGGTCGCCTTGCTGGGCAAATGCGACATCCGTATGTACTTTGGTGCCGGTTGTAGCATTGGCTAAATTGATGTTCTCCGAAGGAAGGCCGAAAATCTCAACTTCATCGATACCCACATATCCTGACCAGAAATTCAGTCTCAGTCCGGTCACTTCAATCGGTTCCCAGTGAACTTCTTTATAACCACCCCAGTCCTCTTCCCATGGAGTATCTTTACTACGGATTATATTACGGTTTCTAGCAACCTCCCGCCAAATCTCATCGGCTTTCATTTTACGGGGATGATCCTTTGAAAATTCCGGGAAACGGCTTCCAAACTCAATATCCTGAAAAACTGCGGTCATCGAGTAATAATCCTGAATGGAAATGGGGTCGAATTTGTGATTGTGGCAACGGGCACAACTCATGGTCACGCCAAGCATGGAAGCACCTACAGTTTGTATAATTTCATCCATTCGATCGGCCCGTGCTTGGCGAATTGCCGATGGTTCTTGTCCGACAGTGGCCGCAGGCACATGAGGCCCGGCAACCAAAAAACCTAGTGCTTCCCCTGTTCCAACTCCGTCTCCTGCAAGTTGCTGACGGACAAATTCATCGTAGGGTAAATCCTGATTGAATGCACGGATTACATAATCCCTGTAAACCCACGCCATCTTTCGGTATAAATTTGATTCTGACCCATTGGTTTCCGCCCATCGAATAACATCCAACCAGTGCTGAGCCCACCTCTCCCCAAAATGAGGAGATGCCAGCAATTCGTCCACCAACTTCGAGTAGGTTTCCTGCGGATTCGTTGAATAATTAAGCAAGAATTCTGCTACCCTAGATGGTTGCGGAGGTAAACCGGTCAACACGATGGATGCCCTACGAATCAAGGTAAGCGGGTCAGCTTCCTCGCTTTTGGGAATTCTCTCTTTACTTAAACGCCGATTAATGAAGGAATCAATTGGATTGGATGTGAAAGTTGGAACTTTTGGGCGTTGAATCTCCTGAAATGCCCAATGGTCAGTTCCTTCCTCGACCTTATCCTCCATTTGTCCGGGCCATACGGCACCCTCCGCAATCCATTGTTCTAATAATTCAACCTCATCTTCGAACAATTTGCCTCCTTTAGGTGGCATGCCAATCTCAGGATCATCACTTTTAATCACTTCAATCAAATAACTGCCTTTGGGGTCCCCGGGAACAATGGCATTTAATCCGGTATCGCCTCCTTTCAAGAGATACGCTCTACGATCCACCCGAAATCCTGATTTCTGTTTTTCAGGACCGTGACAATCGATGCAGTAATCCTGAAATAGAGGAAATATATCATCTTCAAAGCTTATCGCACTACCTAGTAATGGAAAAAGTGGTAAAATTAACAATAGCTTTACATGCAAAGAATTTGCCATTTGGGTTGAGGTTAAAAGATTTGGCAGAACAAATTGGTTGGTTGAAATAAAATTTTGAGGTTCTTTCTTGGCAGTTTTAAGATATTTAAAAGTATAAATTTAATATCATTATATTTCAAATTAAAGAAAAGTCATCAGAAATGAAAAATATTTTATCTCTACTTTTTATAAGCATTAGCTTAATTGCAAACGAGAAGCTTACTCATGATCTACCGATGACTTTGGATCTTGATGACCAAGCCTACAGACAGGTGGTGGTCGATCGGGAACAAGACCAGTACCTTGGTCATCCAACTACCTGTCTTCTTGAGGATGGTAAAACTATTCTTTGTGTTTATCCCAAAGGTCATGGAAGAGGAGAAATCGTATACAAAAAAAGTATCGATTCTGGGTTAACTTGGAGTGATCGATTGCCCACTCCGATCAATTGGAGAACATCCAAGGAAGTACCCACTCTCCATCGAGTGATTGGACCGGATGGAAAAAAACGAATTATCATGTGGTCCGGTCTCTACCCTTCTCGCCTTGCGGTCTCAGAAGATGATGGTGGCAACTGGAGTCCGTTGAAGGAAGCTGGTGACTGGGGTGGCATCGTCGTTATGGGCTTTGTTGAGTCAGTTGGCTTAAAAAAAGGACATTATTTGGCAATGTTTCACGACGATGGACGTTTTTACGCTAAAAACGGAAAAAAGACAGGTATTTTCACCCTGTTCAAAACCTTTTCAGAAGACGGTGGACTTACCTGGAAAAACCCTGAAGAAGTCTATAAATCCGGTGAGGTTCATTTGTGTGAACCAGGTTTCATACGGTCTCCCGATGGAAAAAGAATCGCCGTTTTATTACGCGAAAATTCCAGAAGGAAAAATTCCCACATCATTTTTTCAGAAGACGAAGGTAAAACATGGTCATCTCCACGAGAACTGCCTATTTCTCTGACTGGGGACAGACATATTGGAAAATATGCTCCGGATGGGCGACTTTTTATTAGCTTTCGTTGTCGCTCACCTAAAAAACTGGCTGGCACTCGAACCTATGAGGGAGATTGGGTTGGGTGGATCGGTACTTGGGACGACTTAGTGCAGGGTAAACATGGTCAATATTCAATTCGGCTTAAGGATAATAAAAAATCTTATGATTGTGCATATCCTGGTTTGGAACTTCTTCCAAATGGTACCTTTGTCGTGACCACCTACGGTCATTGGTCTGCTGGCCAAGCTCCCTATATTCTATCAGTTCGTCTACGATTGGATGAACTTGATAGGATGGCCAAAAAATAATTTTTGGAAATTTCTTCAAAGTTCACTTCAATAGTGGAGCCGTTTGCTCTGCAGTTGTAATACCGGGAGGAAGTTCCAGAATCCTTAAATTTCTAAAGTGAATCTCTGAACCCTCCGATTCCAAGCAAAGATAGCCTTTTTTATATTCAGAATTTCTGATTCCATTAACGAATTTACCATTAACCGAAAGTTTTACCACACCATCCACGCAGACCACATCGTATACATTCCATTGTCCCCTGCCCTTACAGCGATTTTCAAGTGATTTACTCCGACTCCCCCTTGGGTTGTCCGGTATCGCCTTCATACCTCCAGCACCGAAAAGTTCTCCATGCACATAAGCAATAGGCGGAGTCTTTCCTTTTCGCTTGTTTAAATTCACCCAGTCCAATTCCAGCATTTGAATTTCCAATCCTTTGGGCAATCGATTGCCGAAGGGGATGGCGTCACTCCAAGCGAAGATTCCGGAATTCCCTCCAGCTTCCATATGTCGCCACTCGACATGAAGCAAAAAGTTTTCATACTGCCGCTCGCTCCGCATTACCCCAATCGGTTTACCAGTACACTTCAACATTCCATCCTCTACCCACCAGGTTTTAGGGGAGGTGTTCACATCTACCCATCCGCCCAGGTCCTTTCCATTGAAAAGATCTACCCATTCGCCCAACTTTTCAGCATTTAGCAGGCTACAGGAAGATAAGGTGAAAACCGCCATCGAGAAGCGAATAACATATTCGGAGTAACTTTTCATAATCTATTCCAGAACCGAGTCATTTCGGCCCAAGAATTTCCGCCTTATTGTTAAACTTTGGCAAGCTCGAAACTATCCTTACCGTCCTTAACTAACCATCCTCTGTCCGATAATTCCCTGCGCAGTTGATCTGCAAGGCCCCAATCCTTTGCGATTTTAGCCTCCCATCTTCGCTCCGCCAAATTTTGTATTTCTAGCGGAATTTCTACTGGCCCCTCATCTTTAACTTTCAGTTGCAGACCGAACGCATCCATAGTCGTCCGAAAACCATTGCGAATTCGATTCATTTCATCCTCTTTCCCATTAAATTCGTCACGCTCAAAAGCTTCACTCAGCTCTCTAATTATTTTGAATAATCTTCCTAGTGCTTCAGGAGTGTTCAAGTCCTTGAGCAATGCTTCCTGCACTGAATGAAAATCTCCAAAATCAGTCCCAAGGCTTTTTCTAGGACTTTGATCTATTTGGAATTTACGGGAAAAATCTGTGAGTTTAGATAGTGCCTTACGGGCTGCTCCAAGTGAATCAAATGTAAAATTGAGTGGCTGACGATAGTTTCCAGAAAGAAGAAGGTAACGAATCTCTTCAGGTTTATAGCCTTTTTCTTCGAGGTCCTCCAAAGTGTATAGATTGCCGAGGGATTTGCTCATCTTCTGACCTTCCACCATTAGATGAGCTATATGAAACCAGTGACGGGCAAATCTTTTGCAGGTGACTGCTTCCACCTGTGCAATTTCATTCTCATGATGAGGAAAAACGAGATCAACTCCACCCGAGTGAAGATCAAAACTTTCGCCCAAGTGCTTCATACAAATAGCACTACATTCGATATGCCAACCAGGGCGACCTTGTCCCCATGGAGATTCCCAGTAGTTCTCTCCGTCTTCCACTCGCCTTGCTTTCCAAAGGGCAAAATCAGCTGCTGATTCTCTATCATATTCATCTGAAGACTCGCGAGAAGTTTTATTGGTGGTAATTTCGCGATCTGCGAGACGGGAAAGCCTTCCGTATTCAGAGAATGCCCCGACTTTAAAATAAACGGATCCATCACTTGCCTGATAGGCTTTGCCTGCATCGATCAATCTCTGAATTAATGAAATTTGTTCGGGAATATGACTGACTGCTGAAGGCTCAGCATGTGGACTCATTAAATTTAGCAGTTTACAATCCTTACGAAACCTTGCCGTCCATTTGTCAGTAAAATCTTCAAGCTTCAAACCTTCTTCTTGCGACTGGCGGATTGTCTTGTCATCAACATCAGTAAGATTTCGAACATGAAAAGTTTTTTGTCCTGAGGTTTCCAGTACCCTGCGAAAAACATCCTGCATCACAAAAGTTCTAAAATTTCCGATATGTGCCGGACCGTAAACGGTGGGTCCACAACCATAGAAACGAACCGTTTGTTCATCCATAGGAAAGACATCCCGGACTCCGCGAGTCAGGGTATCGTAAAGCTTCAGAACCATTGGTTTATTCTTCGGAAATGGTAATTGGCTTTATATCCCACTTCGCATTCTGTCCGAGAAAACGGCAAGGGTTGTTGTGATAGATCTCAACGGCTTCCTGTAAGCTATGTCCTCTGCGACGGAATTCAACAATTGATTCCTGCAATGTAAATGGATCACTTGGTCCCCAGTCCGCAGAAGAGTTTACCAGAAGTCGTTCCCTCGGATATTTTTCCAGTATATCAACTGCTCGACGAGGACTACATTTGGTGACAGGGTAGAGTGTCATACCAGCCCAATAGCCAGCATCCAAAACTGGTTCGATTGTCTGTTCTTCCACATGATCAATCCAAATTCTGTCAGGATTTACATCCATACCTGCCAAAACCTCGAGAACCGTTTTTGTCCCGTGTGCCTTGTCAGAAAGGTGGGGTGTATGAATCAAAACCAACTGATCATGCTTCATCGCGATTTCCACATGTGCCTGCAAAGATTCGATCTCGTTGGGAGTGGATTTATGTAAACCTGTCTCCCCTACGCCCAAACAAGTTGGCTTGTCTAAAAATTCGGGCATCTGCCGAAGGACTTCATCCGTTAACTCTTTGTTTTCAGCTTCCTTAGGATTAACGGCAACCCAGCAGAAATGCCGAATTCCAAACTCAGCAGCACGCGTTGGTTCAAACTCGGAAATCTGTGCGAAATAATCAATAAATGTTTCAGGGTGCCGGCGGTCAAACCCTGCCCAAAAGGCAGGTTCACAAACCGCCACAACTCCAGACATGGACATTCGCTCGTAATCTTGAGCCGTTCTCGCAATCGCGTGATAGTGTGGTTGAATGATTTGCATGGATTCTAAAGTTTAACCAAATTTAGCAAAATGAACGAGCAACTGTTCAGCTCGGTTTGCTTCTGGATGATTAGGTCTAGCGAGTATTTCCATGGCCTGAAGTAATGAATCTTTTTTGGATTCATCTTCAGCCTCGGTTCCATCTCTTTTGACAGCCTCGTCATAACGATCGAGCATCGCTGCCACTTCAAGCAAGTCGCGACGAGCTTCCAGGTAATAGGTATCTAGGGTTTTTTGAGGACTTAGCATAATAAGAATAAGCGAAACGGAAGGATGAAATTTTTCAAGCAGGAATCACAGAGGAGTGATGATGCTTGATTTTGTGAACCGCTCCAATTTCTACAATATAGGTAAATCTCGCAGGATGTCGAACCTCCTCTCCATTTTCGCGGTAGAAAAATTCGTAAAGCCCTGTACTGACGTATGATTTATCTGAGAGTGAATGATTCGAAATAGTGGATTCATCAAATCGAACGCCTGCACCCTCTCTGGATAGAAAACCTGTGAAGTAATCACGAATTCCCCTAGGGGTAATGAGAGGTTCGGTTTGAAAAGTTGCAAATAAAATCGCATCCTCAGCATAACACTCAAGTACACGCTCGAGGTTCCCGGCGTTTAATTCATTAGACCACAATTTTGGCTGGATGTAGTTACTCATAAAAATTTATCCTGAAAATTCTTTTTCCC
>JAYZJX010000076.1:0-10894 GCA_036164015.1 Verrucomicrobiota bacterium | reverse complement strand
CTTGGGTGAAGTTCGCCAGATGAGTAAGATTAGAATTTATCACCAGCCTTTCGAGCGAGAAGATGAATTAATGGAGGTCGGAGTATGGATAGCTGATGAAGAAATGAATTTCCAGTTACATGATGTTTTTGCCGGTGCTGTAGGTCCAACGGAACAGGGAAGGTTTACCGATATCCCCATGGAGGGAATCTCCACTCAGGCTGTACGTTTATTCCCTAAATACCAGGGTTGGGGGCATCAGTGGGGCGAAGTTGAATTTTGGGTTTATGATAGTGGAAATTTTGAACAGCGGGTTACTGGATTAGGTGCTGGGCAAAAATACTTCTATCGCAGTTATGTGAGTAATAGTGGAGGCACTCAATGGGCAGCCACTACTCAATCTTTTGAAGCTGAGGATATCGTTCGTTACGAGGATGGGAAGTTGATTATTCATACCGATTTAGGTACTTGGAAACACAGTAATGGAGATGACCGTTATGGTGTGATGTACAAGAATAGTTATCTGGACCCTCTTGGGAACGACCATCTTTATGATGTCTGTCGCTTCGTGTTTGATCGAGTTGAACTGCTAGGGGAATTGGAGGTTGTGATCAAAGGGAAAAATTCCCTGGAGATTGTTACCAGAAACGGAGATTTGATTATTGGTACAGAATTAGATCTTTCCGGTGGTGCGGGAAATGTATTATCTCGGGGCGAGGCTGGTCCGGGCGGTTGGGACGGAGGCGATATTGGAGGAAAGGGATTGGGTCCAGGTGGAGGGTTACCCGGAGTCGAACCTGGTGGAGGTGGATATGGTGGAGCCGGAAGTGGGGCAACTTTTTCCAGTGGGCAACCTTATGGAGATGGAAGTATTTCGCATTTACTAGGAGGTAGCGGTGGAGGTGGATTTATTTCCGACACGAGCGGAGGAGGCGGTGGTGGAGCTATACGCTTGATTTCATCAGCTAAAATTGTCGTAAATGGCTTAATCAGGGCTGTCGGTGGAGGCGGACTGAGTGGCTCGGCGGGAGGTTCTGGGGGTGCCATACATCTTAAAGGTGCAGATGTACATCTGGATTCAAATTCAATGCTTGATGTTTCGGGTGGTGCCAATGGTGGCGGTGGTGGAAGAATTTTTATAGAATCGAATAATACCTATGCGAATGATGGACGTAGAAATATAAAACTTGAAGGTGGTGATGGAGTTATTGAAGGAATTGCCGGGACGCTTAGGGTTTTACGACCCTCAGATATGCCGGAATTGGATTTCCGTTCAGGAACCTTGTTTATTGATACGGATTCTGCAACTATAACTCATAGCGATGGTGCAATGGCATTTGGAGTAATCGAAGATCGCTTCTATCAAGATGATAGTGGTGCAATTTGGCCATATTCAGTATGCCGCTTTAGTTTTAATAGAATAAGACTTGGAGGTAACTTAGTTGTTAGTTTAAAGGGGAAAAACGCACTTCTACTTGAAGCAGTTGCAGGAAATTTTACGCTAGGTTCCAACTTATATGCGAATGGTGGTCATAGTAACGAGGATATTGGCGGATTAGGCATATTAGGAGGTTATGATGGCACGGGAGGAGGCAATTTGACAGGGAATGGCCCAGGTGCACCCACCGAATCCTCTGATGATGGTCATGGTGCTGCCTATGGTGGACACGGTTCGGGCGGGGCTTCACCATATGGAGATCATTCCCTGAATCATCTACTGGGAGGAAGCTCTGGTGGTTCAGGGCAGGATGGATCCGGTGCTGGTGGGGGTGCAATTCATCTTAAGGCATCAGCTGAAATTATTGTGGAACCAAATGTACTGATTACTGCCAATGGTGGTAATGGTGGTGCTGATTCCGGTTCAGGCACTGGAGGAGGTGTTGTACTTGAAGCAGTGCGAATTTATAATCATGGTCGGATTGAGGCTAAAGCTGGATCTGGAACTACCAGTAGTGGTAATTCGCAAACTCGTGGTTCTTCAGGTGGAAGAGTTGCTTTCATTGCCAATGGAGATGTTAAAGTCGGTGATGTTGATGTTTCAGGAGAATGGCTTTCTAATCCTGGATCAATCTTTGTGGGTGGTTCTCACCTGGACACAATTCTGCAGGTTCATAATCAGAAAGTTACTTTTGATACCCAAACTGGATATTTTTCGATCGAAGGGGGTGCTCATGGATTAGGAACATTTTCAGAGCACAGTTATACAGACGACTTGGGCCAAAAGTGGGATTATCAGGTTTGTACATTTAATTTTGGTCTTGTTGACATCAGGGGAGCTAGCAATGTGGTGCTTCGGGGAGATAAGCCCCTTATTATCAAGACAGTTGCAGGTGGTGATGTGTATCTTGGTGCTGATTTTATTCTGGACGGAGGTGATGCAAGTATGGAGACCGGTTATGGGGGGCTTCCTGTTTTGAATCAATGGAGGGGACGAAGTTCAGAAAAATTAAAGGGTTTCGGGCCCGGTGGTCCTTCGACTGCAGGAAATTGGGGAATAGGTGCACATTACGAATATGGTGACGAGCAAATTACGGATCTTCTGCCGGGTAGTAGTGGGTCAAGTGGCAGTTTATTCCAAGGTTCTGGAGCTGGTGGAGGTGCTCTTGCCATTCATTCAGATGGCGATCTTGTAATAGCGGAGGGTGTTTTTATTAGTGCACAGGGAGGTGATGCTCGTGCCGATGGTATTTATGATCATGGTGGTGGTGGCTCTGGAGGTGCCATACGACTCGTTGCTAAAAACATTGATAATCGGGGTTTGATCAATGTTGAGGGAGGGAATCGTGGTGCAAGTGGAGGTAGGGTTGCAATGGCTGCAAGTGGTGTCATTCAAAAAGGCATAGTAGTCGTGGCTGATGGTAGCTTTCTTGAAATTAGTCCACCTGTACTTACTCTGCCAGATACTCTGCATGTTGGTTATCGAACTGCAAATTCAATAGTTTCTCGGGTTGTTGTTTCAACCCGACCCAATAACCTTACGGCATATTGGCCAATGGATGAAGGATCTGGTGTTCTTGTAGAGGATCTTATTGGTGGAAATGATGGTTCCCTGGTCGGTGGAGCAAGTTGGGAGGATGGCAAGTTTGGCAAAGCAATTCGCTTTGATGGGACATCCGGTTTTGTTTCGACCCAAGCTACCGGTGCTAAACTTGGCATTGATGGGAAGAAATCGAGGACAATTAGTTTTTGGACTTTTGTTGAAGATGGTAATCCTCTTAGTGAACCCGGGTTCTATGGATACGGGGAGCGTAGTTGTCCCGGCGAAAACCGTTATTGGGGATTGCGTAACATTAAAGACGGGGGATACACCCAGCTTTTGTCGCAGCATTGGTGTTGGGATCCACGAGCCTATCATAATAACGACTTAAGGAATCGTTGGGCACATTTTTCTCATACATTTAATGGTTCGGAAGTCGCAATTTTTATGGATGGAAACCTTGTTGCTCGTTGGACAAGGGGTGAAATAAGTACGGGAAATGCAGATGCTTTCCAGTTTGGGCGCTGGCGAAACGACCCAAATGCTTATTTTCAGGGAAGACTTGATGACTTGCGAGTTTATGATTCCGCGTTAAGTGATCTTGAAATTCAGCAAATATTTTCTGGAAAAGACGCCAAAAAAGAATTGGTCCAGCATCAGTTTGATATTTTGGCCACTGGCGATCCTACCTCTTATGGATTGATTGGATTACCACTTGGGTTAAGCTTGGATACAGTAAGTGGAGAAGTCACCGGCGTGCCTCAAGAGGTCGGGGTTTTTGATTTGAATGTTTCTGCCTTCAATATTGCTGGTGAAGGTAAGGCTAGCCTTCAGTTAATTGTGAATAAAACTGCTCCATTGACATCTTCAGTTACTCCGAGGTCTGTTACTTCAAGTTCGGCAAAAATGTCGGCAAGGGTTGTCTCTGACGGAGGAGAACCCGTAAGTTTATCGCTTTTTTGGGGACTTTCTGATGGAGGAACCAATGCTAATATTAATCCTGCTGATCCAAATTTATGGGATTACCGTGTAGACCTAGATGGGAATCATTCGGATGGATTGCTCAGTCAGTATGTGGACGGTTTATCGATGAACACAAATTATTACTACAGATGGCTTGCGGGCAATTCTGTGTCATCTGAGAACTGGAGTGTAGCATCCGAAGAAGGCATGCTTGCTTACTGGGATTTTGATGAAAGTGGTGGTGCATTTTCAACAGATTCAGTTGAATCGAGAATTGCCAGTTTTATAGGTATTTCAGATTCAGACAGAGTGTTTGGAAAGAAAGGTAATGGAATACGTCTCGGAGGAGCAGGCGAACATCTTGTGGTAAAAGGATTTCCCGGAATTGTTGATGACAAGGCTAGGACAATTAGTTTGTGGATAAAATCAAATGATTTGAGTGGGACAATTACAAGTTGGGGGCAAAATGGAAATGGTCAACTTTGGGAAGTTGAGATTATTAACGGCAAACTGGGTTTAAATGTTGGAGGCGGACGGACTGAAACAATTTCAACTTTAAACGATGATGCTTGGCATCATGTCGCGGTTGTTTTCCCGAGTTCAGCAGATTCTCTCTCCGATGTGGTTATTTATATTGATGGCATTGTGCAAGCGGTAACAAGTACAAATGATCGTGAAATTGCCACTGCGGAGGCTAACGATCTTTTGATAGGTACAAATTCTGGCGGTAATCATTTGTCTGGGGTTATTGATGAGTTTCGACTTTATGAAGTGGGACTTAGTTCCAACGATGTTATGAGTATTTTCCTTGATGGTACGATGATGTTTACAACATCAGCTACCGCACAGCCTCCAGTTGTTGAGCTTTCTAAAATTGTCGCAGAGGCAAATGCTAGTGTTACCGTAATCGGTGAATTGGTAAGCAAGGATCTTACTAATCCCGTAGTTCGTGTTTATTATGGATTGGAAGATGGAGGATTTAATCCTATTGATTGGAATAACAGTTTTGTACTAGTAGATGGTGGTTCTCCGGTTCAGCTTGGAGAATTTAATGCCACCATTTCCGGACTTGTTCCAGGATCCAGATACTATTTTCGAGCTTTTGCAGAGAGTGTTGACGGACAAGATTGGTCAACTGGGGACCCTGAGGTAAGATCGGGCTTACTTGGTTATTGGCGCATGGACGAGATGAATGGCACTGAAATTCACGATTCTTTGATGCCCTTCCATCCCGCACTATTAGAAGGTGTTGAGAGTAATTTCACTAGATCCAAAGGTTACCGCGGTCATTCACTTTATGTTGACGGTTACACAAATCGAGTAAACTTGGATGCAAATAATACTGATTATTTAGAACAATCTTTTGATGGTAGGACTGTCAGTATA
The DNA here is from genome assembly GCA_036164015.1 of Verrucomicrobiota bacterium. GTDB lineage: Bacteria > Verrucomicrobiota > Verrucomicrobiia > Opitutales > Seribacteraceae > Seribacter. The sequence goes on along the minus strand of JAYZJX010000076.1, from coordinate 5,589 downwards.
ATGCTCAAGCCAGATGTCAGTTTTTACACCGGACCAAAGGTTGTAGGAGACGATTCTCTAGCCGCCTACTACACCTTTGATAATCAAACTGGAAATAGTGTTGTTGATCTTTCAGTCAACGATTCAAAGGCAAATCTTGTTAATGGGTCTACTCTTCAATCTGGTAAATACAATCAGGCTCTTTACCTAGATGGAAGTAATGATCAAGTAGTGATTCCTTCAAGCGGGACGATGTCATCTTTGAACCAGTCTTCTTACACAATTTCAATGTGGGTAATGCCAAATTTCACGAATACTGGAACTTATACGGAAGGTCGGTTGCATGCGCATGGTTTTCTTAGAAATATTGATAACACTTACTACACGAATATTGAAACGATGCTGGGTCTTACTCCAAGTGGTTCAAATTATTTAACTGAAGGTCCTGGAGGGCGTGGATTGGATTTCAATAATGATAGTGATTATCGAAATGCCGGTATTGGAATTAATCGTAATAATAATTACCTGAGTTTATTCAATGGTGTATTTTTTGCCCCAACTTCAGGGACTTATGGTTGGGAAATTCGTGGTAATGATGACCGCGGAACAATTTGGCTGGATTTAGATCGTGATGGTGTATTCGAAACTAATGGGGATGCCGGTAATGAACAATTGCTTTATCAACCCCAATGTTGTGGAACTCAATCAACTTCTATTTTTCTTGCCACAGGATATTATCGCATTGCCATCGCTCACGGAGAAGGTGGAGGCGGTTCAAACCAGGAAGCTTATTTCTCAACACCAGGTGGTAGTGGTGGACCAACGGTTCTGACTAAAATTAAACCTACTGATTACCCCACCCTTTTCATGACCGAAAATGAAAAGAATTTAATGAGTAGGGGTCCAATAAGTTTCTCATTTGATGGTAATAATCATTTGGTTTACTCACATGCTGACCAATCCGGTTCAGTCTCTGTTTCATCGAATACAGCCCTCAATACTGGCAACTGGTCTCATCTCGCAGTTTCTGCCGATTTCGACTCGGGTAAATTAGCGATTTATATGGATGGTGAATTGAAACAAGAAGCACTGCTTCCCAATGGTGCACCGTTAGAGCTCGCATCTTCCCTTTCATGGATTGTTGGTGGGAATAAAGTAACTTGGGGAGATTTCTTCGGCGGTCAAATTGATGATTTAAGGTTCTACACCAAAAGTCTTTCTGGCACTGAAGTCATGGAAATCTTTAGTGATGATGTCTCGGGTGCCATTCCGGCTGCCAAAAAGAGCCAGATTATTTATGATGAGGGAACGAGTACGACTGGCTTAACGATTGCCATAGACGACGACGGTCTTGTGAGAGCAAGAATTTCTGAGAATGGTTCAATGAGTAGTCTGGTTTCGGATGTATCGATCCGAGACGATCAATGGCATCATTTGGTTGTTACTTTTGGTGATTCGCCAAAATCATTTAAAATGTATTTAGACGGGTTATTAAATGGTGACCCTTCCATTCATTCAAGCGGAGTTATTTCCCTTCATCTGGAAGATCCTTCACTCGGTGCAGTTAACGGTTCTTCCTTATTTCCCGGTTATGGAAATTATCGTGGTTTCTTTGATGAATTGCGAATTTACGATCGAGGAATTGACGAGTTTGAGGTTACTCAAGTATTTGATGGCGATTCCGAAAATGAGGGTTTTCTTGATTTTCTTGCCATCGAAAAGCCCTCCATTATCACCCTCTCAGCTGTCGATGTTATGCCGACAGAGGCAACTATGCGGGTTGAAGTTCAGTCTATTGGTGGAGATATAGAATATATAGATTCTTCTGCCGACTTTACTTTCAGACAAGACACATTTGAAATTTTACAGGCATGGTATTCTTCTTACAGTTTAGCCAATGATTTTTCGAACGGTGAAATAATCGAGTCATGGACTGATCAGTCTGGTTCTGGTAAAGACTTAAATAACTTCTCCGGTGATCCGCGTGTTCTGCTTAGCGGTTTAAAAGGAAAACCGGTAATTAATTTTGATGGCAATGATTTACTTTGGTCTACTCATGATTTTGACCATTTGACTGATACCGGATACACGATTGTGTCTCTTGCAAGGTATACCGGTTCAGCGAATAATCGGGTTATTTCATCCAGAACAAGAAATTTTCTTTTCGGTTATCATGGTTCTTTAACAGGACGATGGTATGCAGAAGGTTGGATTTCAACTTTAGGACCCCTTGATTCTGACTGGCATTTACACATTGGTAAAATCGAAGCAAAGGCTGGGGACCCGCAAGCATCATTTCGCCGTGATGGTGAACTACTGGTAGCTGGCTCGCGTGGATCAAATAACACAATTTTCGGCCCCGGGATACTTCAACTAGGGGGTTGGATGTCTAATCGAGAAATGTCTGCATGCGAGGTCGCTGAGGTCATGATTTATGACAGGGAATTAAATGAGATAGAGTTATCTCAATTAGAAGGTTACATAGCCCATAAATGGCAGATGAACAATGAGTTGCTTCCCTCATCTCATCCCTACTTCTCCATTGATCCATTTGGTGGTAGTAGCTCTTTTGTCAAGACAGTAGCAGTTGGAGGGGATCGTCCAGTGGTGAAGATTTTCTGGGGTGATGATAATATCGAATCGAATTCTACTGAGATTGATTCTACCGATAATACTAAGTGGGATCATGTTTTTGAGATCAATGCCAGTAACCCGGTAGGTCTTGGGAATTACTTTGCCACGGTTGATGGTCTGGATCTTGATAAACAGTACTATTTCCGAGGTTATGCAGAAAATTTGGGTGGTGGAGCTTGGGCACCTAATACCGAAACCTTTATCGCTATGGACACAACTTTTACTAAATACACCATGGATGGAATGGTGCTATGGTTGGATGCTCAGGATGTTGATGGTGATGGTGCCACAGACAGCTATCAGGAAGGGGTATCTTTACCCATATGGATAGATAAATCTTTGTCAGAAAAACACGCAAAACAGTCAGTTGCCACAAAAACACCTATATATTCGACTGATGGATTCTCTGGATTACCCGCTGTGAGATTTCAGTCTGGTGATGCATATAATGTCGGTTCTTTAACTACAAACTACGGTAATGTACATGTCTTTATGGTATCAAAAGGAAGTGGTGTTGGTATCGGTGCAACGGATGGTGTGACAGGTTGGACTTTGGATGCCAAGACAGGTAATTCATTTAGTGCGATTAAAAGCGAGAGCAACACCCTTCAGCAGGTTGCAATAGGTTTTGATCCGCAAACTGGTTATGGAATGCTAATTGGAGAAATTGCGGAAATTATAGTTTTTGACCGTGCTTTACCAAAAGCAGAGCAAGAAATGATTGAAGGATACCTTGCACATAAATGGGGGGTAGTTGATGATCTTGCTGAAACAGGATTCAAGATAACAAAAGGTCTCAGACTGTACTATCCATTTAATGAGACCGACGGATCCGTTGCTCAGGATTATTCAACTGAAATGAGACATGCAGAGGTCATGGATGCAGATTTGAAAGTGGATGGAAAGTTTGGGTCTGGGATAGATTTTGAGAATATTGATCCTTACTGGGCACGACTTGACCTTCTTCAAAACGAACTAAGTTTAAATACTGGTTCATGGACTGTTTCAACATGGTTTGAGGCACCGATCACCAGCCTTGGTAGTGACTTTTTTCATGCACCCTTCTATGGGGATGCAGCCTCGGGTTTTGCCTTCATCGAAAATGTAACAGATTGGAATACTGGTTTGTCGGTACCTGGCCGTATAGGTTTGGATACGGGTGCCGTTGCTAAGTATACTGGTTTTTCTGCAGATACAATAAGTGCAGGTTGGCATCATTTAGTTGTAAGAAGTTCCGTTGGACAGTCACAATTTTATCTGGATAGTACACTTGTTGGTACAGTTTCGGATCACATTAATCTGGAGGTCAGTTCTGTTGGAAACGGTAATGTGGGTGGATTTAAGTTTTCTCCTAAAATGGATGACTTTAGAGTTTATGGCAGAACCTTAAGTGTGAATGAAATTATCTCACTTTATGGTAATGGTGACGGAGATTTTGGGGTACATCCTTATTATGATTTCCCTCCCACATTTGACAATATTCCAGTCATTATTCCTCCTAAGAATCCAATCGTATACTGGACATTCAATGAGCTCGCAGGAACCGAGGTGAGAGACGATTCCGGAAAGGAGAATCATGGCATCTTTGATGATAATCTAACAGCAAGCCCCAACCTTTTTGATTATTCCGAAATTGGTAGAAACGGAACTGCATTAAAATTTGATGGAAATCAAACAGTTACCCTCTTCAATGATTCCGGGAATTTTGATATACGAGGGCCTTTTAGTCTTTGTTTTTGGCTCAAAACGAGTGACCTAGATGCAGAAATTATGTCCAGTGGTCAGTTCTCAATTCTTATGTCTGACGGGTTTATTAGGGGATTTGCTACGATTGGTTCGCAACAGAGATATACTGAACCATTTCCTGTACCGGCAGATCAGTGGATTCATTTAATTCTTACATGGGATGGAAATAAGCTATTTCTTCTCAAGAATAATGAAGAAGTTGTTGCCCCAGTAAATGCCTCAGGAAATCTCACTGGGGATCCGAGTTTATATATCGGTGGACGAGAATTTTCTTCAGATGGGCCTTTTGAGGGGGTAATTGATGATTTAAGAATTTACGATCAATATCTTACTGCATCTCAGAGGAATGAAGTTTTTAATTTTGATGATCCTCCACTTATTGCATATTTTGGAGAGGAGTTCAGCTACCAGATTGAAACTATCAAAGGACCCACCGAATTTTTAGTTTTCGGATTGCCAGAAGGTCTTCAAGTGGATCCTCAAAATGGATTAATTTTTGGTGAGGCAAATGAAACTGGAGATTTTACTCTGAATGTAATCGCTTCAAATTTTTCGGGTTCTGACACTAAGACATTTAATGATCCAATGTTGACGGTTCTTAAGGGAAGGCAAAGTATAAACTTGTCTAACCAATCCGAACTTTTGATTTATGGAGACCCTCCACTTGACTTAAATCTTACTGCTACTTCTGGGTTGCCAGTCTCACTTGAGCTCATGGAGGGAAATCAGTCTGTCGACTTAAATGGTTCGCAGTTAATCATTAAGCATCCGGGTTATGTTAAGATAAGGGCTTTTCAAGATGGGAATTCCAATTGGTTGTCTGCTCAGTCCATGTTGCTAGAGTATCAAATATTACCAAAAGAATTAGTTATTCGTGTAGATGATCAATTTCGTAGACCCGATGAATTAAACCCTGATTTTACTTATGAATTAATTGGCCTAGCCGAAAATGATTCGCCTCTTGATATTAATGTAAGCATAACCGCCCCTGTATCTGACGGTAATATTTCAAATCCCACTCCTATTGGCGTTTACGAAATCGTTCCCAGTGCTCAGTTGAGTAGTAAGTATTTTTATTCGCTTCAAAATGGTACACTCACGATTTCTGAGAAACTCGAGCAGGAAATTATTTTTGATCAGAATCTTTCTGATATTCCTGCCACCCTTGATTATTTAGATTTAACTGCCATCTCGACCGGCATGGACGGAAATCCTACAAATCTTCCAGTT
>JAYZJX010000075.1:0-6687 GCA_036164015.1 Verrucomicrobiota bacterium | reverse complement strand
GATGTTCGCCTTATTGGGACTTTCTCTTTATCTTTATTTTTTGGGCTTTGAGCTTTGGTTAAGAATGAAAACTGTTATTCCCAAAGAGTTGCAATCGATACCCAGGGAAAAATGGGCAGGCTTTCAGGGAGGCGGTCGAGTGGACCAAATCATGAGGCATTGCATGGCTAATCATCAGAGCCGTGATGAAACCCGGAAACGGTTTGCTCAAATTAGGCATAACGAATCCTCATATTTGAATCGTCGATTACGATTTTTGTTTGTATTGGCTTCCTCAGCTCCCCTCATTGGCTTACTGGGAACGGTTGCTGGGATGCTTAGAACATTTGCCGGACTAAGCATGGAAGAAGGTTATAAAATGGATTTAGTTGCTAGTGGAATCTCGCAGGCTTTGGTGACCACCCAAGCGGGTCTGCTGATCGCTATACCTGCACTTGCCTTTACTCATTTGCTCAATCGAAGGAAAAATGACTGGCTTCGATGCCTCAGTCGAATGGAGAGCATTTCAATAAGGCAAATTTCTCCTGCTCCAGTTAAGATAGGATGAAAATCAACCATCGCCGAAATGCTGACCGTGTAGATCAAGAGATCAATGTATCTCCTCTGATTGATGTGGTTTTCATTCTTTTGATTTTCTTCATCGTTTCCGCAACCTTTGTAAGTTTGCCTGGCATCGAGATAAATCGGCCAAGAGTGGAAACGGCAAAGTCCCTTCAACGCAACGCCATCCTATTTGCGTTGTCTAATGAAAACCAACTTTTCCATGGCGGTAAGATGATTAAATTGGAGGACATCACTCAGGTCATTGAACTTGCGGACAAAAAAAGGGATAAACCAGTTATTGTGCAGGTTGATCAATGGGCAGATGCCTCGATTTTGGCAAGAGTCATAGCAAAAGCTAGGAAATCTAGAGCAAAAGTGTCAATTGCGACACGGAAACCAAGTTAATGAAAAGAAGGCTCTCAGGCTCGAACGAACAGACGGAGATCAATGTCTCTCCGCTCATCGATATGGTTTTTATTCTTCTTATCTTCTTCATCGTGGCGACTTCATTTGTTAATGAAATCGGTATTTCATCAACATACAAGGACTCGGCTTCTCCCAATTCATCGATTCTAGAACCACTTACTTTCGACCTTACCAGTAGCGGTCAGATCCTACAGAATGGCAAGCCTGTGAGTCTTGAGGAAATCGCTCCGATTATTGTAAGAACTAACAGCGAATCTTCAGATAAAGTAACCGTCCGGGTAGAGTCAGGTTCGCGGGCAGGCTTGGCTACAAAAGTAATGGACCAAGCTATGCGTGGGGGTGCATCGACTGTAAAGCTAACCCCGCTTTCACCATGAGCAAATCCTTTGAAAACTGCCTGTTACCAGGATTGGAGTCCGAGAAAATCAAGGGGATTCGCCGAAAGAGCTTTCTTCTAGCCGCCTTTTTTTCAATGGTGCTGTTTGGGTTGTTACCACTTTCAGAATTTGCAAAGAATGAACAATGGTTGGTCAGGGATGCCATGGTACCCGCATTGCCACCTCCGCCTCCACCCCCGCCAACCGAAGTCGAAAAAATTGTCGAGAAAATCAAACAGAATAAGGTTGAAGCACCCAAGCTTAGACGGTCATCCATTACTCTCAACACAAGTCCTTTGGATATTTCTCTGGATGTATCTCCGGGGGATTTCCAGGCTGCCTTTACCTTAGCTAGCTATGACCCTTCTCCTGACGGTCTGGGTCAAGATCTTGTATTTTCGTTACACGAGCTTGATCGAAATCCATCGATCATAAAACGAGGAACACTCACCTACCCTTCTCATCTAAAGAGACGCGGGCTTGAAGGCGAAGTAAAATTACTTGTACAGATTGATGAAAAAGGAAAAGTTTCGGTGATTGAAGTAGTTTCTGCAAGCCATCCTGATTTTGCTGAATCTTCCAAAACTGCTGCGGAAAGTTCGGTTTACGAACCTCCCATGCGGAATGGAGAGCCTGTAATGACTCAATTTTATCTCCCTATTCGGTTCACCTTACTCGAAAAATAAATGAAAAACATCCTTTTTCTTTTTTCCTTATCTTCCATTATCTCTCTTTTGGGGAAGGCACCTTCTTTTCAATTAACCAGTGATTTTTGGAACAACCCAACTTTTGTAAAAAGCTTTATGGGAGACTATGGCTTTCGTAGTGAAGTTGAACCAAGAATAAGTAAATCTGAAAGCTTTATTCTCCGTGAAGTGATTGCCAAAAGTGAAAACAACTTAGAGGAAGCAATTGTATATCTGGAAGAAAAAATCGAAGATGATTCAAGTGCTGCGTTAGATTTTGCCCTAGGAACCATGTATTACCAGTCAAACCGACTGACCCGTTCAGCACAGGCTTACAGTCAAGCAATTGAAAAATTCCCCTCATTTCTCCGTGCACACAAAAATCTCGGTCTTGTAAATGTTAGCCTTGAAAATTTAGAACCCGCTACAAAGCACTTAGCCAAGGCAATCAGTCTTGGTGAAAATGACGGTTCAACTTTTATTGCATTAGGCTACTGCCACCTTTCTCTTAATCGGTTGGTTTCCGCAGAAAATGCTTATCGCATGGGTTTACTTCTATTCCCTGGTAGTAAGGACGGACTCAATGGTCTGATTAACTGTCTAGACCAGGCTGGTAGATATGAAGAAGCCCTTAGCCTTTTGGATGAGTTACTCGAGAGTGATCCTCAGAACTCAAGATATCTTCAAGCTAGAGCTTCGGTACTTGGGTCACTGGGTAATGAAAAGGAAGCTGCAGTAACTTTGGATCTATTACGAAGAATGGGAGAGCTTAAGACACTAGAGTTGGTCATTCTTGGGGATTTATACCACAACCTAAATCTTTATGATTTATCGCTCGATGCTTATGTGGGAGCACTCGCACGAGCCAATAAGTTATCTCTATCGCAATATATACGCATTGCTCAAACCCTTATCCAAAGATCTTCATATCAGGAAGGATTCAGCTATCTCGAAAAAATTGAAAAGGAATTCGGTGATGGAAGATCAAAAGAAGAAAGAAAATTAATTAACTTACTCAAGGCCGAAGTACTTCAGGCAACAGGCAAAAACAAGGAAGCCACGGATCTACTCACAGAGATAGTCAGCGAACATCCTTTGGAAGGAAGGGCATTAATACAACTTGGCCAACTTGCCTGGAAAGCCAGAAATTTGGAATATGCAATTATTCAATTTAAAAGAGCGTCTAAAATTGATGAATTTGAAAATCCTGCCTTGATTGAGCATGCTAGGCTTCTTGTTTCAATGAGGAAATATAATGATGCAGCGAGTCTTTTGGAAAGAGCCCTTTCATTAAAGCCCGAAAAGCGAGTCGAAAAATACCTTAAAGCCATCAACAACTTAGCCTTGAGTGCCAGAAAAAAGCTATAATAGTAGATACCCAATTCTACTTGCACGCATCAATCTATCATGATAAGTTGATATGAAATGCAAGAAACTTCCTCCATAATTTCTGCCCTCACCAAAGATACCCCTTTGTTTTCGGTAGAATTTTTCCCGCCAAAAGATGACGCGGGTGGACAAAGAATGCTGGAGACTGCTGCAGCCATCCAACCTTATCAACCCGATTTTGTATCTATTACCTATGGAGCAGGAGGAGGTACAAGAGAGACCACAATGCGTTATGCCCGAGCATTGCAGGACGATTATGGATTTGAGGTTATGCCACATCTTACCTGCGTGGGACATACAGTGATTGAATTGCTCGAAATATTGGAAGATTTCGCGAAGGTCGGATTCCGCAATGTGATGGCCCTAAGGGGTGATCCCCCCAAAGGTGAAAAAGTTTTTCAGTCAGTTGAAGGAGGTCTTTCTTATGGTTCGGACTTAGTTGCATTAATCAGGGAAAATTTTCCTGATTTTGGAATTGGAGTAGGTGGCTACCCAGAAAAACATCCAGAAGCAACAGATGCATCAACTGATTTGGCTAACCTGAAAACCAAAGTGGATGCCGGTGCCGACTTTATTACCACCCAATTGTTTTTCGACAATCAAGTGTACTTCGATTTTGTGAGTACCTGCAGGCAGGTCGGCATCTCCATCCCTGTCCTACCTGGCTTACTGCCTGTTTTATCGCTTGGTCAGGTTAGGCGATTCTGTTCGATGTGCGAAGCAAGTTTACCTTCAGCCTTGGAAACTCAACTCGGGCAAACAGAAGAAAACAAACAACCACTAGTGGGAAGTAACTGGGCAAGTGGGCAAATCCGCGAACTTCTGGAGGGTGGTGCTCCAGGTTACCACATCTATGCCCTCAATAAGCCGCAAAGCACTCTCCAAATTTTAGAATCCCTTGGTATTGAAAAAGCGGTAGCCTAGGCTTAAATCCCTGCCACTTCCTCGATCTTCGCCTTTTCTTTTAGGCTATCTAAAAAGGCATCGAAGACCTTATCTTTTCTTCTCTCGCTCAGGTATTCGATGATTTTTTCCTTCAGCTCTTCGAAGGGCGTAAGTTTGGGAGCATGTTTTTCATGCAGTTTGATCAAATGCCAACCAAACTGAGTCTTAACCGGTTCACTTAATTGATCAGGCTCTAGTGAAAAGGCGGCTTTCTCAAATTCTGGAACCATCCTTCCTTTTCCAAAAGTTCCCAAATTTCCGTCATTTCCACCATCGTCCGATTCACTTTGAACACACTTCACAAAATCCTCACCACCAAGTAATCGCTCACGGATCGCCAGGATATCTTTTTCAGCAGATTGAAATTCCTCTTCGGTAGACGCTTTTTTTAAAATATGAGATGCAGAAACCATCTCTTCACTTTTAAAAAGATCAGGACGGTTTTCATAATATTCCTTAGCCTCTTCTTCCGTAGGTATTTCACAGGATGATTCCTCTTCCAAAAGACGGTTGTAACGAATTTGAGCTAAAATTTCTTTCCTTAAATCTTCACGATTTTTAATTGCCGGATGATTGGCCTTCTCGATCGCCTTCTTACCACCATTTTCCCGCATCCAACGCTTCATCCCCTTATTTACTTCCTCCGAGTCAATCTGATATTTGCGTCGACTACTTTCCTGTGCCATTAAGGACTGGTCGATCATTCTCTCTTTAGCCAAGTCCATCGCTGCTAAATGGACGACTTCACGGGGTTTATCTGGCATACCTCTGGCAACCTGTTCAAATAACGCCTGTGCCTGCTGTTCAATTGCCCATGTGGGTATAACCTGATCATTTACCTTTAATGCCATACTTCAAACTTACTTTTTTATCCCACTGCGACAAGTCGGAAGAGACTCATTCTCATGTTAGTCTCATTAGGTTTGACCAATGGTAAACAAAATCCTAAATGTGAATTTCTTTTAAAGTGAGTATTCCCAAAGAAACATTAGAAAGTTTTTCCGACTTTCTTGGCAGCAAAGGGCTTCGTATGACCGATCAGCGAAAAGGCGTCTTTGATGCCCTTTTTAAGCAGCCAGTTCACTTTACCGCTGAGCAACTACTTAAAGATGCTCAAAGCTTGGAGGAAACCGTTTCTCGGGCAACAGTATATCGTTGTTTACCCCTCATGGTGGAGAGTGGGATTATTCGCAAGATAGATGTGGGACAGGAGAATAAATTCTATGCCCTCAATGGATCCTCCGAAACATTCAAGGCACAGGTGATCTGCTCTGATTGCGATCGTATTCACGATGTGGATGCACCCTTTATGGAATGGTACGGTAAGACCGTGTCGGAAAAACTTGGACTCGAGGTAAAAGACCAAAGATTGCAGGTTCAGGCTGAATGTCCTGAATTCCGCAAAAATGGAAATTGCTCTCAAGTGAGTCAATTATGATAAAGGAAAATACTGTTGTATCCCCTCCCCCTCTTCAATTATTCCGCAAGCAACCTGATAAAAAAGAGCTATCAGCTGAGCAGAAAGAAATACTGAGTCTAAAGGAGGAAAAAAACGCAATTCTTCTTTGCCACAATTATCAAATAGAGCCGATACAGGAAGTGGCTGACTATGTAGGAGATTCCCTTGGTCTGGCCAGACAAGCAGTTTCCACCGATGCAGATACCATTGTATTTTGCGGGGTTCACTTCATGGCAGAGACTGCCAAAATCTTAAATCCAACCAAAACAGTTTTGCTGCCTGACCTCGATGCAGGCTGTTCCCTTTCCGACTCCTGTCCTGCTGAACAACTTGCCGAATACAAAGCCAAGAATCCTGACCTCTTTGTGGTGGCTTATGTCAATTGCTCAGCTGCGGTCAAAGCCCTTAGTGATGTCATTTGCACAAGTGGTAACGCTGTTCAAATAGTAAAACAGGTACCGGAAGACAGGGAAATACTTTTTGTGCCAGATCAAAACCTTGGCCAATGGGTTATTGGGCAGACTGGAAGAAAAATGAGGTTATGGCCCGGTAGTTGTTACGCGCATGTTCTATTTACCAAGGAATCTATCGAAAGATGTAGGATAGAATATCCTAGTGCCCCCGTTGTTGCCCATCCGGAATGTGTACAGACAGTACGCGATCTAGCCGATGAAGTTTGCAGTACCGAGAAAATGGTCCATTACTGTAAAGATCACCCCTCGGACACCTTCATTATATTAACGGAGACTGGGATGATGCATCGTCTTACCAGAGAACTGCCAGAAAAAGCCTTTGTTGCTGGACCCACTGGAAATTGTGCGTGCAACGACTGTAGGTTCATGAAAATGAACACCATTCCCAA
>JAYZJX010000074.1:0-5542 GCA_036164015.1 Verrucomicrobiota bacterium | reverse complement strand
TAGGATAGTTTTCGCCGACACTGTGGTTACCATCAGTAGGATAAATAGACTGCCCAGAAAGAAAAATATGAAAATTAAGGCACAGAATCCCAACAACCAAACATTTGCTTCTTATAATTGAAGTTAAATTCATTAATTTAGATGCGATATAAGGGATTAAAATAATTTCAGACTAAATGAGAACATTAGATATTGCTAGCAATAATTAATATTCGGATTTTTTTGGATAAACTTTAGTAAAATAAGAAGCTGTAGATAATTGCTTCTGTAATTTCTTCTTAAGATTCCAAAATTTTTGGACTTAAAAGATTAATCCTATCAAAATCTAGAAAGATAAAAGCATAAATAAATAGATTAATACATCAACAGAATGAATCGCTGCATTCTTCTTATTATTTTCTTGTCGATCTTACAATTCCTAGAAATGCTCCTTTAAAACAGCCCATGAACAGTGAATCCGTTTCAAACGCCAAAGTATATTGGAAAAAGAATCTCAACCTAGTGGCTAAACTATTAGTAGTTTGGTTTTCTGTATCCTTCGGATGTGGGATTCTATTTAAAGAACAACTCGATCAATTCACCGTGGGTGGAGCTCCGTTGGGTTTTTGGATGGCTCAACAAGGATCCATTATCTGCTTTGTTGCCCTTTTGATTATCTACTCCTGTCTTATGAATAAGTTAGATGACGAACATGGTTATGGAGAGGAAGGAGAGTGATGGATCAAACAACCTGGAATTTCATCTTCATTGGAATATCCTTTGGGATCTACATAACAATTGCGATATGGTCACGAGCCGCTTCGACTAAAGAGTACTATACGGCAAGTGGAAATGTTTCACCTTTCGCCAACGGGATGGCCACCGCTGCCGACTGGATGTCTGCCGCCACTTTTATCTCTATGGCAGGAGGAATCGCTGCTGCTGGATATGGAGCATCAAAGTTTCTGATGGGATGGACTGGTGGATTTGTCCTGCTCACCACCTTAATGGTCCCATATCTCCGAAAATTTGGAAAGGCGACCATACCTGATTTCATTGGAGACAGATATTACTCGGATACTGCCCGCTTGGTCGCTGTAATTTGTGCCATTTTTATTTGTATGACTTACATAATGGGACAGATGCGTGGAGTCGGGATCGTTTTCTCACGCCTCTTTGACATCCAAATATGGATGGGAGTTATTATTGGTGCTGGAATAGTTTTCTTTTACGCGGGTCTTGGCGGAATGAAAGGTATTACTTACACGCAGGTTGCCCAGTACTGCGTAATGGTCTTCGCGTACACAATCCCTGTCTTTTTCATATCCCTAATCATAACAGGTAATGCTATTCCTCAATTAGGATTAGTAGGTGATTATGTAAAAGATGGTGTAGGGCAATCGGTTCCATTGATCGAAAAAATTAACCAGATTTCAATTGATCTTGGATTCTCTAAATACACAGAAAATACAAGTAACACTCTCGATTTATTCTGTATCACTGCAGCCCTGATGGTTGGCACTGCAGGATTGCCTCATGTAATTGTCCGCTTTTTCACCGTAAAAAATGTCAAAGCAGTAAGAAAATCAGCTTATTGGACTCTCAGTTTTATCGCAATTATTTACTTAACTGCACCGGCTCTGGGAATGTTTGCCCGAACCAATTTTATTGAAGAAATCAACGGCAAGAAATATCAGGAAGCCCCCGAGTGGTTCAAAAATTGGGAAAATCAGGGCATGATTGCATGGGTCGACAAGAACGAAGATGGTATTATGCAGTATCGGGCAGGAGAAGTTTTTACAGGAAAACCTTCCTATGATAACACTCTGAGAGAAGAAGGAGCACCCCGTCTAGTAACCAACGAAATATCTCCATCCAAAAACGAAGTATATTACGATAAAGACATTATCGTATTGGCTAACCCTGAAATGGCGGGGCTACCACAATGGGTTATTGCCTTGGTAATGGCTGGATGTGTTGCTGCTGCACTTTCCACTGCGGCAGGTCTGTTACTTGTTCTTTCAACCGCTATTTCTCATGACCTAATGAAAAAAATCATTAAACCTGATATTTCTGACCGACAAGAGATCAGATATGCCCGAATTGCATCTTTTGGTGCTTTAGTCGTGGCAGCTTATTTTGGAATTAATCCCCCATCCAGCTTTGTGGCTAAAACGGTGGCTTTTGCTTTCGGATTGGCTGCTTCATCATTCTTCCCAACTCTCATTATGGGAATTTTCTCAAAGAAAATAAACAAGGAAGGAGCCATCGCAGGAATGATAAGTGGGATTGGATTCACCATGTCCTACATCATTTACTTCCAGTTTCTTACTGACTCCAAGGAATATTGGTTTGGAATCTCACCGGAGGGAATCGGTTTTGTAGGTATGTTTATCAATTTCATAATTGCTTACATTGTAAGCTCCAAAACCTCCCCTCCCCCATCCGACGTACAGGAAATGGTTGAAAATATTCGAATTCCGAAAGGTGCAGGCAAGGCGACAGGGCACTAGAAATGTCTTTTTATTAACCTTCTTTAGGAAAAAGATCATGCTTCAACGGCAAATTCTCTTTACACAAGCAATTCGTGTGAATTTTATTTCAAAACTTCACCTTCCTTATTCTTTACACCACTAAAAGTTATGCCAGAAACACGTAGAAAATTCATTGCTCAAACTTCTCTTTTTGCCACTTTTGCCATCAGTGGCACCAAGTCTTCAGGAAAAATAATCGGGGCTAACGAACGCATAAATGTTGCCGTATGCGGAATCAAGGGTCGGGGTGCTTCTCACATAGGTGGACATGGTAGACAAAAAAATGTGGTCATTTCCCACTTAGTGGATCCAGACTCCCGTCTTTTCGAAGGAAGAAAGAAATTTGTTCAAAACAAGTTTAAAAATACTCCGAACTGTGTTCAGGATGTCCGAAATGTTCTAGACAACAAGGAGGTGGATGTGATCTCAATTGCAACACCGAACCACTGGCACAGTCTTATGTCTATCTGGGCATGCCAGGCAGGTAAAGATGTGTATGTTGAAAAACCTCTTAGTCACAATTTATTTGAAGGAAGAAAATTGGTTGAAGCGGCAAAGAAATACAAATGTATTGTCCAGCATGGAACCCAAAACCGGTCGCTTAGCAAATGGTCGGATCTCGCAAAGGAAATAGCATCAGGAAAGAGGGGGAAATTGGAAATTGCGCTTGGTACATGCCATAAACGTCGTGGTTCTATCGGTTTTAAAGACACCAAGAATCCTCCGAGTGAACTTGACTTCGATGTTTGGACCGGCCCCGCTCAAAAAGAGGATTTCCATGATAACTTAGTGCATTATAATTGGCACTGGTTCTGGAACTATGGAAACGGAGACATAGGAAATCAGGGAGTACACCAGATGGACATTGCCCGTTGGATGATTCCAGGTGCAGTTTGGCCAAAGAGCGTTTTCTGCGTTGGCGGTAGATTCGGTTATAAAGATCAGGCCGAGACTGCCAATACTCAACTGGCTATTTTCGACTATGGTGAATCTCTGTTAGTCTTTGATGTCCGTGGACTATCCGGCAAATCCAATATGGGAGTCTCCAATCATGTTTATTTCGATAAAAACGCAAAACAGAAAAATACCTCCAGCCATGGAATCAAAGGCATTAAGGATCCTTTGGCAGACCGGGGTAAAGTAGATATTTTTGAGAATTTTATAGAAGCGGTACGAAACCGAAAAGAAAATCACCTTGATGCCCATGTGTATGAGGGGCATGTGTCTAGTGGTCTATGCCACTTGGCGAATGTTTCCTACCGCCTTGGAGAGAAATCATCTTTCAGTAAGAAAAACAAAGCTTTTGGAAATAACAAAAAAGCTTACGAATATTTCGAACGAATGCAGGAACATCTCAAGGAAAATGGCCTAAAACTGGAGGAAACCGATTACATTGTGGGAAGGAACCTTGAATTTGATTCGAAAACCGAAACGATCAAGGGCGACAAGGAGGCAAACACCTTATTAAGTAGAGCCTACAGAGCACCTTACATCGTACCGGAAAAGGTTTAGATTTCTTTTTTAAGTTTAAAGATTCCCTCAATTTCCACAGGTACTCCGGCAGGCAATCCAGAAACACCAAAGGCACTACGGACCCCTACCCCTTTATCATCTCCCCAAATATCTTTAAATAATTCGCTGCAACCATTGATGACCTGTGGATGCTGAGTAAATTCCTCTGTTGCATTAACCATCCCAAGCAGTTTTATCAAAGAGGACACATGGTCCAATGTTCCCAACGCTTGTCTAACGGAAGACAAAATATTGAGACCGACCTGACGAGCTGCTTCTTTTCCCTCTTCAACAGTCATTTCATGCCCCACTTTTCCTACAATCATAGACCCATCTGAAAGAATCGGTAAATGACCTGAAAAATATATTTGATTTCCCGAAATCAGCACCGGTTTGTATAGACCTGCAGCACTGGGAGGTGGCGGTAATGTAATTCCAAGCTTAGAAAGTTTTTCGCTTATCATCATTTTTAAAATAAAAATAGCCCATTACCTTACAAGCTTCTAAAACCTGAACGAATGGATTTCAGCATTGCCGAAGACTCAAAATTTCTTTCCAAAGAAGGTATGCAGATTACTAAGACTTTCACCCGCCGATCGATTCTTGGAGCCAGTGCTATTGCTGGCACTCTCTCAGCAACAGCCCCTTTTGCAAAAGGAGCCCAGCATACTCACTCTTCCAAAACGAGCAATTTGATTTCCAAAGGAAATACTATTCTCTTTCAAGGAGATTCAATTACCGATGCTGGTCGGGACAAAAAGAAAGAAGTAGCAAATAAGCAAAAATCTTTTGGTCATGGATATGCATGGATGGCTGCTTCTCAATTACTTATTTCCAAATCAGACCACAAACTTACCATTCATAATCGGGGCATTTCAGGAAACAAAGTACATCAGTTAGATGACCGTTGGCAGAAGGATTGCCTAGACCTTAAGCCTGATATCCTGAGCATACTTATTGGGGTCAATGATATCTGGCACGGACTCAACGGCAGATATGACGGAACAGTCAAAACCTATGAGGATGATTACCGTAAATTGATTCAAAAAACTAAAAAGCATCTACCCAATATAAAATTGGTCATTTGCGAACCATTTGTCCTGAAGTGCGGAGCAGTTAATGACAAATGGTTTCCCGAATTCGACAAATATCGTGCGGCTGCCAAGAAAATTGCATCTGAAAATCACGCCGTTTTTGTACCCTTCCAATCGATGTTTGATGAGGCAGTAAAATATGCCGAAGCTAAGCACTGGGCTGGAGATGGTGTACATCCAAGTCCTCATGGAGCTTCGCTGATGGCTCACTTTTGGATTCAGGCAGTAACCGGAGCATAAGTAAAACTCTACTTCTTTCACCGATGAAAGCATGGCAACTTATTGAGCCCAAAAAATTCGCATCTATCGATATCGATGTGCCAAATAAGCCGGATCGCGGACAGGCTCTCATCCGTACTTTACGAATGGGAATCTGTGGTACAGACATCAGTTGCTATCTTGGTAAATTTCCTTTTTTTGATT
>JAYZJX010000073.1:0-5789 GCA_036164015.1 Verrucomicrobiota bacterium | reverse complement strand
AATTGATCAAAATCTTGATAATTACACAGTGGAATACACCTTCCCGGATGAGACTAAACTTTACTTTCATGGCCGTAATATGGCCGGTTGCCATCAGGAATTTTCCAGTCATGCCCATGGAACGAAAGGATATGCATTGATTTCGGGTCCTGGAGGACACCGCTCCCAGGCAAGAATACACAAAGGACAGGGATCTGACAGCGATGTTGCATGGATGTTCGGCCAAAGTAGCAGTGGCGGACGTCCTGCCCGAGAAACGAATCCTTATCAGGATGAGTGGGAAAGACTGATGGATGCAATTAAAAATGATAAACCTCATAACGAGGTAGAGCGTGGCGTGCACGCAAGTGTGGTCACATCGATGGGCCGTATGGCTGCACATATCGGAAATGAAGTTACCTACGACCAAATGCTTAATTCTGCTCAAACATTTGCACCAGGTGTTGAAAACCTGACCCTCGATTCAGAATCTCCCTTGTTGGCCAATGCTGACGGAATTTACCCCATTCCAGAGCCAGGTAAGAAAAAACAGGAGTATTAAACCATAAAGTAAGAACATTTTACGGTTGTGTAAGAAAAAAGTCGCTTTGCTCACAGACCTTTTATTTTCCTGCGAATAACTTTTTAAGCGTTGCTTGAGATATACTTCCCATTGCAAATCAATTACTTAGAGAAAGCAAACAGGTGGCCATTAAAACACATTGTAAACTCTAGTTGACCACCTTTTAAACATTCAACTAAATCAAAGGATCCAAGGAAGTTTTGGGGTAGGCTTTCTTGGTTTTAGGTCCGTCCTCGGATACCGGGGACGGGCCATTTTTTTTCCTCGATGATTAAATAATTGACTACAATTTATGCTCAAAATGAAAAATTTTCATGTTTTTCTCCTTTTGCTTATTCCTTACCTTACAAGTTATGCTGTTGAAAAACTTGTCTGGGCAGATGAATTTAATGGAGATTCGCTCGATTATTCAAAGTGGGGTGTTGAGGAAAATGCTTACGGTGGTGGGAATAATGAACAGCAGATTTATCGCTGGGATAAAAAAAACCTTCGGGTTGAAGGTGGCAACCTGATCATCCAAGCTCATAATGACAAACCGAATGTCGCTGGAACCAGCCGGCTTTATTCATCCGCTCGGATTCGGACAAAGCATCGCGGGGACTGGCAATATTGCCGAGTTGATGTAAGAGCAAAACTTCCCATAGGTAAAGGAATCTGGCCAGCCATTTGGATGCTTCCCACGGACGAGAAATACGGAGGATGGGCTTCAAGTGGGGAAATTGATATTATGGAATTGGTGGGGCATGAACCATCTACTTACCACGGCACATTACACTATGGTGGCGGATGGCCCCGAAACAAATACAAGGGAGAGAAGTTCAAACTTGCAAAAGGAACATTCGCCGATGATTTCCATGTGTTTTCGTTGGACTGGAAAAAAGGAAAGATCACTTGGACAATTGATGGTAAACTCTGGCAAACGCAGGAAAAGTGGTATTCAGAAAAAGGGAAATTTCCGGCTCCTTTTGACCAACGTTTTCATCTTTTAATCAACTTGGCTGTTGGCGGCCAATGGCCGGGTAACCCTGATGGCAGCACGAAGTTTCCCGCCACTATGTTGGTAGATTATATTAGAGTTTATCAGCAAGGTTAGGCATATTTCTTTTCCAGCTTTTGAATATGGTTTACCAGCTTCATCATAGCTAGGGGCGGAATTGATTCACCTATAACTTCCCTTACTAATTTCTTTGAATAAGTCTCGTCGGGGGACATTCTTCCATATCTGACACCCTCAAAGGAGTAAGTCTTTTTCCATGCCGAATTATCAAGGGTCGATAGCAATAATATTTCCCTCAGAGAAAGTACTCGGTTTTGCTCAGGGTGACCTTTCATATCGCTTGAGATGACGCCACTATTCATGGTTAGAGTGGAAGCAGGCTTATCCCATAACATTCTCCGATATGAGGTTTTAAACCCTCGAACCAAAGATTCCTTCCCATCCCTTAAAACTTGTGGTCGAGGAAGTGGCTTGCCGCATACACAACGGGTAGCATTTAAATCACAAGAACGCTTTTTGCAGCAGGGACAGGTTAAATTTTCAAATGCAGTTTGCCCCTCGGGTGTATGTCGCATCCAAAAATACTGATTATCATTCCATTTCGGTACGCAATGATAAATATCATTTGGATCAGACCGTTTTGATCGTGCGTCTAATTCAGGAAGATGGCCAATTGTATCTCGAATAGTCTTCCATGCCTGATAACTAATCTTTCCATGAGAAACGGGTGCATGAAACGGACTTAAATTCTTAGAAAAAACACTACCAGTACTTTTAAATCTCTCAGCAATTGAGGGAATTCTGCATCCTATGGTAATTAATCTTTCTCGATGATGCGGGACTCCGTAATCCCTGAAATCGAGAATGTTTGCAAAAATCAAGTACCCCGATGAATACAATCGTCTTGATAAACAATCTAAAATATTCTCCGGGTGTTTACACTCATTCCGGATAATGGTGTTCTCCATTCTTTTAACATTCTCAAGAATGAACCAATCAGGCTTCAATTTTTCAAGAATTTCTATTCCCGGTAAAATTAGCTGATTCCTTTTATCTTCGCGGGGTCTTTTCCCAGCTTTTATTTCAGCAGAAATCCGCCCTGCTCCATTCGAGGACATTCCCTGACAAGGGGGTGATAATGTTAAAAGCCAGGGATTAGCACCTTTGAGTTTTTTCTGGAAGTATCGAATGTAATCATCCTTGAAATCATGTATATCTCCTTCAAACACACGACTGTCAGGGAAATTTTTACGAATTAGAGCTGCCCTTGAAGGAATAATTTCTCCGGCAGCTATAACAGGGATTCCTGCTCCCCATTCCAAACCGACATCCCCGATTCCTCCGCCAGAGAACAATGATCCTGCCACCTTTTGTTTCATTTATTACGAAGCCTCAATAGCATGTAAGTATATTAGATTTGTTGAAATTCATTTTGAAGGAAGAACTTTTTACTCTTATCCTCAAAACCTTTATTGGAAAAGTTGATCATTTTGGTTCGACGTTGTGGCATAAGCATACAAATTTCTTGGTTTTATCCTATGAAAATCCTTTCCTACATAATCATTATTATGTGTGCTTTTATAAAGGCACACGGTCACGATCCCGCAAAAGATATGTCTGCGGCCGCCAAGAGGTTTCTTAAATCTCTCGATCCCAAGGCAAAAAAAGTTGCCCACTTTACTTTCAAAAGTGCAGAAAGAGAAAATTGGCACTTTTTCCCCGGCCCCTTTATCAGGCCTGATGGAAGACAAGGACTATCATTGAAAGAAATGAACCCTGCTCAAAAAATCTTGGCACATGGTCTTCTGGGATCCGCATTAAGCCACCGTGGCCTTTTGGAGACCACTGATGTTATCCTGCTTGAACAGATTCTCTACGAACGGGAAGAACGTGAGATGAGAAACCCCGAGCTTTATCATGTCTCCATTTTTGGCGAACCCGACAAAGCAGGTACATGGGGCTGGCGATTCGAAGGACATCACTTGTCACTGAACTTTACTTTTGTAAACGGAAGAATTTTTTCCATCACCCCTAGCTTTTATGGAGCAAGTCCTGCGAGAGTAAAAGAGGGTAAACATGAAGGCATGAGAGTCTTGGCTGATGAGGAAGACAAAGCACGCAAACTATTCCGCTCGCTCTCTCCTCCTCAAAAAAAGATGGCAATTCTTTCCGACAAAGCTCCACGCGACATTCTTTCCGGACAGGATAATACAGTGGATCGCAAGACATTCTTCCCTCCCAAAGGCTTACCCATCACCAAAATGAACCCCAGGCAAAAAGGATGGCTGGATGAAGTGGTTCATGCATATGCCGCCAAGCATCGTCCCGAAGTGATCGAACAGGTTTCTAACCGCAAGCCGTTGGTTCATCCTAGCGAGACTTACATCGCATGGGCGGGCAGCCTCGACGAAGGTCAGGGGCACTACTATCGCATACAAACTCCGGAATTTCTATTCGAGTACGCAAATACCCAAAATGATGTTAACCATGTTCATGCGGTTTGGCGTGATTTTAGAGGAGATTTCGGTAGAGATCTACTCGCGGATCACTATCAGAAAGATCATAAACCAGAAAAGGGTTGGGTCTCCATGTTTGACGGCAAAACCCTAAAGGGATGGAAACCCAATGAAAATGATGACTCTTTCTGGGTAAAAGACGGGTGTATCGTTGCCAACGCTCCGGGTCGTTGTCATCTATTTTATCAAACAGATAAACCTTTCAAGAATTTTGAATTCAAAGCAGAGGTGATGACTCTGCCCCATTCCAATGCTGGTGTTTATTTTCACACCCGCTTTCAGGAAGAAGGTTGGCCCAAAGGGGGATTTGAGTGCCAGGTAAATAATACATATCACGACCCCAAAAAGACTGCCAGTATCTATGGTGTAGTTGATTGCCTTGAAGCCCCAGCCAAGGATGATGAGTGGTTTGATTTATACATCAAGGTTGATGGGAAGCATGTAATCACAAAAGTAAACGACAAGGTAATCGTCGACTGGACGCAACCAGAGGACTGGAAAAAAGGATCAAATTTCGATCGCATTCTTGGAGAAGGAACTTTTGCCCTTCAAGGTCATGACCCTGGCAGCACGGTTTTATTTCGTAATCTTATGGTCAAGCGTCTCCCATGATTAAGGTAAGCTCTTCTGTATTATTTTCCATATTGCTGACTTGTTCAGCAGCTGCTGATTCAAGATCGTGGCCACAATGGCGGGGCCCGGATGCATCAGGTCACACCTATGATGGGAAATTTCCCAAAGAATGGGGACGAGGCAGTAATCTAGTTTGGAAAGCTCCCCTTCCCGGGCGTGGTCATTCCTCTGCGGTACATCACAAGGGTAAGGTTTGGATTACTACCGCAATTGAAACCCCCGCATCTGAAAAGGAAAAAGAAGAGCGCCTTAAAGCAAATGAAGGCCTGGCTTCCGTAACCGTTTTATCTGAGGTAAGCCTTAGGGCATTGAGAATTGATCCCAAAAACGGAAAGATCCTCAAAAATATAGAGGTTATCCAAAAGAAACAACCCCAGTGGGTTCATCATTTGAATAGCTATGCCTCCCCTACTCCGGTGATTGAAGATGATAGGCTTTATATTCATTTTGGAGCCTACGGAAATGCATGTATCGATACGGAATCTGGAAAAATTATTTGGAAAAATTCTCAGAAGGAACTTTGGGTAATGCATGAAAATGGTCCGGGTAGTTCGCCCGTGATCTGGGAGAACCTTATGATTTTTCATCTCGACGGAAGTGACAAACAAAGCATTGTCGCCCTCTTTAAGGATACAGGAAAAATTGCATGGCAAACCAAGAGATCGGGCGAATTAAAAGAAAACCCCCAGCTTCAAAAATCCTATTCCACCCCAATCATCGCAAACTTTAACGGACAACCCATATTAATTTCATGCAGTGCGGATTGGGTATATGGTTACAACCCTCGTAATGGAGAAGAACTATGGAAGATAAATTACGGCGTACTTGGTTTTTCCAATGTAGCACGCCCAGTTATTGGACATGGTATGTTTTATATTTCCACCTGCTTTATGAAGGCGGAAATTCATGCCTACCGCTATGAAGGACTGGATAAACCAATGCTTGCTTGGAAAATGATTAAAGGTGCACCCAAGATGCCCTCTCCCGTTCTCGTCGGCAAACAACTCTATGTGATGAATGACGGGGGAATCCTAACTTGTGTCCATGCAATTTCCGGGGAGGTGGAATGGCGTGAGCGTAT
>JAYZJX010000072.1:0-5912 GCA_036164015.1 Verrucomicrobiota bacterium | reverse complement strand
ACTTTGACCAAAACAAGCTCACGCCCCACTCCTTCATCACCAACAAAGTTTTCAACTTTGATGACATCAATTAGTTTATCCAGCTGTTTGATGCATTGATCCAAAGCTTTTTCATCACCATTAAGCGTGACGGTGATTCTGGATCTTCCATCTTCGTGTGTTGGTCCAACATTTAAGGTATCAATATTGAATCCACGACCACTGAAAAGCCCGGCAATACGGGCCAAAACGCCGAACTTATTTTCGACGAGAACGGAGATTACATGACGCATGGGATAGTAGAGAAATGTGGTGGACGGCACAGGACTCGAACCTGTGACCTACTGGGTGTAAACCAGTCGCTCTAACCAACTGAGCTAGCCGTCCTTAATAAAAGTGAACCCACTAACATAAACGATGCTTTATTTGTTGCAAGCGCGAATCACGGAGAGGTTCCGATCTGAACCCTAACCTTTTTAGGACCAAGAATCGGACGCGGACCTGATCGGTATCCTCTACTGGGAGCTGGCTGTGAAGTAGCTCTGGGAATTGCCTGACTCCCCCCTTGAACAGACATCTTTCTTGGACCCAACCAATATGATGATCCGTTGGGTTCCTGAGCCGAGGATGACTTGTTGGGCTTGGAAGGTTGAGTTGTAGATTGTCTACTTGATGATCCCTCCGAACCAGCTTGCTGAACAGGGAAACCTGGTTCAGATGGCCTGCCCTTGCGAAATTGATAACGGTTAATCTCCTGGAGTGAGACATTATTAACTTTTCCTAACCAGTCTTCCACCCTCTTGTCTAACTGAGCATAAACTGCATCCCGAAATTCGACTGCAGTTGTGGCCGATGTACTATTTGACAGATCATTTTCATGTACTCTTTGATTTTCAACTTTAGACATCTTTTCCTGAAGAGGTAATTCCGTTGGTACTTTTTCCCATTCAATTCTTTTTTTAATAAGAGCTTCGTGGTTTTTGGAAGTAAATCGTTTTCCACCAAAAGGAGAGTACTTTGTTGGCCATTCCTCAATCCGAATTCGATTATTTAATTTTGAATTCAATTTGGCATTCATAAATGATTTCCCTGAATAACGATTTAACTTACCATCAAAGCTGCCCACTCTTCGCGTAAAATCATTGGACTTTTGCTGGCCCCAAATAGATTGAGTGAAGAATAGCATAAAAATCAAATAGTAGGATATCCTCGACATTGTTTTGAAAGAATGGAAAGAGGATAATCTAACATTTGTCATCACATAATAGCAAGAATATCACCATACATGTTATGAAATCATACCTATCTCTACTATCTCATGTTTTAGAAAACGGCACCTACAGGGACGACCGTACAGGGACAGGTACTTGGTCTGTATTTGGAGAGCAAGTAAGATTTCGAATGGATGATGGATTTCCTCTGCTTACCACCAAAAAACTTCATTTACGTTCGATTATTCATGAACTTCTATGGTTCTTGAATGGAGACACTAATGTAAAATATCTGCAGGATAATAAAGTTTCGATTTGGGATGAATGGGCAGATGACGATGGAAATCTTGGGAGAGTCTATGGTGCACAGTGGACAGACTGGAAGAAACCGGATGGGGGTAGCCTAAATCAAATCGAAGATGTGATTCAACGCATAAAAGAAAACCCCTCGAGCAGACGTCATTTGGTCTGTGCATGGAATCCCGGGGAAATTCATCTCATGGCTTTACCCCCGTGCCATGCTCTTTTCCAATTTTATGTGGTCGACGGAAAACTTAGTTGTCAGCTATACCAGCGAAGTGCTGACCTCTTTCTAGGAGTACCTTTTAATATCGCTTCCTATGCTCTACTGACAATGATGATTGCTAAAATCTGTAATCTTATCCCTTACGAATTTGTTCATACATTTGGTGATTTACACTTATATGCCAACCACTTGGATCAGGCAAAGCTTCAACTTTCTAGAAATCCAAGATCTAAACCAAAAATGACGATTGATGGCCAACAGGAAAAAATCACTGATTTCAAATATGATGATTTTATTCTAAGTGAATATGACCCCCATCCGACAATCAAAGCACCAATTTCTGTATGAGTTCAAAAAATAAGCTTAAAGCGATTGTCGCTATTTCTGAAAATTCGGTAATTGGCAAAAACGGCGATTTGCCGTGGAGAATTTCTGAGGATCTAAAATGGTTTAAGAAGATTACCCTTGGTCATACCTTGTTAATGGGCAGAAAAACTTGGGAATCCCTCCCCGGAGCACTTCCTAAAAGGGAAAATTGGGTTTTAAGTTCAACTATCGAACCAACTTCATCAATTCGGATATTCAAAAGGCTTGAAGATGCACTTGAGGCAGCAAAAGATCGAACTCTTTTCATTATTGGCGGTGGGGAACTGTACCGTCAGACACTACCTATTTGCAATGAGTTGTATGTTTCAGAAGTTCACATAAAAATTGAGGGCGGTGATACATTTTTTCCGTCATTCAAAAATGACTATGAACTGGCTGAAAAACTTTTTAAAAACGATGAGTTTACACTTAATAGATGGACCAGAAAACCATCTTAGATGGTATCAATAATAAGGCATTAGCATAAAATAGACAACAGGACCAGTAATGGCAACATACAACCAGACCGGGAAAACCTTACGAGCTAATTTCTTGTGCTTATTAAAGTGGTTGGTAAAACCATAGCAAAATGTAAGTAAAATAAAAGGTAAACTAAGGGCAGCGAGTGCAATGTGGCTTAGTAGAATAAACAGGTATACTTTTCTGCCCGAGCCAGCTTTTAAAAGTTCATTATCATTCAGGTCTCCATCCCGATTCAGATCACCATACAAAGTTTCAGGTGTGGTAAAGTGATACGCGACATAGGATAACAAAAAAACGAAAGAACAAATCATGGCTGAATATATCCAGCGTTGATGCACCACTACATTTTTTTTCTTAATGTAAATCAAAGCCATGACCAAAGAAAAAGCCGCCAATGAATTCAAAAATGCATGGAATGGAGGCAAGAAACTTAGTGACATTCCATCGGGCAGAGGAATTTTGACTTCTCTCATTAGCACTACCAAACCGAGAACTGCTGCCGAAATAACCCACACAGCCAGTTTCATTTTCTTTAGGAGCTCTTGTTTTTCCGGTTTTGTTCTTATTTCATCAATTTGTTTCATCGGAAAGGGAATTTAAATTCAAACTAAAGGGTATAAATGTTTCATTTTCATCATTTTCTAGCAATACTTGTGCCCATAAGCGGCAACTGAAAATACGGGAAGAATTGAATGAAAACTCAAGATCTCTGGTGATAGAATTTGTGACGGGGCCAATAAATCCCTCTGCTTCCAAAGGATGAAGGTGGGCAAAACCTTTTCTTTCCCAATCGAAAGCAACTAAATGAGCATGGGCTCCCATTACTGGTTTAAGCGTAAGTGGGTCACCCTGAGAATTACGTGCTTTCAATTTTAAAATGTATTCGTCTCCGGAAATCTCATTTTTTTGGACATCGAGAGTAAAGGATCGCTCTCCAATTTGATGACTTAATGAACTTTGCTTCGATGAAACTTCTGCTTGCCCACCCCCGACAGTAAATGTTTCAGAAAGAAGAACCCTTCTTGGGCTGCGAATAGGAATCAAATCAAGAAAAACCCGATATTCGCCAAATTTCTTAGGGGTAATGGTGAAACGCCAAATACCATCAAAAAGGGAATCCGGAACTGGATGTAAATGTTGATAATCATCCAAGCTTGGATCAACAGCTAATAGATGAATCTTTTCGGTGTGACTCAAGGCTATTTCGTCCGCAGCAAGCGGAGAACCATCAAATTCCTTAAGGTTAATTTCAAATTCGCAAGGTTTATTGATTTTAATTTCGCCCAATGGTCGCATGGAAATCGACAAAGGCCATTTTCGGACGGTAAGATCGACAAACCCTGAATCGCCTGGACCACAATAATCTAATTCACCCTCCAAGTTGTATGTTTCTTCATGCAGAAAATCACATGGTTCTACCGGAAGCGAGCGGGCTACAAAATACAAAACTACAAAGGGGATTATCAACAAAAGAGATTTTGAAAAACGACTCATTCAAAAATTAAATTATATTGATTGATGTCCCTGTAATCGACTGAGAAAATCTTCCACGGACCAACTCTTACCAGGTACCTGATAAACAATTTGTCTTCTAGAATTAATTACCAAGGTCCGCATCGTGTGATCAAGAGGAAGGTTGGGTTCTTTTTTTCTTAAAATCCCGAACTGGAGGGATAAATCATCAATTACTGACTTTTTCGCTGTTCCTAGACGAAAGTTTTCTTCCTTTAAATTGTAACCCATAGCGTATGATTTTAAAATCCCTGGCGTGTCGTACTCCGGGTCTAGCGTGATAGAAAGAAACTTAACAAATGGAATTTTAGTTTTATCAACAAGCTGTTGCAGTTTTTTCATTTTCATGGTCGCAGCAGGGCACATTTCCGGCTCTGAACATCTGGTGAAAATAAAGTTTAAGATAGTTACGGAACCATCAAAATAATCTGTGGTAAGCGTCTCACCGTCCTGATCGTACAAGGCGAAAGGGGGAAGCTGGTCCCCTACACCCTTGATTGAATCTTCTCCCATGGTTAGCGTATCGCGCCTCAACAATCTGTTGACATTGTTAACTTTAATTCTCTCGGAAAACTCATCAGGCCAAACTTTCTGGAGGGAAAAGATTTCTCCATTTTGTGGGCTGAAGGTTTTTTTGAGTACACCTCTAAATACTTTTGTGTTTGAAAGAAGATTTAGATCTCCCGGATGTGCCTCGGCCCAGAAATTGTCATTCGAAGATTTTGATGTACTTTCATTCAAACTCCTTCCCATTGCACTGATTTCAAAATTTACTAGACTTGAGTTAAGATCGATGGAAATTACCTTCGCCCTGATTTCATCTTCCAACAACCCCATGTTAGAAGATTTCGGGGAATTATTTGAACATGATAATAATAAAAAACCGAGCGTCAGTAAAAGTAGTTGGGATTTAAAATGTAACACAGCGATATTTATATAGCTAAACCTTGACCTCGCAACCCGATTTGCTTGTTGTAGCCTTATCAAATCATAAAAATCTGACTTTTGGGTCTTTAATCACTCTACGGCATGTTATTAGAAAAACTTTCAATATACTATAAGTTCTAATTCACCTTGCTTGAAAGCAAAGTAGCAACATTATTAATATTACCCTAGTGAACATAACGAACAATATAGCTGCACGGAATGCATCAGATTTAGATGCAAGTAAATCAATTTCATGGAATGGTCTCTACGAATTAACGAAACCAAGGCTTAGTTTACTTTCAGTTTTCACTGCTTCTTTAGGTTTCCTGGTACATGATCCTCTGAAGTCAGACTTGGTTCTCTTTTTAGCCCTTACCATTGGAACTGCATTCTCTGCTGGTGGTGCCGCCGCTCTTAACCAATGGATGGAACGTCGAGAAGACTCTCTCATGAGCAGAACTTCCACAAGACCAATTCCGGCAAAACTTGTATCACCAGAGCTTGCTCTTATTTTTGGAATTACTCTTTGCGTCTTAGGCCTGTTAACTTTATGGAACTGGACGAATGCTTGGGCAACTGTACTTACTTTTTCTACTTTAGTAATTTATCTAGCCATTTACACGCCCCTTAAAAAGAAATCACCCTTAGCCATAGAAATAGGTGCCATTTCAGGTGCCTTGCCCCCGCTCATAGGATGGGTCGTGGCAGCAGGTTCACCAACAATGTTTGGACTTATACTTTTCGGCATTTTATTTGCATGGCAACTACCTCACTTTATGGCAATTGCTTGGAATCATCGTCAGGATTACACAGCAGGTGGCTTCAAGTTTCACAAATTTAATGATCCATCTGGAAAAAAACTCGGTCGTAAAAGTTTTCTCTACACACTTCTCCTTACTTTTTTCGTG
>JAYZJX010000071.1:0-20349 GCA_036164015.1 Verrucomicrobiota bacterium | reverse complement strand
GGAGATGGGCGTGAATACATTGCATTTTCTCGATATAATTCCGAATTCAATACTGGAGACGATCAAATTGAATATATCGTAGAAACCAGTCAAGATTTGAGAACATGGGATTCCAGCGGTGCCGAGTTGGTATCAGGTTCAGCGACAGATCTTGGTGGAGGAATGGAACGTGTTGTTTACAGAAGTACTTCCGCACGACCCACCGGTGGTAAACTCTTCATTCGAGTCCGAGTTAAAACAAGATAAAATAAGGTTGAGGTAATTAAGACTTTGTGAGTGCATGGATTTGATAGTTGATTTATTTTTGCATAAGACTGTCTTATTCTGCGAGCTTTGTTCGAGCTTTTACACCTTCTAGTCCTGCTCTAGTGTATCTTAAAATTCTAAATTTTATTACTTTTTTCAAAATTTTATTTTGTTTTTGTGGATTATTGTCGTGATTTTGATGAATAATTTTTCGATAGAATCTTCGTTGGTATAGTTCGATTATCCTTGAAGAAAAGCACACGAGAATGTTGATTAAATATGTTCCCTGAAGTATGTTAAAATAATGTTCCCTTGCCTGAGAAAATGTGCCTGTTTTGGCATGTTCTTGATTACCTTCGCATTTGTTGCTGAAGGGGTTGTGCGAGAGCAGAGTTTGATAGCAAGATGGTCTTTTGATGAGGGTAACGGAAGCGTTGCCGTTGATTCCACCGGTGGCGGACTTGATTTACTTTTGAGTGCCAATGCAAAATGGGGCAGTATTGATGTAAACAATACCGCTATTTCGAAACATAGCTTGAATTTAATGAATGGAGATTCTTACGCGCGCGTGCTCGCACACGAGAAGATAAAGGCAAACGGGGTTTTTTCCTACCTTTTCTGGTTTAAATCCAATGGCCAGCCTGATGCATACAGCCAGCTGCTTTCCAAGAAGAAAGACGGATACTCATCATATTTCGTTCAAATCGAGCCTGATGGAAAAAGTCTCAAGTCTATCATAAGGTCATTTGGTACCTATTACGATAACGGAACCATACCATTTACTTTGGATGAATGGCACCAACTTGTATTTACTTTTGACGGAACTACCTACAACACTTTTCTCGATGGATCTTGGGTGGGTTCTTCGTCTCTGGAATGGCCGGTGGATTCCAATGATGGAGATCTGGGGGTGGGTGGAACCGATGATGGAAGTAATTTATTCAGAGGTTGGATCGATGACCTGCGTTTTTACAACATCCCTTTGCATGCAAAGGAAGTAATGGAATCGTATGGCAGAGGAGCTGGCGATTTCGGACCAACCCCTAATTTTATTGTGGATAGGGCTACTGCCACAATGCCTATTTCCGTAACCCTGCAATTTTTGGACAGTCAGGAAAATCCTGTTCAGGTCAATGATTTGACATTGTCTGATATCCAAATTCAGGGAGGTACTGTCTCTAATCTACAGTCTACAGGACTAACTCACACTTTTGATTTGAATTCTATCCAGAAACCCAGCCGAATCTTTTTGGAAATAGATGCTGGTAACTGTAAGGATGATCAGAATATCACTAATTCATACGGTTCCGTCGCTATTGTTTATTCCGATATCGTCACAAAATCAGAAGATCTAGTAGGTTGGTGGACATTTGATGAATTGAACGGTAGCAATGTGGTTGACAGTTCAGGATCAGGATCAACCGCTTACCTTGTGGGTGACCCCATCCTCGATTCCATCAACCCCGCCCTTGGAAGTCACTCCCTTAAGTTGGATGGTGACGGTGATAGTGCCAAGGTTTTTGGATTGAACGGAATGACAGTCGATAAAGCATATCGATTTGATGATTTAGAATTGTGGTGGCCCCTTGACGGAAATTATTCAGACATGTCTGGAAACGGAAGAAATGCGACGGCTACTGTCAACGAAGCAAACCCCTGGCAAGAAGGACGTTATGGACAGGCTTTTACTTTTACCGGAAATGATCACCTGGAAGCTTCAAACCCATTATACCGTGGTATTTCTGGAACCGGTGCACGTACTTTATCAATGTGGGTAAAAACCACTGACAAAAATTGGAGAACCCTTGCCTATTGGGGGCATGAAGTAAATGGACAAAGATGGTGGCTACGGTTGTACAGAAATGAATTGCAAATGCATTTTCGTAATTCTGTAAGGCGAACCTATGCCAAGAATTTAAATGACGGGCTTTGGCATCATGTGGCAGCCGTTAATCCTTCTGGAGGCAATAGCCGAAATACCGTACTTTTGTACATCGATGGTTTTGAGGCAGATTTTTACGGCCAGTGGGGGCAAACAAGCATAAGTACCGGTTCAAACTATTCCTTTCGAATTGGTAAAAGATGGGATAATGGACAAAGATTTGTTGGTGCGATTGATGATGTCCGTCTTTATTCCAAGGGTTTTTCTTTATTTGAGATTCAACAACTAGTAAGAGAGGGAGCGGGCCTACCGGTAGATGTTGGGGAAGAGAGTTATACAGTTTCAGTTTGGGCTAAGCCTCAAGAGCTTTCCACGATTATGGACTATAAATTTGCCGTGGGATGGTACGAAGGAGCTGGGGGTGAGTATATCCAGGCAAAACTTGCCCCGGGGAGAGTAGA
Source organism: Verrucomicrobiota bacterium (assembly GCA_036164015.1). Classification (GTDB taxonomy): domain Bacteria; phylum Verrucomicrobiota; class Verrucomicrobiia; order Opitutales; family Seribacteraceae; genus Seribacter. Next base: position 17,760 of record JAYZJX010000071.1, on the reverse strand, counting down.
TGTAAGCGATTACAACTCGATGCGAGTGATCGATCCTAGTGATAAAGATCAATCCACCGTATTTCCCCTCGGTTTGACTGAAAGGCTTTTTGATGGATCTTTTAATGATAACAAAATTAATGATATCGACGGTAGGGGTTGGCGTTTCGGACAGGATGTACCCAATAACCAGATTACCGCTTCCCAAGATGCTAACTTTTCTGTACTTACAGCTTTTCCTGAGGAAGCACTGGATCCCGCAAATGATGACTTTCTTCTTTGGGAGCAGGGAGGCAATGGAATTGGCTCATTTCTTGGGTTTAAGGATGGTTTTCTAAGACTTCGAGCAGGTGCAGGTGGTACCTCCATCCCGGCACCAGGAAGTTCATCTTCTGATATGGCTCTTCTGGATATTCCGTATGCCACCTTGGTTACCGGTGGATTTACGGATGGTAAAATCCATGATCTCAGGTGGGAGATGAAGATTGGTGGAGGTGGATTGCCGGGTAGGGTTCGCGTATGGATAGATGATCAGTTAATAGGTGAGTCAAACACAACTGGTGGTACTTTGTCGGGAAATTCCTGGTCTGGAGGAGATAATGGGGGGTTTGGTAAAAGAGGTGGCGGAACCGTCTGTGCTGGTGAATCTGAAACAGCTTGGCCCTTTAAAATCGCCTCCTCCCTACTCTATCATTTTGGAAATGGTTTTATGGTTGATCCGAACTATGTTTTTGAGGACGAGGATTTTAGCGGACAGATTGATTTTACTGGTTCCGCCATAGATCAGAAGTCGGGAGGTTTGACCGGGACCGATACAATAGGAGGACTTTGGTTCGGTAAATTACGAATTGGTAACGATACCTTTTTACATTCTGGAGAAAATACTTTTGGTACGCGTAGTGATGATGGTAGTGCCCTTTGGATTGACTTGGATAGGGATGGAGACTTCAGTCGAACAAATGCTAACAATTTGGACGAGATGGTCGTTAACAATCTCGGAAGTCATGGTTCACGCAATCGGGTTGGCACGGTTTTTCTAGGCTACAAGGCTCCGTTGTTAATGAGAGTGGGTGGAAAAACCAATCCTGGGATATCTGCCGGTACTGGTGGAGTTAGTACTGCATATCATTCGACCCCTGAGGGAGAGAACCTTGCCGTTGGAAGTGTGGAAATGTTTGAGGGAGATTGGAATCATTTGGCCTTGGTGGTAAATCGAAAAGAAGGAGAACTGCGTCATTTTTTGAATGGTAAGTTGGTGGGAACTGATGAATTTGCTGAGGGAACTTACGGTGATTTCAATATAGGTGATTGGTATCTTGGTGGAATTCCTGGCTTGAATGACTTTAACGGATCTATTGATGATGCCCGAATCTATTCAAGTGCACTAACCGATGTTGATATTGCTACAATTTATAATGGTGGTGCCGGTGACATGGGCGTGGTTGGTAATTTGGTTTCGCCGTATATTACCCAAGATAATCCCATAAATGTTCAATTAAGTTTTAGTAAGGTTGGTTCTGGAGTAATTGTAACAGGTTTGGATGAATCTGATATCAATTCCAGTTTGACCGGGGGTCGTGTGATTCCGGGATCATTTGTCTCTACTGATGGCGGTCAAACTTTTGTTTTTCAGATTGTCCCTGATCAAGATGCTCTTGCAATAGATATGAGGCTTCCCAAAGGTGCGGGTTCCTACAATGGTGAAGATACCCTGGCAGTTAATCGAACCATTGGCATTGTTCCCAATATTTTGGCAAAGGATGAGCTGACAAACTGGTGGTGGTTTAATGAGGCTTTAGGCACAGTCGCATCTGACAGTATTGGATCGAATGATGGGGTTTTGAATGGTGGGGTCAAATGGACAGCTGATGCAAAAGAAGGAACTTCCGTGCAATTTGCGAAGCCCGGGCAGATAGTTGACATGAGTAAGGTTTCATCATCCTTTAACGCAGGTAGGTTTCAGCTTTCTTTTTGGTTTAAGCGGAAGGAAGAGGGCTTTTCCTGGTCAACCGAGCAGGTGTCGAATGTCATGCTTAGTCTAGGCGATAGTAACACTTCGACGCTCCAGATTGGATCCAATGGTCAAAATATAGAAGTTTTCATGTCGACCGGGGTGCGAAGTTCCCGCGTGTCAATGGGGTCAGGGATTAGCACAGGTAAATGGCATCATCTATTAGTTTCTTATGATGAAAATGCTTCAGATGATTATGAGCTTAGTGTTTACTTGGACGGAGTTCTTACAGGTTATACATCCGATCTTGGTGGTAAGTTGCAGGTTAAGCCATCAGATGATTGGTTGTTGGGTGCTGCAACAAAGCAAGACCCAATTAATGGTAGATTTATCGGTCTCATAGATGATTTAAGATTTTACAGATCCCTGCGAGCGGAAGAACTCGCACGAGAAACTTTTAATAAAGGCCTCGGCGATCTTAGTTTGTCGATTGATACGGAATTTCCTGCAAGTACCCATGACAATCCCATAACGGCAAATTTATTATTTAAAAAATATGGGGAGGAATATGAACTTTCTGACTTTAATTCATCGCGAATTATTCTGACTAATGGAGATTTACTTGGCTTTTCTGGTTCCGGTGCTAATTGGACAATTGAATTCAATTCAACCATTGATCCAGGACGGGTTGGAATTTCCTTATTAGAAGGTGTTGGCGTCGATGTAAGTGGACAGGAGAGTCTTCCCACCTCGTTTGAGATTGGTTTTGCCCGTCCTTTGACCAGAGTCGAAAATCTCACCGCTTGGTGGAGTTTTGATGAAGGAAGCGGAACAACTGTGACCGACTACATGAGTGGATCCATCGGTCAATTTGTTAGTGGAGATTCAGGTTTTTCAAATGTAAGCTTTGATACCGTAAACGCTAAGTTTGGAAGTGCCTTGCGATTTCCCAAAAATGCATGGGTTTCAACCAACGCTCTAGCTTCTAAACTTGGAATTGGTGCAGACAATCCAAGAACGATTGCTTTTTGGATTTATGTGGAAGATGGTCAGAGCGGACAACCGGGACCATATGGAATTGGCCATCGTGGATGTCCGAATAGTACTCACAGGATGTGGGGTTTTCGAGATTTCTGGGATGGGAATTATCGAAGGTTTCGCAGCCAGCATTGGTGTTGGGACCCAAATGTATGGGTTTCTGAAGGCATGCGAGACAAATGGATGCATCTTGCCCATGTTTACACGGGAACCAATGTGCAGGTTTATGTGAACGGAACCATACGTAGTGATTGGTTTAAGGATGATATTGATACCGGGAATACCTATCCTTTGCAATTTGGACGCTGGACTGACGAATCTACACTTTCCAGAACTTTTCTGGGGTTGCTTGACGATTTTAGAGTCTACGATGACTGGTTAGATGCAACAGATATTCTCAAGATTTATGGAAATGGTTCCGGAGATCTACAAGTTGTGCCGAGTTTAGATATTCCGCCTGTGGTCGACGGCAGCCCAATTCAGGGCAGATTACGCTTCGAACGCAATGGCTTGCCGATTGAAGTTCTTGATTTTGATATTTCCACGGATTTATCGATTACCAATGGATCCATTGATGCTTCATCTTTAATTTATGAAGGAAATGGCTCTTACACATTCAATTTCACACTGAATCAGGAGAATTTAGTTTCACAAATAGAACTGGCTGCCGGTAATGTTTTCGATCGATACGGTGAAGGAAATATTCTCGTAAATACTTCCACTCGCTTGATGTATCGTGCAGTCACGCGGGCTGAAGAGCTTATCGCATGGTGGCCTTTTGATGAGGATCCGATTGACTTTAGTAATGGAGCCGTAGTGACTGGTAAAACTGGTAATGCCAGAACTGCAAAGTTATATGACGGAGCAGTGGTAAGCTCTTTTGGTAAGTTTGGTCGGGGACTTAAGTATGACCGAAATGATGATAGCAGTCGCATGACCATTCAGGATAACGGGGTAAACTTAGGAAATAATTGGACTTTAACCGCTTGGGTTAAAAATCTACTTCCTCCTCGTTCAAATTTCAGGTCGACTCTTTATCGCGGGCAAGGTCTTCAAGCGGGTCGTGATTATGACCGATATTTGGTGATTCGAGGGAGTGACCGGACACTTTGCTTTTTTGACGGTGATGATGGGAACGGAGACAATCGTTACCGTTCAATCGGATATGAAGTTGATCCACTTGATTTCTCAGGATGGCATCACTTTGCGGTATTAGCCTCCGGTAGTCGTACAAATTTCTACATTAACGGGAAGTTCGTCGGTGATGCAGATCGCCGTGAACAGAGCGATGTCATGTATATTGGAAATTCAAGTAGCAATGAATTATTTGCAGAATATTTGGATGATATTCGAATTTATGGAGTAACTCTAGATTTTATGGAGATTGCTAATATTTATGGTGAAGGATTTGGTGATCAATTCCCCTCGGTTTTGGTTACTGAAAATTCCGCAAAAGATTCGGATCCAAGAATGGTGCAAGCTTTGGTGGGCAAGGATGGTTCAAACTTGGCTGTATCCGGTTTTGATCTATCAGATTGGAATATACAGGGCGGTACTGTTTTGGAAATGAATGAGACAGCAGATGGAAATTATTCACTTTCTTTGGACCTAAACAATTCGTTAGAGGCAAGTATTCTAAGTCTGGATGCTAACTCGTTTACTGATAATGACGGAAAGCCATCGGAATCTTTTCGAAAAGAAATTTATATGCACCAACTGGTGTATGACGAGGAACATCTTTTGAGCCGATGGGCTTTCGATGAAGTAAATGGAACCAGAATTAGGGACCTCGGAAGTGCAAGAAACGATGGATATCTATCAGGAGGGGCAAGTATTTCTTTTGGAAAGTTTGGAAATGGGCTCTCTATGGATGGGAGTGGTGATTACATGAGTGTAGCTCACTTTGCGGGTATTCATAACGAAGGAAATTTTACTATTTCAGCCTGGGTATATCCTTCTAATCTTGGGTATGACAATAATGAGCAAGATGCTGCGATTTTCGGAACTAATGGAAGTACCACGGACACTGTTTTGGTTTGGTACAATGTAAATGGGTTATCCACTGCTAATCGTACCTTTACTTTTAATATTGGGTCGACAGGAATTGGGCTGAATCGTCTAGACGGACCTGATGGATTGGCGTTGCAGGACCGTTGGCAACATGTGGTCGCTGTTATGAGCGGTCAGGCTCGAAAGATTTTTCATAACGGAATACTGGTGGCTGATTCCATTGGCTCAGACAATATTGTTACGATTGAGGGGAATCATGTAAGAATTGGTGGTTGGGATAATTCCTCAAGTATGGATTTTGAGGGTTCTTTGGATGAAGTGAGGTTTTACAACCGTTCGTTTACGGATAATGATGTTGCCATTCTCTACGGTAACGGAAATGGCGACTTGGGACTGACTCCAATCATTACCTTGGATGTTGATAATTCATCTTTGACAACAACCGGCAGGGTAGAATTTTTAAAGTTTGGGGTTCCTCAATCCACTACAGGTCTCGATCCCACTGATTTCATGATTTCTGGAGGAAACTTATCGAACCTCTCCCAAAATGGTTCTGGTTATGACTTTGATTTTTCCGCATTCTCCTACCCTGCCAATATTACAATCGCGTTGGATGCGGGAGCTGCATCTGCCGGCCAATCTTCATCGAATGCCATTTCTCAATCTTTTGTCCATGCCAGTGCTTTAACAGCCCAGGACAATTTAGTGTTGTGGTACACCTTTGATGATTTGAATGCATCGATGATTATCGAAGACTTTTCAGGATTTAGTACCCATGGTAGCGTCACTTCGGGTAAGACTGTAGCGGGTAAATTCAATTCAGCACTACATTTAAGTCCCGGCGAATACCTAAGTGTAAATGGGGAACTTCTTTCTTTGACATCTGAGGTCACTGTCTCCTTGTGGGCAAAAGTTTTGGATGATGGATTTGGTGTCTTAGCAAGAAATGGACAGTTTTCACTCCAATACCAAGATGATAATACCATTCGAGGCTCCGCAAGCACCAGTGCAGGTTGGGGCGATGCAAATGCCCGTCTTCCAAGCGGTCGTTGGGTTCATTATGTTGTCTCCTATGATGGCTCCTCTGTTCGTCTCTACTTGGATGGAATACTTGTTTCTGAGACTTCACATAATGGTTACCTGGCATGGGGAGATGGTTCAGACCATAATTTATACCTTAACCGCTACTCTGTTGATGACGATTGGAAAGCTAATGCTTTCTACGATGATTTTAGGATTTTTAATCGTTCCTTAAGTAGTGCCGAAGTTAGTTTATTATATTCTGCAGGTGCTGGTGACTTGGGCATTAGACCTCATGTCTCTGGAACTGATCCGTTTTATAAAGTGCCTTCATCGCACACCGTATCTTTTATTGAAAATAATCAGAGTGTCACGGTTCCTGGACTTTTACAAAGTGAAATTAATGCGACTAACGGCACGATTCTTTCTTTTGATACAGGTACTTACTCTCTTGAGCTGAATGTAACCGGTTCACCACAAACTGTTCGGTTGGAAGTTCCATACGGAGCGGTAATTAAAGACGGGAACCTAAGCTCTGCTGGAGCTTTTGAATTTCGTCGAAGAATAATCACTTCGGTTGAAGATGATCTGCTGGCTTGGTTCCCAATGGATGACTTTAATGGATCTAAGATTTATGACATGTCTGGGAGAATGCAGCATGGTACATATTTTGGCTTTGATGCAACTTCTCCCGGTCAAGGAAACATCTCATCGTCTGCATCCAGCAATACTTACACCGCAGCAAAAGCATTTGATGATGGTGGAAATACAGCTGCTTCACGATGGTTGGCGCGGGGGAATCAGTTGCCAAATGTTTGGATTTCTTATGACTTTACTCAACCTATTGAAGTCACTCAATATTCGATCCAATCTCAGAGTTGGAGATACGAAGAAAGAGCTCCAAAGGATTGGACATTGCAGGGGTCCAATGATAATTCCAGTTGGGTTACTTTAGACAGTAAAAATAATCAAACAGGTTGGGGGCAGTGGGAGACTCGCAGATATTCTGTCACTAGTCCGGGTTTTTATCGATATTACAAGTTAGTAATCAGTGACAATAATGGTAACAACACTGTTGGAGTTGGAGAAATCCAGTATTTTACTAGCCCTAATTCCCAAGCTGGAAAATATGGAAATGCAATTGATTTAAGAGATGACTATATCGATCTGCCTTTCAGGATTGATCAGGGTAGTACAGATGGGATGACCCTTTCCGCTTGGGTTTATCCAAGACAAGTTGAAGGTGGAACGGATAATGAAAGAATGATCTTCTCCACTGATAATGGAGGCTGGGATTGGACAATGGCCATCCGATTCGGTTCTCTTACGGCATGGAACGGAAGTAATCGATTTCAATCACCTTTGACGATCTATCCGAACCAATGGTACCACTGCGTAGCCGTTTTTGATCCAATCTCCTCAAGAACCACGCTGCACTTGAATGGTGGGTCGATAACATCAGATTCGCTGGGACTTGACAGTAATTCAAACCTTATTCGACTGGGACGCGGTTACTGGAATCGCACCTTTGATGGTCTTATTGATGATGTACGCGTATGGGGACGCCCATTGAGCGTGGACGAAGTCAATAAACTGTGGGGTAATGGAATGGGTGATCTGGGACCCAACGCGAGGATAGAAACAGACAGTATCGCTTGGGCAGACCAATTGAGTGCCAGGCTAGTTTTAAATCAGCCCGTGAATGATTTTAATGCCACACAGGATCTCCAGTTTTCTGGTTTGAGTCTATCTTCGATTTCGGAGGATACTGATTCGAATGCAACAATCTTTAATTTAATTCTTACTCCTGACTCTTATAGCCCGGGAATTTTGTCTATTGCTTTATCTGCAGATTCAATCACGGATAATCAGGGGGTTAAGAATCCTGAAGTTTCGAAATTAATTGATTTTCGTCCCCACAGGGTTCGAGAGTCTGATCTTATTCTCTGGTGGGAATTAAATTCTTCTCTTTCTGACTCTTCGGGTAATGGCAACAATGCGAATGGCTCTTTGCCCGTATATCAAAGTGGTGGACAGTTTGGGGAGAGTGTCCAATTCAATGGGGTAGACTTTGGCAAGTCGGTTCTCTCAAATGGTGTGACTTTCCAGGGTTCATCAGTCGCGTTGTCTATGTGGGTATACCCAGAAAGTGAAGATTTTTATCTTTTTAATGTGGATGGCCTTCCCATTCCTGCATCTATCAGTTTGCGTAAACAGCGTCCAGTGCTCACTATGCTGGGTCTCGACCAAACTTCCCTGCCAGGTACTGCGATTAATGAATTTTGGGCTAATGGTTATTTGCCGCTCAATCAATGGTCACATTTGGTTTTGACTTATGATCTTTCAAGCAAGGAAGTTCAATTTTTTATTAATGGAGAATTGGACGCCCTCTCCTCGTTTGCTGGAAATCTCTCTTTTCCTTTGTTTAATGGGTTCAGGCTCGGTCCGACGGATGATTATCAAGCAACCTCAACCGTTGGAGGAATTGATGATTTTAGAATCTATGCTACCTCCCTATCTGCTGACGAAGTAAAGAAACTTTATGGAGATGGAAATGGGGATTTTAATCAGAAATCCATTGAATTTTCTTATTCCAATGTTTTGGAACTCCCAAAAGTTGTTGATGTCTATTTTCTGGAAGATGGTTTGCCTGTTTCACTCATTACAAGCGGTACCCACCGTTTTGATGTTGGAGACATTGTTGATGTTAATGCGACTATTTCGAATCTTACACGGATGGGAACCGGACATTATCAATTTGAATTGTCACCGGATGACAATTCAAGTTCCGCTAATCTTTTTGTGAAAATTGACGGGAGTGGTGTTAAAACCGATGGCTTTGGGGATACCTTTCAGGATGCTAATTTCAGCCTTGCTTATAATCCTGAGACTCCGGTCATCTTGTCTCCCTCCTTTTCCCATTGGGCACGGGGTGTACATTCGAGTTTTGCGATCCATACTTCAGATGCTACTTCAGTTGTTGTGTCTGCACTGCCCTCGGGACTTGAATACAATGCAAGTAGCAATCGAATCGTGGGTGCACCTCAGTCGGGTGGTGTGTTTAGGATTACAATTACGGCTTCCAACCCAGTTTCAAGCACAAGTCAGTCTCATGAATTTCGCATCTTTGATCCTCTGGCATTTTCTACACAGCTTGAGCTTTCAATTAACCCATCTTCGCTTGGAGAGAAACCTTCTAATTTGGCTGGTTTGAGTATGCATCTGGATGCCTCAGCCCTACCCGACCAAAATGGCTCAATCTTATCTGTCTGGTCTGATTCTTCCGGAAATGAACGCGGATTAGATAGAGTTAGGGGTTTACCTAAAGTTGTCCTTAACCCTGAACTTGGAAATAAGAAAGTGGTATCATTCGATGGTCTTTCCCAAATGTATTCTTCCTATGATTTTGGCGGCTTTCTCAATGATTACACGATCATCGCTGTCGCTAGGCATAGTGGCGGTCAGGATAACGCAGTAATTGCATCTGTGGGTTCGGATTGGATTTTTGGATTAGGTGCAAGTAAGTCGAGTTATTGGAAGTTGGGTGATAACGAAATAAGCGGACCCTCAGCTGATACAAAGTGGCACATATTTTCCGGAACCTTTGAGGTCAGCGGTAATGCATTACTAAGGAGAGATGGTTATGATGTAGAAAGTATTAGTGTTCCCGTAAATTCAAACGCCAAACCTAAATTCTTTGCATTGGGTGGTAGCCAAACTAATCATGAATTTGCAAAAGCAGAAGTGGCGGAAGTAGTTATTTATAACCGTGTACTTGCCTTTCAGGAAATCGAGAAATTGGAAGATTATTTCCTATCCAAATGGCTAGGCGGGACTCTAGAGCATTTTCCTTTGCTTGTTCGACTGAGTTCGAATTCTCATCCTGATTTTAACCTTCAGACCTTTGCCGATCCTACCACCGGAGGTGATTTACGCTTTTATGACGAGTACAATCGTGAACTTGCTTTTGAAATTGATGAATGGAATGCAACGGGTGAATCTCTGGTATGGATTGATGTGCATGAACTAAATGAGAATAGCAAGATTTTCGCATATTGGGGTAATGATTCTAACATAACAATGCCGAACTATGATGTTTGGTCTGATTATCAAGGGGTATGGCATTTACAAGATGCATTAGATTCCTCAAACGCCGGTCGTAACGCTTCATCGGAAGGCTCTGTAACTCAGAACCAACCCGGTGTGATCGGAAAGAGTCTCACCCTGTCCTCTTCGGGAAATCTTGTAGTCCCTGGATATACAGGAATCGTATCGGATCAGGCAAGGACTGTAAGTCTCTGGATGAAGTCCGTCGATAATAGTGGTCAGCTGGGTGGTTGGGGAGACAGTTCAAACAGTTGGCAAATTTCATGGGATAATCAAGGCCCTCGGGTTTTAACTGGTAACGGAGGGATTCGACAGGGAATCGGATCCTCTGTGTCCGGACAATGGCATCATCTTTTGATCTCCTATCCTGGAAGTGGGGCTGATTTAAATGATACTCGAGTCTACTGGGACGGTAAATTGGTTGATGCTCCAGCATCATCTGTAAATGCTTTGGTTAATACTTCAAGTTCTAGCGATCTACGAATTGGGTCCAATTTTGACGGCACTAATAGTATGTCCGGATCTTTGGATGAATTTAGACTAGCTAGCAAAGCCAGAGGTGCGGCTTGGGCAAATTATGAATATCAAAATCAAAAATCCGGAGGTAACTTGCTAGCTTATGATCTGCAATATAAGTCCCTGCCCGTCTTACCCAGTGATTTGAACCTTACTATTGTACAGGGTGTGCCTTTTAATTTTCAGATCAGTAGTAATCCACCTGCTTCTTCCTACACAATAAGCTCGGGTTCCTTGCCTTCTGGCATAACTTTGAATGTCGCAACCGGTATGCTAGAAGGGATGACGACTGACCCGCTTGGGATAATTAATCTCACTCTTTCTGCCACCAATTCCATGGGTCTGGCTCAGTCCGCATTAAATATCAACATTCAGAATGCCTTGAGTGCTCCTGAAATTTCTGCTGGTTCAGTGATTGAGAGATTTGGTCGGGGCGTTCAATTGCAGGGAATTCTTACTAATGCAGGGGGTGCTGCCAACCAAATTACAATTTATTATGGCCTGGCTGATGCAGGACAGGTAGCGGGAGATTGGAATCAAAGCATGTCACTTGGCTCGATAGATCAAGGAGCTTTTGATGCTCACCTGCAAGGCTTGGACAGCGGGAAAACTTACTACTATCGATTTCTTGCAGATAATTCTCAAACTGCGTGGTCTAATGCTGGTTCCTTTACCACTCTGCGATTTGACCAAGGTATTGTGAGGATAAATACTGGAGTGGATGATTTTGGTACAAATGCTGGAATCTTCTGGGACCGAAATAATGGTGAGGGAGAACAAAAAGTATTTGATGCCAATCTTTCAACCGTCAGCTATCAAGCACCGAATGGTTCTGCTTGGAAAGTTTCCAAAGCTACTTTTAAAATTAGTGAGAATCTACTTTTTGGTGAGAATTTAGAGAATGTTCGGCTTGAAGGAATCAATGCTCTTTCCTTGGATGTTGATGGAAATATCACGATTGCCAAAAGTTTGATCGGTTCTCCATCTCCAACCCTTCCCCATTTACCCGGGGGCACATTGACAGACGGCTATGACGCGTACTACGCTAATGATCCATCCAAAGGTTTACAAATGGGTAAAGGTATCCTTGGTGGTTTTGGTGGAGGTCAGGGACCTGGGAAGGGTGAGAGTCTTGGATCCACAGGATCCGGAGGAGTTACCGGTGGTGGTGGTTCCTACGCGGGAGAAGGTGGTAGCGGGGCTTCTGGTCCTTCTGGGATAAGGTATGGTAGTGGTGGTCTCGAAGTCTTAATGGGGGGATCTGGTGGTGGTATCGGAAATGGTGGCGAAGCAGGTGCCGGTGGTGGTGCGGTTGAAATGATTGCGACAGGCAAAGTGCAAATTGAATCAGGCGTGCGTCTGGCAATGAATGGAGGTACGGTTTTTGTAAACCCCACGGTAGGAGCTAATTTCTCGGGTGGTGCAGGTTCAGGTGGTGCTGTTCGTATTGTCGCTAATAGCATAGAAAATCTCGGAGTGATTGAGGTTAAGGGAGGAGATGCTTCTGGCTTGGACCCAAGAGAAAATGGTTCAAGATATTTGAGGGATGCAGGTGGTGCTGGAGGTGGAGGACGTGTGGCGTTGCTGGCAGATGGTGTGATAACCAGAGGAATGATTAATTTAAACGGTGGTCAAGGTAATGCTGATGGAGCGGCTGGTTACCCTGGCTCTCTTTATGTCGGACCCAAGTCTTCAACGCCTGCAGTTGCTTTATCCCTGACTTCTGGAACCTTGATTTTGGATACTGGAGGTTCTTGGTCTCATTCATCTGGCTTACGGGGCAAAGGTCAGGTTACTTCTAATTTTATTGAAAATGCTGGATCTCGTTTTGGATACTCAGTCTGTCGTTTTCAGTTTACGGAATTTTCAATTGGTTCTGATGTAGTGGTGGATGTTCGAGGCGAAAATGCCCTGTTTTTGGAGGTTAGTGGAAATGTCAGTGTAGGCTCAGATATATCCCTGGACGGAAAAACTGGACAGCAGGGAATCTATTCAGGTAAAGGGGGCCCGGGGGGATGGGCATCAGGGCGCTCATTGCGAAATACCGAGGAGTTTTCCAACCTTCACCCAGCCCTAAATGGACAGGGTCCAGGGGGAGGTCGTGGTTATGAAATCGGTAAGTCAACCGGTGGTGGTAGCTATGGTGGAGTAGGTACGGGTGGATTAAGTGGAGGAGTGCCAGGTTTAGTGTATGGTGATAATTTGATTGAGGATTTGGTTGGTGGATCGGGCGGAGGTCACGCAATTCGTGGAAGTGGAAATGCAGGTGGAGGTGGAGGTGCAATCTCTTTTGTTGTGGGAGGAAATTTCATTTTGGAGTCAAATTCAACGATTTCTGCAAACGGTGGATCGGGTACATCCCATTACGATGGTTCGGGAGCAGGAGGTTCGGGTGGTGCAATCCGTATTGAAGCTTCTTCCATAACGAATCTTGGCTCTATTCATGCCAAAGGAGGAGATGCATTGGGAGACAGTACACTGGCAGGAGCAGGAGGCGGTGGTCGAATTGCATTACTTTCAGATGGTGCTATTTCTGAAGGGGATGTGAATGCAAGTGGTGGGCAAAACTTTTCGCTTATTCACTCCACTTATCGGCAAGGCAACCTTGTTGGATATTGGACTTTGGATGATATTGCCTCTTCCAATGTTGCTGTGAATGCTCAAGGAAATTCGGTTTTAAACGGAAATATTTCCGGTAACCCCGAGAGAAGAGCCGGAAAAAAAGGGGGAGCCTTTTATTTCGACGGTGATGATGACAAGATTACAATTCCGTATAATAATGCATTGGTGATCGATGAATACACTGTTTCAATGTGGTATTTTCCAGAGAGGAATAATGAGACTTGGACCGGTCTTTTTGGTCGAGGAACTGGAGGGGCTGATGGAAGGATACATTCAATTTGGCAGGGTGATTCAAGTCACGGTACCAGACCTTATTTACATCATCGTTTCGGTGAGGGGACAAATTGGAATGAAGGAGTGGAGAATTTTGTACTATCTCGATGGAAAAAATGGTATCATATTGTTTTCACTAATTCGGGGTTGAGTGGAAAATATGCCCGTACCTATGTAGATGGTACATTTGCTACTGGGACTCAGCGTTATGAAAGAAGAGTTTTGAATGAATTGATGGTTGATTATTCAACAAATCTTTACATTGGAGTAGCACCAGATCATGGAAATGGAGGATATTTTAAGGGTATCATAGACGATGTGCGGCTCTACAATAAAGGTTTTGGAAGTGAGGATGTTTATCATCTTTACCGTGGCGATCCAGCAGTAGTTGATTATGTCAGCCCCAGAACTGGTGCCAGATATGGCAGCTCGGGGTCCTTATCAATAGTGACCACTCCAAACCTCCCTACGATTACTGTTCCAAGTCTTTATTATGGGGAAGAAATATCAGGTTTAGATTTAGGTGAATCCCCTTCCCTAACCTATGAAATAAACGGACTTCCTCCCGGGCTTACTAATGAAGTTGGTTTCTCACCGGATGAGATACCAGGACTTTTTGCTTGGTATGATGCAGATGATAATGACAGCCTCGTTTTTCATGAGGATGAATCGTATGAGCGAAACGATTCGGTGGCACTTGATCATTTATTGGTATATCTGCCATTCGATGAGACTAACGGTTCCATTGCATATGATCATACCGGCAATGCCAATCATGGCAGATTGATCGATCAGGCTCAATGGTCGGCGGGGAAAAATGGTGGTTCCATCTCCTTTGATGGCCAAAATGACGGATTGGTCTTTGATAAAGTGGCCCAAATGGACCGCCCGGATGCATTTTCCATTGCTTTGTGGTTTAAGCGAAATAGTGAAGTGTTGGGAATTCCAACCAATCATCAGATTGACAATCTGATTATTGCCCAGTCTAGTGCTTATGATAACGATAATCTGGAGATTGGTTCTGAGGGAAGCGAAGTTGAGGTTTATCTTGATTCTGGCGGTGGTGTCCAGGATGCCACTTACTCGACCACGGGTGCAGGGATAAGTGATGGAGTTTGGCACCATCTTGTTGTTAGCTATGGAAATGGATTGAAGGTATATGTGGACGGTGTACAGAGATTAAATCGTACACCATTTGATGGATTACTCGATTCCTCACAGGATTCGCCACTTTCCTTGGGGATGGGAAGAATCTTCTCGGATCAATGGGGAGATTTTAATGGTTCAATTGACGATCTTAGAATTTTCAGTACGGAAATTGATTCAGCACAAGTATCATCTCTTTACAATTCTGGCAATGGTGACTTTGCTGGCACCACCACAACTTCATATGACACCGGTAGGGTCAAGGTTTGGAAAGACCAGTCCGTAAATGAAAGAGACGCTCAAAGTTTACCTGAATCTTCTCCATTGATCTCTTTTGATCCAGAAACCGGAAAAAGAATGATGCTTTTCGATTATGGTAAGTCATTAAGAATTCCAGATGCGACCAGTATGCCAATGACTGTTTATTTGGTGGGTTTAGAGACAGGGTCCTCGTTTCCTGAGAGAGAGCTCTTTACTTTTGAAGGATGGAGAATGATTCAGTCTGGTAACTGGGGGTTGAGGCGTTGGAACGATAACAACCCTGCTTTAAATACAACAGTTTCTTCCAAAACGAAATCTCTCATTGCCTGGACGATTTCACGCTACGGCTATGAAGTAAGAGTAAACGGAGAGGTTGAAGCGAGTGATGTTTCTGGAAATTGGCGCCCTGAAGTTCTTTTTGATCGACTCAATGGAGATAATCAATGGATGGCCGGGGAAGTTCTTTTTTATCCAAGGGTTATGATGCTGTCTGAGAAGCAAAAAATTGAAGGTTATTTGGCAGAAAAATGGAACTTACAAGCAGGTTTACCCAGCGGGCACCCCTACAAATCGAGTAAACCTCTTGGGCAGTCAGGATTGGTTATTAACGGCATTCCTGAAAAGGCAGGATCGTATTCTGTAAATGTAACTGGGACAAATAAGTGGGGCCAAGCATCAGAAGTTTTCAATATCACTGTATTACCTATGACTCCCGAGTCCCAAACTGTTGAGGCAACCCAGGTCGGGTCAACCTCTGCTAGACTACAGGCCAACATTTTTGACCTAGGTGGTGCTGACGGTAATCTTTCCTTTATTTGGGGGACTGACCCATCTTTAACTTCTTTTACTGAAACGAATAAAAGTGTGGTTAGTGAGCCGGGACTTTCTTCACAGTTGTTGAGTGGTCTAAGTCCATCTTCTACCTATTATTATCGTGCAAAAGTTGTCAATGAAGCTGGTCAGTCCAATGGGGATTCAGTTTCCGTTATTCCTGCACATTACTGGGAATTAAATGATACCGGTTCAATTGCAATTGATGAAAAAGGTGGCATCAATGGTGAAATTTTTGGTGCCACATCCTCTCTGGATCTAAACAGAGGAAGGGTTTTGAGCTTTGACGGTGATAATGACTATGTGAATCTGGGAGACATCAATGAGATGGATCAAATAGATAGATTTACATTATCATTATGGTTTAACCGCAGTCAAACTGCTTCAAGTCGATCCACTAATCATGGGGTCGATAATGTATTGGTTGCACAGTCCAGTCAGCGTAGTAATGACAATCTTGAAATTGGTACACAGGGTTCGGATATCGAAATTTATATTGATTCAGGTACTGCTGCAACAGATCAGACTGTGCGGGTTGATGCTGGAATAAGTAACGGAGTCTGGTATCATCTCGCTGTAGTTTACGGAACAGAACTGACGGTCTTTCTTGATGGCGTGAAAATCAATACATGGACCCAGTACAATGGACGTCTTGAGAGCAGTGGGATATCACCAATTAGCTTAGGTGCAGCGAGACCAAGTCGTGCTAATCCATGGGGTGACTTCTCCGGTGAGATGCATAGAGTTCAATTATTTTATGATGAGTTGAGCCCATCAGAAATACAGCTGCTTGCAGGTCATGGTTCGATTCGTTCTTTTACTACTGGAAACCAGCCAGTTCCGCCCATTGTTGAAGTCCGACCTGCAAGCCAGATTACCGATTCTAATGCAACGATTTCCTATGAGTTGATTTCGTATGACGGTTCTCCTCCTGAGCTTATTTTGTATTGGGGTAGCTTTGATCATGGTGAAAATGCCGGTCTCTGGGAATTCTCACAAAATTTAGGATCGAAAATGTCTGGGGTAGGTAATTTTGATATTGGTGGCTTCTCGAGCGGAGATACCATCTTTTATCAGGTTCAGGCAAAGGGATCAGCGTTTTCAGATTGGTCTGATGTAAGTGGGCGTTTCCGCACGGTCGCCCTGCCCTCTATTCGTGCAATGACAGCGATCAATCAGACACAAGATTCAGCTGTTTTAAGTGGTGAAGTCATAAGTAATGGAGGAGAAACTGTAGTAGTTCCTTTAGCAAAACCATTGGTTTCTGAAAAACTTATCGGCCATTGGAGGTTCGATGAGGGACAAGGTACAGAAGCTTATGATTCGACCGGCTTTTCTTCGGTTGGACAGGTTTTTAGCGGAGCAACCTGGACCGAAGGACTTGGAGGGCAGTTTGGTACGGCATTGAAGTTCGACGGTAGTGATTTTGCCTATGTTGAAGTGGGAGATTTCCGTATAGAAGGAGCGACAAGTTTCTCCGCATGGGTATACAAAGAAAACTTGGGTAATTGGCAGAGAGTTTTTGATTTTGGGAATGGTGCAGGTAATCACAATCTTCTGCTGGCTAATCGTGGGACATCAAATGAAGCTGAATGGAGCATCAGACGTGGGGGAAGTAACCGTTCCCTGATAGTCCAAGACTTTTGGACTTTGAATGAATGGCAGCATGTAGTTGCAACCGTTGATGATACTGGACTTATGAAACTGTACAGGAACGGAGAAATGAGAGGCGCCATACTTGGGCATCAGCCTCAAAGTGTAACTCGGACTCGTCAGTATGTCGGTAAAAGTAATTGGGGAAATGACTTGGAATTGCTCGGGATGATCGATGATGTTCGTGTCTACGATCGTTCTTTGACTTTGGATGAAGTGGGGCAGATATATCAGGGTGATCTTGTTGAATCTTTGGTTTTCGGGGGAGAAGATCCGCAAGTAACCATATTTTGGGGCGATGAGGATGCTGGTGAAACAACAAACCTTGATGCTTCTTCAAGCGGATGGGATAA
>JAYZJX010000070.1:0-6995 GCA_036164015.1 Verrucomicrobiota bacterium | reverse complement strand
AGTCCTTCAAAGCGAAGATTTCGCGGATTCCACGACCCAAGATCTTGGTCCGTTATACGAGCGTCTAGGCTTTTTTGGTCTGTGGCTGGGAGGAACACCATTATCGACTAAACCCTTAGAGGGGTTATATTCCTTAGGCTCAAAACGAGACTTTACATTACGGTCAATAGCCATACTCACATTAGGATCCAAAGATTTTAATGCGGGCATTTTTAGAATTCTATTGCACAATTCGCCACAATGAGGGCATTCTGCAGGTGAATTGCGTGAATCAATCGAACGAACCAATTCAAATGTTGCGTTTGTTTCACAACCGTCGGTTTCACAACGATAGTCGTATGTGGGCATGTTTAAATATGATTTTGACCTATTCGTAATAGAATTTTTACATTATAAAAATGAAATTTACGAAAGAGCTTTCGCTACATCTGTTCCTGTCGGGATCGAAATTTTAGGCCCACCTGGTTCGGGTTTGACATTAAAGTCAAATATATCCGTCGGCAGGAAAAGAGTTGCACATGCGTTGGGTATATCCACTATACCGCTGACATGCCCTTCGACTGGAGCTGAGCTTAGAAGAGAATAGATTTGCTCACCTGTGTACCCGAACTTCTTGAGATACTCGATACAATTCAGGACAGCTTGACGGTAAGCGATAGTTGTGTCCATGTAATGTTGCTTACCAGATTCATCAACGGAAATACCCTCGAAAATTATATAGTTTTGGTAATTCGGGTTGCTGGGGCTGGGCTCAAATATAGGATTTTTTATTCCGTATTTGGCAACTCCGTCTTTGATCAAATTAACCCGAACATCGACAAATGCAGCCGTTTCAATGCCACCGCAAAAAGTAATCTCTCCATCTCCTTGAGAAAAGTGGCAGTCGCCCATGGATAACCCACCATCTTTTACATAGACCGGAAAATAAACCTTGGAACCACGTGAAAGATCTTTGATGTCACAATTTCCTCCGTGTTCTCGAGGAGGTACTGTACGAGCCGCCTCCTTCGCTGCTTCCGCTGCCTCATCGGAAGCCATTCGACCCATGTGGGCTGTGTCCGCGTAGGGCAGAGTACACAGTGCAGGTACTCGATCGGGATTGGTGTCAAAAAGTTCTTTTTCGCGTTTATTCCACACATCCAGAAGTTCCTTGGAAGGAAGTGTACCAATCAAGCCTGGGTGACGGATACCCGCAAATTCAACACCCGGGATATGTCTAGAAGTAGTTTTTATTCCATGATAGTCCCAGCAGGTTTTCCGAGCTTCAGGATAATGCTCGACCAAAAAACTTCCTCCGTTCTCCTTAGCGAAGATACCAGTGAAACCCCATAGAGAATCTTCGAGCATACCGACATCAAGAATATCAACTGCAAGTAAGTCACCTGGCTCTGCACCTCTTACTCCAATGGGGCCACTCAGATAGTGGACTTTCGAAAGATCAACATACTTGATATCAGAAGCGTCGTCCGTATTTGCAACCTGACCACCCGTCCAATCTACGCATTCAACTCTAAATTCATCACCTGGATCGACCATTGCTACCATCGGAATGTCAGGGTGCCAACGGTTGTGCATGATATCTTGTTCTTCAGGTTTGGCGTTCAGATCTACTTTAATTAGGGTATTCATAACATTATTTTATTTTTCGAATTATTGAGAAGGTTTTAAGAAATTTTAACGCAAATAGTTTGCAATAAATGTGCCAAGTACCATAGAAAAGGATTTATGAATTATTTTTTTACATTCATTGATAAATTCTTAGTTATGGTCTTGCTCACTTACCATAATCATTATGGATAGATGAGATTCTTTCCCTTGCTATCCAAACATTACCTCAACTAAGCTTCGGTAAGATGGACTGCTTCGCAAAACAATAAAGATTTTCTAAAACAAGTAAGCTTATCAAGCAGTTGGACAATACTAATCTTTTCAGGTTTTCAGGTAGAAAGAAAAGGGAATTGGCATTCAATTACCAAACATTTTTGTACCCTTCAAACAATAGTTTTAGTAAGAAGAATATTAATTGAATTGCTTAAATAATCTCTACGGGACCATGATCATCGCAGTGTCCGTTGTGTGGATGATGTAAGCGACCGTCTACCAAATAGTCAATGTGATCCCCATGAGGTACAGCTTCATGTCCACAATCGGGACCGTGAACATGGTCAGCATCATGACCGGTGCACTGGTAATTTGGTGTACAATGATCAGGGTTTTTTTCTGAAATCTCAATGACATGCTCGTCAACATGGTCTCCGTGCATATGGTGTAGATGTCCATCATGTAGGTAGTCGATATGATCCCCATGCTTTATCGCAATATGACCGCAATCAGGACCATGTTGATGATCATGGTCAGCATGTATATTACAAGTATCTTTCGTGCTTACTTTAGGCTCTATCTCTTTCATTTCGAATATTCTTTAATAATCAAATATTACCGTAAACCAAATGACAACATTTAACTCATGACCATAAGAAAGTCATTTTCTTGAGTGTTTTTCGATTGAAAGGGAATGGACCTAAGCAAATTGAAATTAATCGTTTTTATATTTGGCAGCTTCTTCAGACCCGCTGGTCGATGAACCTTTGCTGTAGGAGTGGGCACCCATACCGGCTAATTGGCCGTTTTGTACAATAAGGTATTGGTTTCTAATTTCCTTTCCATCAAAGTAACATTCTAAGATTTCACGAACTCCATCAGCATATCGAGTTTGTGCGGATAAGGATGTTCCAGAGGTGTGAGGAGTCATCCCATGATTTGGCATAGATCTCCAAATATGATCATTCGGTGCTGGTTGTGGAAACCATACATCGCCAGCATATCCGCTCAATTGTCCACTTTCAAGTGCTTTGGCAATAGCTTCACGGTTACATATTTTTCCCCTCGCGGTATTTACGATGAACGCCCCTTTCTTCATTTTAGCAATTAATTCATCATCAAATAAGTTTTCAGTTTCTGGATGTAGGGGGCAATTGATCGTTACCACATCACATACTTCGACCATAGATTCTACGGATTCATGGAAAGTTAAATTGAGTTCCATTTCAACATTTTCTGGCAGTCTGTGTCTGTCAAAGTAATGCAAATGCACATCAAAAGGCTTCATTTTCCTCAAAGCATCTAAACCAATTCTTCCAGCAGCAACCGTCCCAATGTGCATGCCCTCTACATCATAGGATCTTTGAACGGCATCGGCAATATTCCACCCACCCTCATTTACGATTCTGTGTTGGTTATGATAGTCCCTTACCATCGAAACAATCATCATCACAATGTGCTCAGCAACGGATCTAGAATTGCAGAAAGTTACCTCTACCACATCTACCTTGTGATCAATCGCCGCTTGCAAATCCACATGATCCGAACCAATTCCAGCGGTTATCGCCATTTTCAGGTTTTTTGCTTTTTCAATTCTTTCCTTGGTTAAGTAGTAGGGAAAAAACGGTTGGGATATGACAATATCAGAGTCAACGATGTGTTTGTCAGCTTCGCAGTCATCTCCATCCTTGCTGCTTGTTACGATAAATTCATGACCGTTATTTTCTAAAAACTTCCTCAGTCCCAATTCTCCTGATACACAACCCAATAATTCACCTGGAGTAAAGTCTCTTCCTTTAGGTGTGGGGAGGGACATGCCATCCGGATATCGTTCTAATTTTGGAAGATCACTGAGGGGGTAACTCTTAGGCATGCCATCCTTGGGATCATCATACAAAACACAAAGTATCTTCATTTTTTTGCTTGTGGGTGTTTAGCTTAGGCAATGTTTTGAATTCCAAAAAATTCAGGGATCAATAAATTTCATTTCGCATATTTTATTAATTGACCCAATTTTTACTTACAGGAAAATTCCTCGTCTTTACAGGTAGGACAAATCCTGCAAAATCTAAGGTTTAACCAGTGTGCCAAGGCAAGTGAAAACCCTGCTAATGCGGCAAAAACGAAATGAAGAATATCTTCACCATGAAAATGTTGATGAGAGTGTTCAAATGCTCCGGGGCGAAAAGCAAACAAAAGTAATCCGATCAAAAAACATCCAGGAATCAGTAATTTTTGATGCTTGAGATAGCCACGAAAAAGAGTCGGAGTGGCAATCAAAAGTGTGATTGAGACTAAAACAAGTTCGGCACTCTCGCTTGCAATAAATGAACTTCCCAAAACTGGAATCAATGGTAAAAGGATGGGCATTGCCAAACAGTGAATAGCACAAATAAAAGACACCGAAAAACCAATTTGATCAAATCTTTTCCAAGCGATGTTCATTTTACACTTTTAAATAAAATCCTGATTGATGAAGTTTGATAAATTAGTAAATTGGAAATCCAACTGACAAGTCAACAAATTATATAGAGTGTTCAATAACCCATGATCGGGGACCATTGTAAGATTGAACTTTAGTTTTTTGTTCGGATATGGGTGAAATTAGGCTAGGTGCCTCATGTTCACAATTCGGACCACAAACATGGGGTTCGAACTGACTTTTAATGTTTCGCTCTATATTATTTTTTTTAGTAGAATCTATTTGTCGCAAGTTGGGCATCGTATTAAAGACACGCTGACTTAATTTTCCACAATCTGGGCAGGGACCAGGATGTCTTCTTAATCCGGAAGGTCGTAAGAGTTCAAAAATTCCGTGTTTTTCACATTCGTATTCAAAAATTTGCATGATTTAATTACTTTGGTTTGTAGATTTTAAAGAAAAAAGATGAGTGCATTGAAGCATGAATCTCCTCAATGATGAAATACTTAAGATCAATCAGCTTTTGCGAGATCAGTATCCGAAGTGACGGAATGTTTCGGTCCTTCAGCGTTTGGCTTGATGTCAAAATCAAAAATCTCGGTGGGTAAATGAAGGGTGGCACATGCATTCGGTATGTCCACGATTCCGCTGATATGACCTTGCACAGGAGCAGTACCGAGTATGGCATAAGCTTGTTCACCAGTGTAGCCAAATTTCTTCATGTATTCAATTGCATTTAAACAGGCTCTACGATACGAGACATGGGCATCTAAGTAATACTGCTCGCCAGTGGTTTCATCCACCGAGATCCCCTCAAAAATCAAATGCTCTTTGTATTCTGGCTTAATTGGACTTGGTTCGAAGATAGGATTGATAACGCCGTACTTCTTTACTCCCTGTTTAATGAGGCTTACACGGATATCAAGGTAGCCAGCCATTTCGATTGCCCCACAGAAAGTAATCTCACCGTCTCCCTGTGAGAAATGAATGTCACCCATAGAAAGTCCCCCTTCATTAACATAAACTGGGAAGTAAACTTTAGACCCACGGGTCAAATCTTTGATATCACAATTTCCACCATGCTCACGGGGAGGAACTGTACGAGCAGCTTCCTTGGCTGCTTCGGCACCTTCTTCTGGACTCATACGACCCATGTGGGCAGTGTCGGCATAAGGTAGTGCACAAAGGGGAGGCGTACGATCAGGATTGGTTTCAAATAACTTAGTTTCCCTTTTATTCCATTCATCTAGGAGTTCTTGGGATGGTAAGCATCCAATGAGACCTGGGTGCATGATACCAGCAAACTCAACATTTGGAATATGTCTCGAAGATGTCTTAACCCCATGAAAATCCCAGCAAGCTTTTCGAGCTTCTGGGTAATGTTCGGTGAGGAATCCACCCCCATTTTCTTTTGCAAATAGCCCAGTAAAGCCCCACTCAGATTCTTCCAAAACTCCTACATCAAGAATGTCAACCACAAGCAAATCTCCAGGTTCAGCGCCTTTAACACCAATCGGCCCACTCAGGTAGTGGACCTTGGTCAGGTCGACTACCTTTATGTCGGTGGCATCGTCATCATTGCTGATTTGTCCACCGGTCCAATCAATGCACTCAACTCGAAATTCATCGCCGGGTTCAACCGTAGCCACCATGGGAATATCAGGATGCCAGCGGTTATGTAATACATCATGCTCTTCAGGACTTGCATCGAGATTTACTTTAATTAATGTTTTCATAATTTATTTATTGTAGTTTGTAGTAGTAGTAAATTTGGAAAAGCCTCTAAGTTAAACCGAAAGAAACTTTTTGATCTTGTCAGCATCCACTTCGGATCGATCACTGGAATGCACAATCGCACCTCCCTCCATAACGAGGAAACGATCACAAGCATTAAGGGCAAAAGATAATACCTGTTCGGCGACTATGATTGATACATCATGCATGTCGCGTATGGTCTTTAGCTTTTCAGCCATTTCCTTAATAATAGATGGTTGAATTCCTTCTGTAGGTTCGTCCAATAGGAGAACCTTTGGTTTGGTTACCAAGGCCCGGGCAATCGCAAGTTGTTGTTGCTGACCACCGGAAAGGTTGCCTCCTTTTCGCTTGCCCATCTCCTTAAGCACGGGAAACAGTTCATAAACATAATCCGGAACACTTTTTTCATTTGAGGAGTCCAATCCCGTACGAATGTTGTCAGTAACGGACAAATTCGGGAAAATCATTCTTCCCTGAGGAACATAGGCTAAACCTTTTCGAACTCGCATATAACTTGATTCGGAGGCAAGTTCTGTTTCATTAATTTTAATACTCGAACCAGACCCACAGCCAAGAATTCCTATGAGTGATTTGAAAAGAGTTGTTTTGCCCATTCCATTCCTGCCCATGACTGCTAAGATCTCCCCCTTTTGCAGCTCAAGATTCAAATCGCTTATAACTTTACTTTCGCCATAGCTGACCTTCAAATTTTTGATGTAAAACATTGGATTTGTTATTAAAATTATCTGTTAATGACCGAGATAAACTTCCTGAACAACAGGATCCGCTCGCACTTCATCCATTGATCCTTCCTTCAGGATTTTACCAAGATGTAGTACGGTGACCTGGTCTGCTATTTTGGCTACGAAATCCATATCGTGCTCAATGATTATAATCGATCTTTCCTTGGCTATTTTTTCCAACAGAGCAGCAGTGGCTTCACGTTCTTTGGCAGTCATTCCTGCTACGGGCTCGTCCAGCATGATCAATTCCGGGT
>JAYZJX010000069.1:0-18529 GCA_036164015.1 Verrucomicrobiota bacterium | reverse complement strand
ACCCTTGGTCGGAAATGTCCAGAAAGCCACATTGCCGCCTTTAAGTTTCAAAATGATTAAGGGGGCTACCACTGCGGTTAAAAAATAGGCCAAGCCTACCCAGAGAAATGCCATGATTCGACCATTCTCCTTGTCTCCCATATTACTTGATCCGATATGCATGCAGACACCATAGGTTCCCCAGCAAATAACGGTTAAAAAGGCATATTGTAAATATTGCATAAAAGTTAGTTTAGATGGGAAATACTATCATGCAAAGCGTGAATGAAGTCGACGCAGAAAGAAATACTGGAATGATTTATTTTCTCTTAACCTGTTTAGTTAAACTGTCTCCATGCCTGACTCTTATTGCTCCAGTACATCAAAGTTCCACCCGATGGATGAAAATAAAGCCAGTCCTGCTCTTCATTTGAGTAGACCCATGGATAGTGATCAAACCACATCCAATCCTTTGGGTTTACCTATTAAATAATCTTGGACTTCACCACTTCGGGAATCATGATGGGCGACATGGATCCACTTGCCTGATCAAACCTTACACAGGCCGCAATCACTTCGCCAACTGCCGCCTTTACCCGCTCCCCATCCTCGTCTTTCCAAAATTGAAAGGCATAAGAAATGGAGCGATCCCGAATCTCGGTAATAATTATTTTTACCTCCACTTCCTCTTCAAAGCGCAGGGGGCGCTTAAAGCGACACGAAGTTTTAACCCGCGGCCACCCAAATCGCCCGTTTTCATCTTCCATGTCGACGGATAAGCTCAGGCTTCTGAGAAACTCGTGTTCGCAAATTTCCATCCAGCGATAAAAGTTTGTGAAGTGCATGATTCCAGCCAGATCGGTCTCGGAAAATTCTACACGTCGGGTGATGGAAAATTCAGTGGTCATAGTTATAAAATTATTCTTGGTTAACGGGAAATGGGGAAGCTACGGTATCGACCAATCGCTTAGCCAGCTTTTCATTGGCATACTGTTCTAAAACTGCTTCGTGTGCCTGTATGCCAATCTCTCTAGCACTTTGCGGATCGGATAAAATATCATCCAGTGTCTCGGTTAACTTTCCAGAGATTGAAGGGTCGTATAGTTTACCTCCCTTGGTAGATTCAATAATTTCCGGAAACGCTCCAGAATCCGGCAAAACAACAGGTGCACCCGCGAGCATGGCTTCCACTACATACAGTCCAAAAGCTTCTGGGTATCGAGCAGGTACGGAAAAAACGGTGAGGTTTTTGAGGAACTCCAATTTTTCTTCCCGGCTTATATTCGGAGAAATCGAAAAGTATTTATCCAGCCCTGCTCTCGACAATTTACTTCTTTGCTCTTCCACAAAAGGCTCATCTTCATCGGTCATGCCACCGGCAATTCTTAAAGAAAGATCTTCGTGCTTACCTGAGTCCTTGAGTTCAATAAATGCATCAACCAGTATATCCAGACCTTTCAGCGAACAAAGCCTTGCAAGGTATCCCAATGAAGGAGACGCAGATACATTATCGACGGGCACAATTCCCTTTGTGGTAATGCCATTCGGATGATGCTTAATCTTGGATGTCTTTAAGGAAAGACGTTCGGCCATTAAATCCCCAAAATATTTACTCGGAGCAATGCACCCATCGAGCAAGGCAACATCACGGGAGAGAAGTTTCCATGCTTCCACTCGATATTCTGGAAGCAACGAATCAAGAAAAGAATCTTCACCCTGCAAAAAACCATATACAGGAATATTGAGTTCTCGTTTCAGAACCTTTCCGATACCCGCAAGCATGATTGTGGAAAGAAAAAGGATATCTGGACTGCCCTGCTCTTTAAACCATGCGAGTACCTTATTGACTTCCTTGACCAAGGGTCCGTCTTCTCCTCGAAAAGTGGACAGGGTAATCTCTCCCAAGTCCTTGCTCGAAGTCATACCGCTTCGTGCCGCCGCCTTTCTTAGTAACCATTTACTGTCAAAAGCTTTGTCTATCCATTGCGGAGTATGGCGGAAAAGAGAAAATTTATGCTGGAGATAAACATTAATGCCACCGAAGAAAATTGGTTGGTCTGGTGATGCATCTTCCTCGTCAAGAAAATGAGGCAGGTAGGTGGGTAGCATGGTAACATCGTGCCCAAGCGCGATAAGTTGGCGTGCAAGCGAGTTGTCCCGCATGCATACCCCGCAGTAATAATTTCCCGTGCCGGGAGTTAGAAACGCAAGCTTCACGAAGAAGCGTGTGCAAGTCCGTGTTCTACGGGTTCGGGAAGTTCGGCAAGATCTGACATGGCCTCGAATAATTCGCGGAAGTCTTGATCGTCGACATTACCAACCAGACAGTCAGTGAGTGCGGAGCGCAAGTGGTCACCTCTTTTTACCAAATCCCCAAAACTGAATTCCTTGTCGTAGAAAGCATACACAATCTTACGCATGGTCTCAATCGATGACTGCATTCGTTTGCCATAATTTTCGAAAGAAGAAGATTTGATTGGTTGTCCCTGTTTCATTACCTGATCAATTTCATCTGCCAACATCACTCCACTTTTCAATGCGAGAAAAACACCCGATGAAAAAACGGGGTCCAAAAACCCGAGAGCATCACCTGCCAAAACCAAACCATCGATTGAGCAAAATTTATTACGATAAGAATATTCTCCGGTGATTCGATATTCTCCGGTCTGTTCACCCTCAGCAAGATGCTCTTTAATCCACTCATTATTTTGCACCTCCCGCTGAAAAATTTCCGCATGATCCTTTGTGGAGCCGTTGAAGAGATAGTCCCTTTCTGCAACGATTCCCACGCTCACCATATCCCCGCTAAGAGGGATATACCAAAACCAGCCCTTATCGGGCAGGTATGCCACGGTAGTCGCTCCTTCATCTAAACCCGGATCTCTCTTGGCCCCCTTGTAATATGTCCAAAGAGCTACTTTCTTAAGCTCAGGATCGCGAACCATCCAATTTTGTTTGTGGGCTGAAAAACAATCCCTTCCCGAAGCATCAACAACAATGGGTGCACGTAATTCCACTTCACCGAAGTCTTCTGAAGCAACCTTAACTCCCTCCACTCGATTATCGGGGGATTTGATAAGATTTTTCGCCCTGGTTTCCTCCATTACGGTGGCCCCGTTTTCTCGGGCTTTATCCATAATCATCTTATCAAATTCTGATCTCCATACTTGCCAGGTTGTGGAAGATGGGTGATCAAAATGTTGGAAGAAATAAAAAGGTTGTGACAAGAATCCATCCTGTCTTACAAATTGCACACAATACTTTCTAGGGTTAGCTGACTCCATCAAAGTATCAACCAAGCCCAAACGCTCCAATGGAAAATAACAGAAAGGCATCAAAGATTCACCAACATGATAGCGTGGAAATTTTTCTTTTTCCACGATCAGGACATCATGTCCCTTCTCGGCGAGAAGAGCAGCCGTGGTAGATCCGGCAGGACCACCGCCAATTACAATTGCATCGTAGTTGTTTTTAAACGAAATCATAACAGTTATTATTCAATTTACTTTTAGAAGGTTCTCAAGCGAGATTTAAGCTACTCATGCTGGTAAGATCTCTACTATACGAGCGATTACTTGCTGATTGAAACCCGTAATCTGATTACTTCGTCCATAAAGATGATCTGATTCCACCTCAGAAAATGCTTCTACAATTGGACCATCCGGGACTACTCTAATGAATCCTCGGGGCGAACTGCTGTATGGTATGCGAAACTGATTGAGAATTCCACCTAACGGTTGTTTGGCTTCGATAATTTTTTCGCAGACTTCTTGAGATAGTGAGTCTAGCTGGATTTCAATGGCTCCATATTCCGTGGCTTTACCAGATTCAATGGATTCGAGGATAACCTCACGAAAATATTTTCCACCACTTCTGGAACTACGGATTGCTTGCACTCTTTGTTCAGATTGATGGTAAGCCTCAAGCCTAGAAGTCATATCACCCTCATGTACTAAAAGACTCTGATAAGGCTCAGGCACCTCATGGGCTCCAACCTCCACATAATTTAATTTTGGTAGCCCTCGTACACTCCTCATGAAACTTAGGGGATAAAGAATATCAGGAAAAGTTGCGGTGCTCATGATATCGATTCAAACATATTTTGCATCCTGGTGTTGTGGAAGGAAGAATCGATGAAGCATCGAATCGATCCGTAAAAGAGCATCCCGGATGAGCAACAAATCACCATCCTCCTCGATGAGATCACCTGCTTCTTTCCAGTCTGTCAGGATTTCTGAAAAACGCTCTTTAATATCAACACCAAACTTTTCCAGGAAATATGCCGGGCTTACACGACCAAGTTTCCACTGAAGAATAAATTCACGTAGAAATCTTTCATCCTCCGTAGTGAGTAGTGCCCGCCGTACAGCACTACCATTATTTTCCTGAGTTTCACAGTATTGATCGAAATGGGTTTGGTTCTGATAATGAATGCCTCCCAAATGCCCAAAAGATGCTACTCCCAGTGCCACCATGTCAGCCCCAGCCCAAAGACGGTCTCGGTAAACAAACTTGGTGTTTTCGGGATCCTTAACCGCGGTGTAAGCACTTGTCACCGTGTAGCCTGCTCTTTCCAAAGCTTCGTATGCCTGCGTGACCCACCTACGCTTTGTGGGCCAGTCTGCAACAGGTGCGTTAAGCTTACCCTGTTCCTTCATGGATTTGAAAATGGTGGTATTGAAGGGTACTTCCATTTGATAAATGGTGATGCAGTCAGGTGAAAGATCAACTACCCGCTCAATGCACTTCTCCCAATTTTCATCGGTTTCCTCGAGCATACCCGCTATCAAATCAATATTGATATTTTGAAAACCAAGATTTCTGGCAAAGTCGTAAGCTTTAAATACTTCTCCGGATCGGTGGGCACGACCATTAATTTCCAAAATGTGATCGTTGAAATTTTCAATCCCGAGACTCAAACGAGTAACTCCAAAATTTTTGATCACTTCGAGCTTCTTCTCAGATAATGTGCCTGGCTCGCACTCAAAGGTCACTTCTTCGGCTTCATCCCAAGGTATGATTGCCTTCATACGATCCGTTAGTTCTGTCAGCTGTTGGGCTGATAAATAAGATGGAGTTCCTCCACCAAAGTATATGAACTTAGGCTTTCTACCATTTAGATAAGGCGAATTGGCATAGGCTTCCAGTTCGCGAATGGTGGCATCCATATATCTGCGAACATCATGAGAGTTTTTATCAGTGTAGACACGGAAATAGCAGAAATGGCAGCGCTTACGACAGAAAGGTACATGATAATAAATGCCTAGGGGTGCCGTTCCAGGAGAGGGACTGCCAAGCATCGATTCGACGCAGGGAACTTGATCTTCTTTCCAAAAGGAAAAAGGTGGGTAATTGGAAACGAAGTAGTTTCCCGGCTTGGTTTCCGCTTTCGTTTCCTTATCGGGCTTGATGATTGTATCTGCACTCATTTCTTTCCTTTGGTTTCAAAGGCATAAACATTTCCATCTTCGCATCCAACGATTATTTTAGTGCCCACAATAGCAGGAGTGGAAGAAATCGGTTCTCCGATTTCATAGGAGATAATCTCTTTACCATCTTTTTGAGAAACGAGATAAAGTTTTCCGTCCATTGCCCCAAAAACTACCTTGTCTTTCGAGATAACCGGGGAACTGTCAACTCTACCGCGTGCAGAGAATCTCCAAACTTGCTTACCGGTCACACGATCTATGCAATGCATTCCTTTATCTCTTCCGCCAATAAAAAGATTTTTTTGCGAAAGTGCAGGAGATGAAAAGTAGGGGAAACTTTTCTGTTGATAATTCCATATTGTTTCTCCCTCTTCCAAATTAAATGCCGTCACCGAACGATCCATGTCTCCGACATACCCAACCCCATCCGCAATAGCTACAGAAGCCGCAATGGGTGCTTCCACTTCAATGGAGCGGACATCTTTTCCATGCTCAAGACCGATAACATATAGCATGGCATCACACCCTCCAAAAACGACATATCTTTGATCATAAATGGTTGGCACTCCATTGATATAGTTTTGAGCTTCGAACTTCCACAAAAGTTTCCCGGTTTTTGTTTCCACACAATGAACAAAATTGTCATAACTTCCGACCACCAGCACATCATCTTTGGTTTTAGGGCGAATAGCTTGATTAGCCGCTCCCATGATTTCTCCCATAGTTTCGTATTTCCAAATCAGTTTACCTGATTGCTGTTCAATTGAATAAAGGAATCCATCCGTTGAACCAACGATTACATTATTTTTGTGCAAAAGGGGTGGAGCTTCTATTGCCATTTCAGTTTTATAGGTCCACTTCTTTTTGCCCGATTCAAGGTCAATAGCATGGAGTAATCCATCATCGGAGCCGACATATGCCACACCCTTCTCAGACACCACCGAAGACTTCAGGAATTCCCCGGTGCTGTAAGTCCACAGAAGCTCTAGTTTGTTTCCCAGTTCTAGATCAGTTTTGCCGGTAAGTGCTGCATCTCCACGATGTCTTGGCCACTCTTGTGACAAAAGGATGCTAGAAGATAAAAACAGCGAGAATCCACCTAGTAGAATCCTGAGAAAAACTGGTCGGGACAGTGATCTCATTACTTATACAACACCTTCCTGAGCAGTTGATTCGACTAAACAATTCTTGAAAAGTTGACTATACAGAAATTCAAAATCACGGGCTTCAATAGAGCGAGGGTTGAAACCGGCTGTCCATTGTTTAGCGGCAGACTCGGCGAGCTCGGGAATCACAGACTGTTCAAAATCTAATCCATTTTGAAAGGTCGAAAGCTTGGCCATAATTAATAATTCCTCAACTCTTTTAATTAGCATATCTGTAGCTTCTGAATCTGTAGATTGCTCGCCGATGATTCCAACAGTCCGTGCGAAATCAGCATAGATTTTTTGGCATTCAATCATTTCAGCGTTGAACTTCATTACCCAAGGAAGGGACATGCCGACTGCTATCCCATGTATAGTGCCATATCTAGCAGTTAGCGGATTGGCCATGGAATGAGCTGCACCCAACATACTCTGCTCAATTGCCGCCCCGGCATGAGAAGCACCCAACAGGGCCTCCCCTCTTGCAGGCAGATCATTTGGATCATTAAATAAAATCGGCAGTGATTGATTAAGTAATTTAAAGGCGATTTTGGCATGTCGGGAAGAACGATCACAACGCTTGCGAGTAACTGCCGATTCCAGAGCATGTGCAAGTGCATCAATTCCTGTGCAGGCACTCACGGATGCAGGCTGAGATAGCGTCAGTTCTGGGTCAAGAAGCGTAATGGCGGGTAATGCTTTAGGATCTCCGCAGGCCATCTTGGCATGTGTTTGATCATGTGAAATCAATGCAAACGATTGGCACTCGCTTCCGGTCCCGGCGGTAGTGGGAATCGCAATTAATGGAAGCATGGGCAGCTCAGCTTTGCCCACTCCCCAGAAGTCTTCCATTTTTCCGCCATTGGTAAGCAAAAAATTACAGCCCTTGGCCGTATCCATTGAGCTTCCTCCTCCTAAACCAACAATAATATCTACTTTCGCATCTCTGGCAATAGATGCACATTTGGCCACACTGGATTCGGTTGGATTCTCAATAGACTGGTCAAAAACGGTTACCCTTACATCAGCACTCTCAATGAGTTTTTGTACTCTTTCCACATGTCCTGCATTACGAATTCCAGAGTCAGAAACAAGCAAGGCATGCTTACCCAATTTTTTGGTGTGTACTCCGATTGTTGAGGAGATTCCTTCTCCAAACAAAACTTTTTGATCTGAATGATCACCCTTTTCAAAAAAGGAACCGTTGGAAAATTCCTCCAAAGAAAGGGTACTCATGTTGACTTGTAGTTTTGGAAACAATTCAGGCAGCCATTCCAATGGAACGCCGCTTGTACAAAAATTCAAACATGTTTCCTTCATGGGGCTGATCCCATGAAATTTTCATGGTAGAGATTGCCCCAATGTTTAGACGTTCCACATTTGATGCCGCCAGTAATTGGTTTTTAAATTTTTCATCTCCCGTGATCGCTGTTACAACTAATGTGGGACCAATCGATTGTAACATGTCATTCTGGGGCACCTGGACAACACTTGCATACGGACATAGAAACTCGCGATTGGAAAGAACATGGTCCATAGATTCACAATATGCAATCGTTGGCCTCAGATAGGTGCCACCCTCCGCTTGCACAAGGCGTGAACCATCACGATAAGGTGCTGTAGCATCTAGTGCACCTTTCTCAGCAAAGTCTGCTTCAAGTGTTTGATCGATCCATTCGCCCATCTTAGGATTGGCAAAACCTGAAAGCACTGCATTAGGATCATCCACGGGTAAGGGTTTTAATGGACCAAGTTTTTTACCAAGAGCATCTGCTATTTCTTTGGCATATTTTGGAACGATTACTGCGGAGGCATTTACACAACTTCTACCTCCATTGTCCGAAATTGAAGAAACCATTACATCGATGTATTTTTCCCAGTTTTCGATCTCATCCTCACCAATAAGAATCTTACTAAATCCAGGACCATGCACCTGCACGCCGGGGTCACCCGCATATAGATCAGTCGTGCTTTTGTCACCAAAGATCAAAGCCCGACCACATAGTTTTAGGATATCTCCAGCACCTTCATGGTCTGTAGGATAAAAACCAAATGCTTCCTTCGGGCATCCCGCGGCAATAAATGCCTGCATAAGACGATAAGGAGTCCATGGCTCTTCCCTCCCTGGTTTCATAATAACCGGTATCTTAAGTGCAATAGAAGGGAGCCAAAGCGAGTTAACCGCAGGTGAATTACTTGGCATCACCAAACCCAATGCTTCGGTTGTTGGATAAAAACAAACAGGTGCTCCAGCTTGCTCACCATATCCTTGGTCTAAAATTCCAAAGTCTATGCCTCTGGTCAGTCCGTTTAGAATCAATTCCAAATGGGTAAGGGCGTAATGAATCTTGTCCATGTTGCGCTGAACCATAACATGCGGCAAACCACTTGTGGATGAGAGGGTCTCCAGATAGTCCTGTGCAGACTGCATGTGACCATCTTCCCCCAGTGGCAAAGATTCACTTAGGAACAACTCTCCAGCCTTGGCACTGATATCAATTAATTCACGGGTGGAAAACTTGTTTAAGGCTTCACGTGCCCTACTAATTTCACGAAGATCTCGGCGGATAATTCCTGCATTGACCTGACTCAAAGTGGCTTTGACTGAGCCATCGCGGTAATCCTTAACTTCAGATTCATTATAACTGCGATAAGGCTTACCCAGTCGCAAACAAGATATATGTGGAACGCTCATAATATTTAATAGACTCCTTCTACGATTTTTTTCTCCATTGCCCCGAATGGGCGAACTTCCGCAACGCCATCCCATGGTGCTTCTGCCCATGGCTTTCGTCGCAGAGCTTCATCACGTTCAAGAAAACGAGGCATAAAAAATTCTTTGGTTAAAGTGGTCAACTCGACTCTGCCCCATGTATCATAATCCACAGCTTTGTTTGTATCGGGGTTGACAACCCTAAGAACTGCTCGTGGTTGTGGTGCGTAGTATGCAATAGAGTAATCATTCTCCTCGCTTATTGGATGGTGACGAGCTAATCCCATAAGCGTATTACCGTAAGTTGGAACAAAACCGATTTTACCGCCCTCACAAACCTCTTCAACGAGGAATCTAGCGTATTGTTTATCCATCGTGGTACCGCCGCAAAAAACACCTTTGATGCCAGCTTTTACTAAGTCCTTTCTTTCCGCTAATGCCTCCAAAAGTTTCGGTGTGGTAAAAAGAGCACTAACACTGCGATGTTTCAAAATGGTCAGTGCCTGATCCACCACATGGTCCATATAGGCACGTGCTTGATCAAATTGTTTTCCAGCGATTAGTCTTTTGACCCAGCGTGGATCCAGGTCGACGAAATAACAGGAGCATCCTCTTTCGTTTGCTAAGTGTTCGATAGCAAGTCTGAGTCGCCTTGGACCCGTCGGGCCAACCATCATCCAATAATGATTCCGCGGGAAATGTTCGTCACTGAGCGTGTCGGAGAAAGCCGTGTAATCGATTCTAAAATCATCCCAACCTATTCGTTGCTTTGGCATGCCTGTAGTACCGCCGGTTTCGAAAATATTGAATGGGCGATTTGCATAAGCTTTGGGCACCCAAACATCATTGGGTAAGTCCCTGAGCCATTCGTCCTGAAAGTTTGGAAACTTCTGACAAAGATCATCAAAATTTGATACTTCTTCGAGCGGATTCCAGTTTTGCTCCTTTGCCCAGTCCAGCCAAAATGGACATCCGGTTTCTGGGGAAAAGTGCCACTTTATGATTTCAGCGACATGAGAGTCTAACTCATCGGCCGCTTGTTTTATTTCTTGTTCGTTTGGCATAGGGTAAGTCAATAAAACTTGTTTTTAGAAATTCACAATTCGCTCTTCTTGGGGAAAAATTTATCCAGCGTCTCCTTGGACGGAGGTTCTGTTGTAAGAGAAACTAAAATTAATACTACTGCTGCGGCAGTAAAACAGATTGCGGCAGGGACAATACCAGGACCCACCATGTATTCCCCACCGTAGCCGGACTCGTGAAAATAATAAAGCCAGGTTACAAGTGCTGCAATAATGCTGGCAATCGCACCCTGCTTGGTTGTTCGCTTCCAATAAAGAGCGGCAAAAATTACTGGGAAAAGGGCGGAGAAGCCACTAAAACACCAGATCGCAAGATCAAATACATTGGCATTTTTGGCGAGCATTGCCAACCCGTATGTTAACGCAACAATGCCAACAATAAAGCACCTTGCAATAAAGATAATTTGCTTATCTGAGTATTTATCAGCACCAGCCCTGTGGATGACAATATCATTGGTAAAAATGGTCCCTAGACACAGAAACTGGGAGTCTAATGATGACATGATGGCGGCAAGAACTCCCGCCGTCAACAGTCCGATAAGTATAGGGTCTCCGACTAATAGGTTAAGCATTGCAGAAAGAACAGCGGGCGGAGGAATCCCTGGAGGCAAAACTCCACTCGCCCAAGCTCCCACCAAAACGCATGGCACCCACACAACCATTATACAGAGTGGATGGGCAATAACCGTTAGCCTAAATGATTTTGCACTGCGGGCAGTAAGCCAATGTTGGAAGAGATGGGGAAACATTCCCACACTCAGCGGGATAAAAAGATAGGTGACAAAAGTGATAAAAGGAATTCCGAGCTCTCTTTCGAAAGGCACAAGCTCGCCCGTTTTAGGATCTTTCTTTTTAAATTCAGCAAGAACAGGTTCTCGCCAAAAATGTGGTTGCTTGTCAGACAGATTCGAGTTTTCAGATTCGATAACTCGACCGATTGGTTTAGGTGGATTATTTTCTTTCAGCAGGCCTTCTTGTTTGTCGAATTGATAGTCCTGAACAATCAAGCCTTTTTCATTGATACGGGCAGGAACTTTTCCCGCATTATTTATTCCTCCAAGTGCATTTATTATGAATGTAAAAGCAACTAAACCCATGATCATGAAAACAATAGTCTGAAAGGTGTTTGCAAAAGCAGCTCCACGGGAACCCCCCATAAATACATAGCTTAGAACTACTAATGATACAACCAACCCTGTCAGCCATGGTGGCACACCACCAAGCCATTGAGGTGCCGTAGGGTCAGTAAACAACGCAGGAAATGCACCTGCTGTAACTGGTTCGATCGTTTTTCCAGCTCCAATGATTCCAATAAGCAGATAGGGAATGACTAACAGAACTAGTATTGGAAAAAGGAGGTAGCCGATGGAGTCCGACTCAAAACGGGCCCGAAAAAACTGGATTTGCGTGATGAAACCATGCTTTTTTCCAAAGGCCCATAGCCTGATACCTATTAGAAAAAAAATGGCTGCATGCACCAATCCACTTATAGAGGCCATGAGTCCATAGGTCCCAATTCCGCGTTCAAATGATTTTCCTGTGGACCCGACAAGGGCAAATGCCGTCATAGTTGTTCCAAAAACGCTCATCAAAAGCAGAAATGGACCAATACTATGACTAGCGACAAAGTAATCCTTGCTTGTGCCTCTGAATAAACGATTACTGAAGAAACCAAGACCTAGAAGCAGGCAAAGGTAGCCAATGATTACAAATAGTGTTGTCATTTCATTTCCTCAAGGTGCATGAATTGCTTTGGTGTATTATTATTCTTCCGCAAATTCCTCTAAATCATGCGGCCAAGCGTATCGTATCGCCAAGCCGCCAAGACAGGCACAGGCAATCGAAAATGCTGCATGGTAAGCAAGACCGATAGGCATAAAACCCAATACCAAATCAGAATTTTCCCACCACCAGAAGTCCTGATGAAGGAAGAAGAGGATTACAAACAGAGACCAAACGATAATTTTTCCCATGATTGGCTATTATGGTTATTTCCCAATGGCGTAAAGGTGAGTCTGCGTGGCAACATAAAGAGTATTGTTGGCAACGACTGGAGAACTGTAAACAGGTGCTCCCATATTTACGGTTTCTACTTTTGGTTTATCTTTTCCGTGATCGATAATGAGCAAGTCTCCATCTTCATTACCGAGCAGAACTTTCCCATCAGCCACTAAAGTAGACCCCCAAATTCGGCTAAAGGAATCATGAGTCCAATAAAGTTTACCAGTCTCCGCATCCAAACAATGAATAATTCCTGCATATTCCGCAATATACACCAGCCCTTCATGAACAGATGCAGTGGAAATAGTACGACCGACATCTAGATACTTCCAAATTACTTTACCAGTGCTCGCATCAATGCAAGATAATCGCCCCACGCCATCTCCATGCTCAGGGTCTTGTCCTATCGCACAATAGACCTTATTTTCATACAGAACTGGTGTACCAATAAGTTCGCTTGGGCCAGGAGGTGTTGCATAAGGGATTTTTTTTCCTTCTTTGTCTTTGCGGTAACTCAGTTCATTACAATCAACTTTCCATTTTGGCTGAAACAAGTCATACCCATCTTCGTCCTTTTGTGTCTTGTTTAAGTAACCATAGCAAAAACCATCTGTTCCTCCCCAAATGAGGATTTCTTCACCTTTAATTTCACCATATGTTAAAGACGACCACGCAGCGTGAAGCGCACCTGCACTAGCTCCAGATCCATCTTCTCCAATCAGCTCTCCAGTGTTTTTATCCAATGCTACCCAACTTGGAGAAAGTGGGCTGGGTATATTCGTGTGAGACCAATCAACACCATTTGAGGTAGCAACAAAAATAGAATCTCCAATAATCAGGGGAGACGAACTTGTAACATTATGGGGGAAAACACCCAATTGATCGCGCATGTCATACATCCAAATTATATCAGCATCTAGCTTCTCGTTTAATGAATCTTGTGTGCCTTTTGGTTTAACATAATTAGTTTCGTCCATGAATGGTCCATCATTTCCGTTCTTGAAGCCTTCAATATCGAGGCAAACTACTTCACATTTATTGGTTACGACATAGACACGATTACCCTCAATTGCAGGGGATGAACATACACCAATATATTCCCAATCACTAACTTTTCCCGCACCTAACTTTGGAATAACTAGCTGCCATTCCAATTCACCACTTTTTTCATCAAAGCACATAACCACTCCACGGTCACCTTTCTTGCCAGAGTCGCGTGGAGATTCATTATTGGTCCCTGCAAAAACACGACCATTGGCTATAGTAACATTTCCGTAAGCCTGGGAACCCAACTTGGCCACCCATTTAATATTCTTTGTAGTGCTCATATCCACGGTCTCGTCGTCATTCATTTCACCGGGTTCAAAATCAAAATCTAACCCCTTTTCCAAGGATACCATGTTGCGAGTAGCATCACCTCCCCATGTTGGCCAATCTGCGGAGTAAGCGTAAGATAAAATGAGAAATGAAACGAAGATATTAATTAATTTTTTCATTGGGATAATCGTTGGGTGAAATTTAGTTTTGGGTCACAGATATGTTATCAATGTAAACTTTCTTTTTGCTCTGTGGTGACATGGCATAGATTCCAGGTGAACCGTGGCGATGAGCATTGGCATGCTCAACTTCCAAAGTCCATATCTCGGGCTCTTCTTCGTCCTTTGGCCAAGCTTTAGCTCGAATCATTCCATTTCCCATTTCGTCGACATCCACTCTTGTTTTGAGGCAATACCACGATTTGGTTTTAATGGAAAAAGGAACGGAATGCCGAAAACGATCGAAATTTGAAACCACTTCTAATTTCTGACTATTTCCAACAAGTACAAATATGTAACGCTGGTTAATGAGTCCAATATTAGATTTTATTCGGCGGTCACCATCGGTCATAACCTCTGCTTCCACTGTGTAATTTTTCATATCAACATGACCGATAAAATTGATTGCCCGCTGAAAAAGAACTCTATCCAGAGTATTTCCACCAACATTATTATCCCCCATTGCCTGAACCTGCCATCTCATTCTAGCACCCAGCCAAGACAGAGGGGGATATGAAAATGGAATCTGATCAGAACTAGTATTTGAAAGGTCGAACCCATCTTCAAAATTCTCGCTGTATGGAAGGGAGGGTATTACTCGACCGCGTGTTATTCCAGTTAGTTTTCCACTAGTAACTTGCAAAGCACCGGCCGATAACGATGCGTCCATTTTAGCAACAAGAAGTCCATCTTCTGAAATTGTGGCATCTACTTCAGACTTTACCTTTGCAGTAGGTGGAATCCATTTTTTCCAGCTCATTCCATCTTCCAATTTTTTAATTCTTCTGCCCTGAGCATCTAAAGTAAATACATCAAATTTGAGATTTGAACCTGCTTTCAATGAAAATTCAGATGGTACGACTTGAAGAGAAACTGCCTTGCTGATGGATTCCCCGCTGACAAGATGTTTATCCTCTTCGTGAGGCTTGGCAACAAATGCGGGTGCTATGGTATTTATTCCAAAGCAATGAAGTTTTTTCTTAGATTGTACAAAGACCCGTCCGTGAGCTACTGCAGGTGCCGCCAAACAAGCAGAGCCTAAATCTATTTCACTCAGAATTTTTCCTTCTTCACCCGTATCTTTAACAACAAAAACCTTACCGTTAAACATAGGGACATAAAGTTTACCATCTGCCCAGGTGGGTGAGGCGTGAATTTGGTCAGGAGCAAGCTTGAGAACCCAGTGTTCCTCACCAGTGTCAGCATCAAGGCAAACCAATTCGCCACGCTTGATGGTTGAATAGACTCTTCCATCCCTGTAAACGGGTGAACTCGTGAATGCCTCAATTCCATTGTTTCTCCATATTTCGTGCTCTTTTCCGAGTAGTAATATATCTTCGCCTAGAGCAGGCAAATTTGACGGCTTCTTAATGGCAACCATTCTTCCAATAATTGTATTGTCTATGTTTTCTTTTCCATGAACAGCAATAATTGAATCATCATGAATGACTACCCCTGCATTTACTCCACCATATGACATTTGAAACCTCCAAAGCGCCTGGCCGGTTCTAGCATCTATACAAACTACATGTCCACAACCAGTACCGCTGTAAAAAACTCTCCTCCCACTAGGCAAATTTTCAAAAACCAACGGAGCAAACGAACTGTCTTTTGGCGTAATTCCTGGGGTAGATGCCCACACTAAGTCACCGTTGTTTTTATCAAATGCGTAAAACCTGTCCCTAGCTGGACCTTGTTTGCCCCAATTAGCAGTTATAGCATGGATAATAACAAGATGACCATCTACGCAAGGACCGCCCGTTCGACCGTTTGGGAAGGTGAGTCGAGCGAATTCCTCCATAAGAGAACGTTCCCACAATTTGTTCCCATCAGAATCGTATCCAATGAGTAAACCTGGACTCGTTTGAAAATAGACATTACCCGATGCCGGATCTACGCATGCTGCCCCGACACCATATCGATTGTATACGATATCACTGATGAAATCGCTATGTCGCTTCTCCCACAAAACATTTCCAGACGCTGCGTCAAAACATACCAGTGCTTCCTGCAAATCATCCGTGGTTCCATAGTATCCGAATTGATAAGCTTTACCGCCCGCAACCACAGGAACTCCCCCACCCTGGATATCGTGTGTCCATAACAATGAATCATTGAGATCTTGAGGCAGTCCAGTTTGTTTTGAAACACCTTCCCCATTGGGGCCACGCCAAAATAACCATTCAGATTGAACTTTCTTGGATGAATCTTCAACTGGCGGAGAATTAAATGTTAAACATCCAGAAAAAAATAAAGATGCAACTAATGTTTTGGTTAGTAGATAGTTTCTTATCATAATACTATAAAGATAAATAGAACGGGTATGGACAAATTAGTACTTGTATGTACTAATTTGTCAAACCCCGTTGCCAAAAAAGAATTACATGGATATTGATAGAAAAGGAAACTTCCCCCCGGAGTTGCGTGCTTGTTGGATAAAATTAAACTCCACCTTTCAAAAAAATCTACAAACATTAGGCCTCACTCCTGATCAATTCACTGTATTAAGATGGATAAATGAATTAAATGATGAACCGCTTTGTCAAAAGAACTTAGCCCAGTTAATGTTCACAGATTCAAATAATATCTCAGGTCTGATAAGAAGAATGGAAAAATTAAAACTCATCACAAGAGAAACAGATACAAAAGATAAGAGAAAAAAAATTATCAAAATTACTGACAAGGGAAATAAAATCTTTCCAGAAGCAAAAAAAATAGCAACTGCACTAGAAAATAATATCTTATCACAACTTAATACAGTTGAATCAAAAAAGCTTATATTATTTCTACAGCAAATTTGTACTAAGCTTTGTTGAGCATCCTCAATTATCCAACAGGGACAAGCATACCCAATCCCCATCGCTTGATCTGCAGTGCAACCTGCCATTAGCATAGGAAGGTGGTATCCAATTATCCTTACCGCCTAAAATTTGAAAGCGTGATAATTCTTTATATCCGGAACTGCTAGCATTAGTAAATACTACCTCCCCTTGATCAGACATTACTATTAAGGTGTTGTTCACTAAAATTAAGGTTCCAAGACCAAATCCTTTTTTTTCCCAAATTACCTTTCCATTCTTTACATCTAAGCAAAATAAGGTGGAAAACCTTGATCGTGCACCAGCTTGTCCATGAATTCCATATAGATATCCCCCATGTACTATTGGTGTAGACATCTGGGAAGATATTTTTTCAGTCTTCCATAACGCTTTTGGTTTTGAAGAAGAAAAATCAACCAAAGCCGTCCCTTTTCCATAGGCACTACTTAGCAATACTTTGTCTCCAATTTCGACTGGTTGAGACGCATTGATTCCATAGCGAGTTTTATGCTGATAAAATAATTTCTCATAACCATCATTCATTCTATGGACTGATAAGCCCTCCGCATGAAAAAGAAAAAATTCTTCAACATTATTTCTTTTGTTTATGCTCGCATAAGCCGCATCATATGTTCCCGTTTTCCAGATTACTTTTCCATTCGCAGGATTCAGGCAAACTAGTGAAGAGCCCTCCGCACCAATATTCAATATGATACCTTTTCCATAAATTAACGGACTGCCAGCAAATCCCCATGTTGGTCGAACACCCTTTAAATCTCTGGTTACACTTAGGCTCCACTGTACTGAACCATCATTGGCATCCATACAATAAAAATCACCATTATGACTCAAAAGGTAAAGCTTCCCCTCAAAAATCGTCGGAGTAGCACGACTACCACCCTTAAAGTAATTATTTCCTAATGTGCAAGGGTATGATTTTTGCCAAACCAGTTTTCCACTGTCTGTATCGAAACAAAAAATTGTATTTTTCCCATCTGAATAGCCCTGCGAATATGCTTTGCCTTTTGCTTCAACAATGGAGGAGAATCCAAGGCCTATTTTATGTTTCCACAAGATTTTTGGTTCTGTAATTTCCCAATTTACTTTAAGATTTTTTTCATTAGTTGCGAAATTTCCATTTGGTCCACCAAATTTTGGCCAATCTTCAGCCGTAGCTGTCGCTACTAAAAAACTAAATATCCAGATCTTTACTTTAGCCATGTTTGGCTAATAGATCACCTAGCTTTATAACTCAAACAAATACAACCCTTGAATCAAGTTAAGTAATTTAGTCAGATTAAATACCTGCAAAAGATATTTCCAATTCATCAGCGAAAAAATCATGTTTGTTTGCCGTGAGTGCACTTGGACCATGTTTTTTCGCTTTCAGAGAAACGACCAAATATTCAGTGCCATCGGGGATGGCAAAGCCAGTATCCACTTTTTCCCAAGTTGTTTGATCATTATCACCATAGATCATTTGCTCAGTTGAGGATAACTCGTGAAAACCATTCTCAGCTGTTTCAACAGCTAGTAATGACAAGAAGAACTCAGTGGAATCACTTAAATCAGATTGACTTTGGTTAAAATGAATGGAGGCATCAACACTACTTTGTGTGCTTAGATCTGCACTGGACATGTCGTACACGCGAAGAGTTTCAGTTACTTCTGCGACTTGGTTCACTGTATCCACCAACATGTCTGATAATTCGATCATTTTACCATCCGACATCGGAAGAATTCCACTTTTGCCAGCAGTGGACAACAATTCGTCTACCTTAACATAAGGAAGTGTTCCGTCAAATGACAGTTCACCCTCATCTGTG
>JAYZJX010000068.1:0-16666 GCA_036164015.1 Verrucomicrobiota bacterium | reverse complement strand
ATAACCAAATGATGATTTGTTTTTCCAAAGTCATTCAAAAAAATCAATTACATTAATTGCAAAATATTAAATAATGGTTTAGTGTATATACTTAAATAACCCTAGTATACTTATTATGATATTTCCTTTATTGATTATTCTTGGATCTTTCGCATTTTTTTGTTTTTTCATCGGCTGCGGCGATGAAGGTAGAGTCTGTTTAGTTGAAATTTTCTTTATAATGGTTACGAGCTTCTTATTTCCCGCCGCTTTATTTGGAGGAAACGCAATTCTAATCGGATTGCTAGTTGGCAGCATTGTTTCCTCATACATATTTTACACCAAGATTATAAATTCTACGACCTGATTTACTTTTTTTGCAGCGTAAAGTCACTGCAAGTTAAGAATTTAAAAGTGTTCCAGTTTTATTTTTTTCTTTAAATAAAAAAGACGCGAGGGTCTTCCCAAGGATACCTTGTACACCTTCCTTTAAGAGGAAGAAAATGGTGTTTAAATTCTAAAGTTTGTTTTCCAAACAATCCAAAAGCATAAAACAACATGATACATTTTTGCTTTTCTGATAAGGTCATAAGAGGATTAATTGCATTGAAGGGAATTAAATAAGATAACATGGTTTTACTTAAATTTCTTTTTTTTATGTCAATTTTTCTAGTTCGATTTTTTCTTAATCTCATCTTCGCCATTGGATTTGCATGTTTATGTTTTTCAACCGATAAAAGATTGGTAAATCCTGACCCCAATCGATTTGCTTCTAGCTTTGAAAAATTCAAAGAAGAAGATGAATCAAGCATATCCAAAAGAAATAATGTCATTCTTTTTACGGGAAGCTCAAGCATTAGAAGATGGTATACTTTATCAACTGACTTCCCCAATCTGCATCTTTTAAACCGTGGTTTTGGTGGAGCTCACATCTCAGATGTACTTCATTTTTACAATCACCTATTCCTTCGTTATAAGCCCGATAGAATTGTTTTTTATTGCGGAGAAAATGATTTGTGGTCGGGAAAGTCAACAACTCAGGTATTTCGTGACTTCAAAACTCTTTGCAATAAGATTTCTGATGATTTTCCAAACGCAACATTCATATACTTATCTTGCAAACCATCTCCTAAAAGATTTTCGAAATGGAATACCTATCAATCCCTAAATCTTAAAATTAAAAATTATTGCCTTAGGGAACCTAATCTAACTTTTGTGAGTCTTTCACACACACTTCTAAACCCTGACTTAACTTTTAAACAGGGTTTGTGGGATACCGATAATCTTCATGTCAACCAAGATGGATACAACTCATGGAAAAGACTACTGAGTCCATTACTTTTCATGAATAAGAACTAATTGATTACCACCATTAATGAGAGTATTTGCAGGAGTTGTTGTAAGAGCCAAAATTTCCGTAAACCCACCTAAAAAATAAAATAGAATGTGCTCCAAATTTCGACATTGCGAAGCCTTTTCACTTGTACGCATTCGCGTTTAAGTGGGATTTCAGAAATCAGGCAAAATAATAAGCGCCTAACTGCCAGGTTTCGTTACGGGAATACAGGCGAGTTCT
Organism: Verrucomicrobiota bacterium; assembly: GCA_036164015.1. Taxonomy (GTDB): domain Bacteria; phylum Verrucomicrobiota; class Verrucomicrobiia; order Opitutales; family Seribacteraceae; genus Seribacter. The sequence continues at coordinate 15,111 of JAYZJX010000068.1, read as the reverse complement.
GAGGGTAACTTTCCTTCTTGGTAAGTGGGGAATGAAAGTGCAGCAAGGCTGTAAAAAGGCGTTCCAAAAGTTGGAGGTTCATTACTTCGGTCAACTATCACAGTAATTGCAACCGGTACTCCACCAAGGTCACGGATAATCTTGAGGGCTTCCTCAACCCTTCCTCCCTTGGTCACTACATCCTCCGTTATAAGAACGCGTTCCCCTTCCTTAATCTTGAAACCTCTTCGTAAGGCAAGGTTATCATTTTGCTTTTCTAAAAAAATATATCGCTTCCCTGACTGCCTGGCTATTTCCTGCCCAATAACCAAACCTCCCATGGCAGGAGCAACTACGGTCTCGAATTCTATGCCAGAAATTTTATTCAGCGTGATTTCAGCCATGCGAGTTACCGCTTCCATGTCTTGACAGACTTGAGCACACTGAAAAAAATGTCCGCTATGAAGGCCTGAACGTAGTACAAAATGTCCAGTTAATAAGGCACCCGTTCTTTCAAAGAGTTCAATTATTTCATCATTTTTTGAATCCATATATTCTCACCTCAATAAGATAATTACGGAATGCCAAGCACGAGTTATTCGCAAACACAGGTTTTATACTCAAAGATTACTTAACGCCTTCGTAAAGCCTCCTTATCCCATCAGGTCCAATATTATGATCTCGATCAAATTTTGCGATTGTCTCCCGATTTTCTAAGAACTTGCGGATTCCAAGTCCAATAATGATTAGTGCAAACAAAAAAAAGAGAACCTTGGGTAATGTTATTTTTTCTTTCACTGTAGTTGTTCAGAAAATTTAGTAAATGGGCGGTTCCCAATCTGATGGCAATCTACCTTGAGGACGAACTCCCTTTGAACCTTTTGGTATCGGATATTTGTCGCCTGTCAAGGCGGGCAAATCATCAGGCAGGTGCTTGATTTTCATATCCTTATATTCAATTGTCATGGCCGGACCTACATGCACTTGCATGGCCAGAACTCCTTCCATAGCTCTCCCTTCTTCATCTAAATCAATTAGATCAGCGGTGGGATGACCGTTTATCCAATGACGGTGATGATTTGCCTCGACCAAGACACGATAGTCATGCCACTCACCTGGGGTAAATTCCTTGACCGGAAAATTTCCCACGATCCATGGCTGTCCATCTTTGTCCACAATAACTTTTTCACCAGTATGTGAAAGGATCCGTCTACCTTTTTCCTCATAGAGCATACCATTGTACTTTGGTATCTTCGCCACCACATCACATTGATATCCGGAAACCACATCAAGTCCGAGATCAGGTCGGGAAGTTCCACGATACTGGATACCACTGTTTCCTCCCGCTGATATACGAACTTTCACTCGCAGATCAAAGTTTCTTACGGTTGCTGCTTTCCAAGTTATGAAACGATTAATTTTCAGGCTACCATCCGTTTTTCCAGTGAGCACACCTTCTTTCTTTGTCCAAAATTTGGAATCACCGGACCAATTACGGATGCGATTTCCGGGTGCTATCAAATTGGCAAACCCATCAGAACCAGGACGGTTACCCACTTGGGCTGCAGATTCAGGGTGGGGTACTGTCGAAAGAGATAACTGCCCTTTCATCGGTGAAAGGGGTCCTCCCAGTTCTTTAACTCTCTGATCCGTCAATTTCCTCATTTTCTGCAAGGTATTTTTATATTTTGAATTCCCGGCTAGGTTCATTAGCTCATTGGGATCATCTTTTAAATCGTGTAAAAATTCGTAATTTTTTTCATCAACATACCTGACATATTTAAACCTCTCACCACGCATGCCTTCAAAAGCAGGTATCCTGTGCCGAACCGCAAAATGTTCGTGAAAAGAATACTCACGCCACGCTATTCTTGTGGTCTCGGAAACCAATCGATCAAATGTTTTACCTTGGTATCTTTCAGGAATTTCAACTCCTGCCCATGATAGAAAAGTTGAGGGCAGATCAAGATTAAGCACGGTTTCCTGACGTACCTGCCCCCTGGCTTTTCCTCTGACCCGTGGATCGAAAACAACCATAGGAACTCTTAATGATTCCTCGTAATGCGACCACTTTCCGGCAAAACCACGATTACCCATATGGTAGCCATTATCTGCGGTGTAAACAATAATTGTGTTTTCTGCCAACCCTTTCGCTTTCAACGCTTTGACAAAGCGACCAATTGCATTGTCTATTCCGCTTACCATACGAAAATAAGCTCTCATATTGATGCGGTATCTTTCATCCGTATTCCATCGCCAGTAAAACCTTTCCCGATTAATTGTAGTCTTTAGAAAGTCAGGCTGGGAATCAAAAATTTTAGGATCATTCAACTTAGGCAGAGAAATTTCGTCCTCTTCGTACATACCATCCATGGCTCTAGGCCATGGAAAGTGTCCAATCCCCGGACGCCTGTCACCATCCTCCGCATGGCAGGCATTGAACCACATGTTGAGAGCAAAGGGTTTTCCCTTGGGCTGGTTTTCTAAAAACTCAATACCCTGATCAACAATCAATTCAGTCTCATGACGCAAACTTCCATCCTCTTGATTCTTGTAAAATGGATTCCTGCCAATCGGGTGAAATACATCAAAATGATCTTGAGCCTTCCATCCCTTCGGCATCTTCGCATGCCACTTTCCTGCAAATCCGGTTCGGTAGCCAGCATCCCGCAAATAATCGGTGTATAATTTCTCCACCGCTTCGGGTTTAGCCATATCATGGTTACCAGGCACACCATAACTCCTTCCGGTCAGTCCCGTAAGAATCGTGGTACGGCTTACCCAGCAGATCGACTGACTCACAAAAGCATTGGCGAAGCGGGTACCTTCTCTGGCCAAGCGGTCGATGTTAGGAGTCTTTACAAGAGGGTGTCCATAGCAACCAAGCACACTTGATGTCTGATCATCCGTGAAAAAGAAAACAATATTTGGCTTCTCAGCTGATACAGGAATACAGGCTAGGAGTAAAGTTAAGGAAAGGTAGATAGGTTTCATTTTGCTTAAGTCATGTATTACAAGAAGGAATTCTTATGCCGATAGAAAAATGGCCTAAAGCTTCTTCGAACTTTCAAGATCATCCTGGTAATCTTTTGCCAATCCAAGAAGTTCCTCCACTTGATTTGGATGATCCTTTGCCCAGTTCTTAGTTTCACCCGGATCTTCTTTAAGATTAACAAGAAATAGCTTCCTGTCTTCTGCAGTCATCTCCCTAATTCCTTGAGGCCTTACAATTTCACGAGCCCGGGCATAAAGTTTCCATTTGTCTTTACGCATTACCCACTGTCCATTCTTGTTTCCCAATTGCCAATAATATTGGCTATGGGGTGACTTTGCTTCGCTTGACCTAACCACCTTGGCCATCGACCTGCCATCCAGTTTGTGATCCTCAGGAAATTTGGTCTCAGTCCACTCCGCCAAGGTGGGCCACCAGTCAGTCCCGGTTACAAATTGATTCCTCTTTTCTCCCTTAGGAATTTTGGCTGGCCACGATACCACCGAAGGCACTTTGATTCCTCCCTCGAACAAGTTTCCTTTGTGCCCCCGAAAAGTCCCAGCACTTCCTCCTCCTCCAAAAGTACGCTCTTCCACACTGTGTCCGTGATCAGACTGAAAAATGAAAATAGTATTTTCTCGTAACCCAGCTTTTTCAAGATGATCAAGCACTCGCCCCACCAACTCATCGGTTGTACTCATAAAGGCTGCATATTTATCTCTCGGATGAGGAAGGTCTTTAAACTTAATCCTCCACTTGTTGGATGCCTGTAGAGGGTAATGGGGCCAATTGATCGCCCAGTAGATAAAAAATGGCTCCTTCTTATTGCGAGTTATAAATTGTTGGCACTCCTCGACCATGAGATCGCCAAAGTATTGCCCGTCTCTCCAAATCTCCTCTCCCTGCTTCCATAGATCATGCCGATTGGGACCCGCCCAGTAGAAAAAATGACTGTAATTATCTATGCATCCTCCCATGTGTCCAAATGAATAATCGAAACCCTGTCCATTTGGCATGGTATCAGGAGTATACCCAATGTGCCACTTGCCAATATGCCCAGTTTTATAACCATTCGATTTGAGAAGTTCAGCAATGGTAATTTCCGAACTGGGCATACCCGGTTTCCCCTTTGTTGAACTTACATTGGCTGGTACACCCGCCCGAGCAGGAATTCTCCCCGTCAACAATCCGGCCCTCGATGCTGAGCATATTGCAGAGGGTGCATACATATTCGTAAAACATATTCCCGTCTCCGCAATTCGATCGATGGTTGGCGTATGTAAGTCGCTAGACCCGTAGCAACCAGCATCGACGCTTCCCTGATCATCTGTGTATACAAGAATAACATTTGGCTTGGTCGCACTGATTCCTATTCCTAAAAAGAGCAGGTATAATACGGTGAATGAAAAAATTCTTAAAATATTCATTAACTTGAGAATATTCATTACCAAAGAATTCGATCAATGGAAAATGGAGCCGTTTTAAGGATTAATTTTCAAAACTCGGGTTGACCAAATCTGTTCAACTTTGCTAGAGATTTGATCATCACTCATTTATTCTTCCCAAACTTCACCTATCTATGAATTCCACTGTTATAACCCTTATTGTGCTGGCCGTCATCGGCTTGATTGTTCTTTTCGTCATTGTAGGAATTTACAACAAGTTGGTGACCTTTAAAAATCGTTTTGAAAACGCCTTCTCACAGATCGAAGTTCAATTGCAGAGAAGATATGACCTCATTCCAAATCTGATTGAAACCGTGAAGGGATACATGGCTCATGAAAAGGAAACATTGGAAGCCGTTATTCAGGCAAGAAATCAGGCTCAAAGTAGTCTGCAAGCAGCCTCCCAAAACCCGGGTGATGCATCGGCCATTGCTGGACTTGCTGGAGCTGAAGGCCTGCTCGGTGGAGCCCTGGGCCGCATCTTTGCCCTTTCGGAAAGTTACCCGGATCTAAAAGCCAATCAAAATATGGCCAATCTACAGGAGGAATTGAGCAGTACGGAAAATAAGGTGGCTTTCTCTCGTCAGGCTTTCAATGACGCCGTCACTGCTTACAATACTTACAAACAAACCTTTCCTCCAGTGATCTTTGCAGGAATGTTTGGACATGGACAGGACGCCACATTGCTTGAATTCGAGAGCGAGAAAATCAAGGAAGCTCCCAAAGTACAGTTTTAGTCCAATCTGGTAAAGCTCCCCTACCCCTCAAGGTGGATTTTTTTGCGGAACAGGATCAGGCCCGTAAACGGTCAAAATGGCTGATCCTTCTTTTTTGCTTGGCCGTAATTGGCATTGCTCTAACTGCATTTTTTGTACTCAGCTACTTGACTGAGCCCAGCTGGAATCTTTTCTGGGTAACGGGTGCAGGCACCTTGGGAGTGGTTGCGCTGGCAAGTCTTGGTAGGATTGCTTCCCTCTCCTCGGGCGGTTCCGTCGTGGCTGAATCACTCGGCGGAAAGTTAATCTGCTCCAATACCAATGATCCTCAGGAACGGAGGATACATAATATTGTAGAAGAAATGGCAATCGCATCGGGTACTCCCGTCCCTCCGATCTACTTGATGGAAGAAAAGGGAATCAATGCATTTGCCGCAGGTTACTCTCCCAACGACGCAGTGGTTGGCATTACGCGTGGATGTGCTGAAAAATTGAATCGCGAACAACTTCAGGGGGTGGTGGCTCATGAATTTAGTCATATACTTAACGGAGATATGCGTTTGAACATCAAACTCACCGGACTGATATTTGGTATTGTATGCCTGTCCAGAATTGGTGAAGTACTCATGCGCTTCGCTGCATTTTCCGGAGGAGGAAGGAGAAGAAAAAAAGACAACAGCACACTGGCAATTCTTGCACTCGGTGTTTTGCTTTTCGTCCTCGGTCTTATTGGAGGGTTCTTCGGTTCCTTGATTCGAGCAGCCGTTAGTAGGCAACGTGAATTCCTTGCTGATGCTTCCGCGGTTCAGTTTACCCGCAACCCCGAAGGAATCAGTGGTGCCCTCAAAAGAATTGGCGGCTATTCCGTTGGTTCCAAGTTGAAAACGGCAAGTGCTAGTGACTTCTCGCACATGTTTTTCGGATCAGCTCTGAGCAGTATTTTCGCGACCCATCCTCCGCTCGAAAAAAGAATAAAGAAAATCGAACCAAATTGGGACTCATCCTTTCCAAATACGGACGAGATTTCAGAGAATGTAGATCTCGTATCGGAACAAACTTCGGGCTTTGCCGGAGAAACATTTGACTCCATACCACCGGATGCTCAATCCAATTTCCAGCAAGCTTTTGAAGGACCAAGCTCAGAAAATATTCAGTATGCCCAATCACTCCTTGCAAACATTCCGTCGCAACTGCTTGAGTTAAGTCGTGAACCCTTTGGAGGGCGATGTGTGATTTTTGCTCTGATTTTGGACTCTTCAAATTCTACCGTCCGAGACCAGCAAATAGGACTTATACAAACCCGCTTGGAAAAGGAAACAGATAAATTAACTCATAAGATTCATTCTCACACCTCTTCACTTTCAAGTTTTGAAAAATTTGCATTGGTTGAAGAATGTGCATCTGCCCTGCATGAATTATCCCCTCGTCAATTGCAGGATTTTTCTGAAGTCCTTGACGGGCTAATTGCCATGGATCAACAAATTGATCTGTTCGAATGGAGTATGGAAAAAGTCATTTTCCACAACCTAAATTTAAGAAGAAATCATAATCCTCACGGATCATCCAAGATTCTTCAAAACCTTGCTGAATGTGTATGCTTTCTCGGTGCCCTAGCCCATTATGGGGGGAAGATCGATCAGGTAAAACAATCTTACGAGAAAGGAATCAAATCACTCGCTCCACTAAATCCAATTTCTCTGCCACCGATCTCAGATTGCGATATTGCGGCATTGGAAAAAGCTTTGCCAAGAATCCAGAAACTCAGTGCATCCGAGAAAAGAAACTTTCTCACAGCATGTATGACCACGGCTGAACATGATGGAGAGATCACGGATATCGAATACCAGATTCTTCGTGGGCTGGCAGCAGCTATTTCCTGCCCACTTGGACCTGTAATCACTGGTAAGGTTTAACTGAATTTAATGCTTAAATGAAAACTGGAATCCAACAGTTTGATCTCACAAACAAAACAGTTCTATTGACGGGTGGCTCCAAAGGTCTCGGGAAGGCAATTGGGGAAGGACTGGCATCTGCAGGAGCGAACCTTGCTCTCGTAAGTCGTAATCATTCAGAGGTCAGTGCCGTGGCATCCCGACTCACAAACACTTTTAAGATTAAGGCAGAAGGATATGAATATGATGTTTCTGAGGAGCAGAATGTTGAAGAATTAATCGCACAAGCGAACCAGGATTTTGGAACAATTGACATTCTTATTAATAATGCGGGTATCAATCGAAGGGGCCCCATTGAAGAACTTTCGTACGATGATTTTAAAGAGGTGCAGAAAATCAATGTCGATGCGGTTTGGCTTTGTTGCAAAGCAGTGATTCCACAAATGAAAAGGAATGGTAAAGGTAGAATCATCAACTTATCCAGTGCCCTTGGTCTGGTCGGTAGTCCTAATCGTACTCCCTACACCGCCAGCAAAGGGGCAGTCACTCAACTTACCAGAGCTCTTAGTTCAGAACTTGCCGGAACAGGAATCACCGTCAATGCGATTTGCCCAGGTCCTTTCCTTACTCCGATGAATGAGGAAATAGCCAACACGGAGGACGGCATGAAATTTATTGTTGGTGCAACCGCCTTGAAGAGATGGGGAGAACTCAAAGAGATTCAAGGAGCCGCTATCTTTCTGGCTTCTGAAGCGTCGAGTTATGTAACAGGTGCAATGCTCTCGGTGGATGGTGGGTGGACTTCCTCATGAGGATAATCAATTAATTTTGATTTCCTGGCTTCCGTTTTCAGCAGACTCCATACAAGCCATCATGATCTTCTGCGTAAGCAGGGTAATCTTAGGCCAATGAGGATCAGGTGTGCCTTCAAGCACGAGCTTGGAAAAGTTCCGGAACAAGTTAGTTTCCTGGGCACTAGGATGACTGCTCGCATACTCCTCCACTTGATGGGTCTGCTCTCTACGTTCCATTCGGAAATCACAAATGTCGCAGTCAAAAACTGCATTGGATGACTGAAACTGCAAGCGGTTACCAAAAAAAGGCAAGACAAAGTCATCAATTCTCAGATTACCTTTACTGCCGCTAACATGAGCGAGTTGTTGATGCTCGGTGAGAAAAGAACAATAAAAAGAAGCCGAAACATCTTCAAAAAACAATTGTCCGGTAAATTCTGTGGGAACCGGACACGGACTATCGGACCTTCCAGATGAATTCAAAAGACGCCCCGTTACTGCTCTGGGAGTCGCATACTGCATCACCCAAAGGATAAACCGGATCGTATACCACCCCAAATCCCCAAGACAGCCATGCGGCTCAAGATCGCTATGCATTCTAATGTTTTCCGTAAGAAACTCATCAGGTGCACAAAAGCTGAACTGAGTATTAATGCGGCGCAACTTGCCTATGGTAGCACCATCATCAATGACTGCCCTTACCCTCTTCAACCGCTCGCTGTGCATAAACATAACTCCGTCCATGAACTGTACACCTGCCCTGTCACAGGCTGCCACAATATCCTGTACCTGCTTAAGGCTCGTTCCACATGGTTTTTCGCAGAGCAGATGCTTTCCGGCTTTCGCAACCTTCAACGCCCATTCAGGACGCAACCCAGTCGGTAAAGGCAGGTAAATTGCGTCGATATCATCCCGCGAAAGGAGTTCTTCATAACTCCCCAAAGCCATAGGTTTATCGATATGAGGAACCTGTGCACTACAACGGTTAATAAAATCCTGGGACTTCGCAACATCCCGACTGGCAACTGCAACAAGCTCAGCATTTTCAGCATGATGGATCGATTGCCAATTTTTTTGGGCAATCCCTGCGGAACCAAGTATTCCCCAACGACATTTTTTATCAGACATGAAAAATTTTAATGTCCATAATTTTAACTCGGGTCGAGCCAGAATATTTTAAACAACTCTTTTAGATCGATTGACTCGAAAGTCTTATTCTTCGATTCTGACCTCTATGTATACATCGTTTTCAAAGATTATTATCCTTTTTTCGCTTATTTCTTTTAGCTGTTTTGGAGCTGAAAAAAATATCATTTTTTTTATCACAGACGATGAATCTCCGACCCTCGGTTGCTACGGCGACAGCATTGCTAAGACGCCTGCTATTGATGCCCTCGCGAAAGATGGTACGGTTTTTCAAAACGCCTTTGCCACCACTGCCAGTTGCTCCGCCAGCCGTTCCGTGGTGATGAGCGGACTTCACAACCATGCCAACGGACAATATGGTCACCAACACTCCTTCCATAAATTTTCCAGCTACTTTAATGTCATCGAACTTTCTTTGCCAAGAAACCTAACCAAAGCTGGTTACCGTACTGGACATATTGGTAAGTATCATGTTTCTCCCGAGGAGGTATTTCGTTTCGAAACTTACCTCAAAGGGAATCCCCGGAATGCTGTACAAATGGCGGAAGCGACAAAAGCATTTATCACGGAGAAGAATGACCAACCCTTCTTTCTTTATTTTGCCACTTCCGATCCACATCGCGGTGGAGGCAGGGATATGACCTCTAAGAATAAGCTCAAACCCGACCTCTTTGGCAACAAACCAAATCGTAAATCACATGATGGAGTGGAGGAAGTCTTATACGACCCCAAAGATGTGCCCATCCCCAGTTTTCTGCCTGACACATCCGAGACCCGCGAAGAACTTGCTCAGTATTACCAAAGTGTTTCCAGAATCGATCAGGGCGTTGCTCGGTTGGTTAAAATCCTAAAGGAAGCAGATCTATACGAAAAGACCATGATCGTTTTTACTTCCGACCATGGGATGGCATTCGCGGGTGGCAAAACCACCGTTTATGAAGGGGGGCTTCGGGTACCTTTTGTAGTTCGTAATCCATACGAGAAAAAAAGAGGGGTTCGTAGTTCGGCACTTATCAGCCACATCGATATTACTCCCACACTTCTCGATTTTGCCGGAGCCTTAGATGCGAAGCATAATCGACCAATTGGTTGGGAAGACCCCAAAAGTTCCTTCCCTCTACCCAAAACAAAAGCCCCAAAGGACAACCGTGGAGTTACTGGTAAGCTATCCTCTTACCACGGCAAATCATGGTTGTCCGTTCTTGGTCAAGAAAATGCCACTCATTGGGAAAGCATTTTCGCATCGCACACATTCCACGAAATTCAAATGTACTACCCTATGCGAGTTTTTCGTGATCAAGAATTCAAACTCATTTGGAACATAGCTCACCCACTACCTTACCCTTTTGCTTCCGACCTTTGGGCTGCCAGTAGTTTTCAGGCACAGTATCAAAAATCCCTCTCTGCACCCTACGGAAAGAAATCCGTCCGCCAATACATCCACCGACCTGAGTTTGAATTCTTTAAAATTGATGAAGATCCCGAAGAAGCAAACAACCTGGCAGGAAAACCAAAATTTGCAGACAAGCTCGAACTATACAAAGCAAAGCTTAAGCAAGCCCAGCAAACTTTCCATGACCCCTGGATTCTGAAGTGGTCTTATGAATAGTGCTAGACAATTAGTTTTAATGTCGACTCAGCAGATTGACTCAATTTTTTATATTCCTCAATTTGAGTAGCATCGATGCTCGATCCATAATTCTTTCCATATGTGGGAATCATTTCCAAAAGCTTTTGCTGGACTTCCTTCTTCGAAAATAAGTCACCAAAACATTGCTCAGCCACCTCCAAGACTATATTCACACATACGGAGGCTCCGGGAGATGCCCCAAGAAGAGCTGAAACCGTCTTGTCCTTGCTAGTTACCACTTCCGTCCCAAAGTGAACAATCCCGGCATCACCATCTTCCTTCTTTATTGCCTGAACCCGTATTCCAGCATCAATCAATTTCCAATCCTCTGCCTTCGCTTCAGGGTAAAAATTGCGCAGCTCTTTTAATCGGGTGTTCATACTCTGTAGACCTTGTTGAATCAAGTATCCAACGAGCGGAAGATTACTAATTCCCACCTTAAGAAGGGTAAGTAAATTGTGAAACTTAATGGAACCGGGAAGATCGAGTAAACTTCCACCTTTATGAAGAAACTTGGTTGTCCAGGCTGCATAGGGACCAAAAAGCAGAGCCTTATTTCCCTCCAATACACGGCTGTCTAAATGAGGTACGGCCATGGTTGGTGCTGCTCCAGGAGACAAGCCATAGACCTTTGCATGATGTTGTTCCACAATCTCTTGCTTCTCACAAATTAACCATTGTCCACCAATCGGAAAACCGCCATATCCACGAATCTCGTCTACCCCTGCTTTTTGCAAGAGTGGTAAAGATCCACCACCGGCTCCAATAAATATAAACTTTGCCCATTTTTTTTGGATCGTTCCATCTACAAGGTTTTTAATTGTAACCTCCCATCCATTATCCAAACGGTTAAGATCGGTTACCCGGGTCTCTACATGAAATGAACATCCATCCTGCTCACCCAACCAATGGATCAGTTTCCGGGAAACTTCACCAAAATTTACATCCGTACCGGCTTCCATGTAGGTTGCAGCTACAGCTTGATCTTCTCGACCTTCGATTAGTAAAGGTGCCCATTTTCGAATCTGCTCAGGATCTTCCGAATATTGCATGGTTTCAAAAAAGGGATGATCACTCATACCTTTATATCGGGAACGCAGAAAATCGACCTGCTCTTGCCCGTAAACAAAACTGATATGGGGAACCTGATTTATAAACTCTGCTGGCTTATCAATCATTCCTTCTCTTACGGCATAAGCCCAGAATTGCTTTGTCTGCTCAAACTCCTCAAAAATTTCGATTGCCTTGCCTACCTTGATTTCACCATCTTCTCCTCGGTCCGGAGTGTAAGCAACTTCGCAAATACCCGCATGTCCGGTCCCTGCATTATTCCACCCGTTGGAGCTTTCCTGTGAAAGTTCCTTGGTTACCTCATAAAGTTCAATCCTGAGGCTGGCATCCAATTGCTTAAGCAATGCACCAAGGTTTGCCGACATCACTCCACTCCCAATCAAGATTACATCCAACTCATCCATAACTTATGTGGATTTTACGAAGACCACTTAGCAAACAGGATTGTAGATCTTAGGATTCCCGAAGAATTTCCCCAATCCAGTCAATCACAGATTCACTCATTGGACCCAATCCACCTTCGGAAAAAACATGATTGGCACCAGGAATCTCAATGATTTTTTTCGGTTCGTTTGCATGTGCAAAAATTTCCCGTGAATCTTCGATAGGCACAACATCATCAGCGTCACCGTGGATCAATAGCCAAGGCACTTTCACTTCTGATGCCATGGCGGTCACTGATCCGATCGTGTACATGTCATTTTTGTAGGTTGAAGAAAGAGGACAACTGGGCTCTTCCCACATGCATCCCTCATCTGGCTTTTCCTCCCCGAATTCACGATCATAAAAGTTTTTGGTATTTACCATTCCGGCAAGGGAGATCAAATTCCTGATTCTTTCGTCTTTTGAAGCTGCCAATACTCCAACGGCTCCACCCATACTGTGTCCCGCATAGGTTACACGATATCCATTATTTACCGCAGCAGTAACTACTGCCTTTAGATCTTCCACCTCTTTGGAAATGGTACAATCACGAAAATCGCCGCCGGACTTTCCATTTCCTGAGAAGGAAAAACGTAATACTGCCATACCTTCGGAAGCCACTGCTTCAGCAAGAGCTACAACGAAAGGACGATCCTTGTTTCCAGTTACCCCATGCCCAATAATCAGAATATCTCGGGACTTTTTGCCCGGATCGTGAAAGGTGTAGTCCAAGTTTTCTCCCTGGGTATTAATAATGATTTCGTCCATGAAAATATCTTTATTTTAAGGGTTACAACCTTGCAAGTTCTCAATCCTCCAGTACAACTCTCGGGATATTACTCCAAAGAAGAAAGCCGGTCGAATCGACCGGCTTTCCCGAAAATTTTATATTTTTATTTTCTTACGCAATTTCAGCAGCGTGGAATTCCAACCAATCATCCAAATTGTTGAGATTGATTGCATCCCTAGGATCACCGTCAGCTAATCCATTTGCTGAAAGAATTCCCTGACGAGTCGAATCGTCATGGATATATCCAGTAATTGAATCATTTAGACTCTTGATGGTATCAGCATCCAATTTTACTCCTGGTTGCTCGGCAATCCACGCCTCGAACTGCGGATAAGTTGGCTTGGATTCAGTGATGAAGGAACGGACAGCTTCTGCATTCAATCCAAGAGCATCAATTACCATGGAGTCATATCCTGCCCCAATACCTGGGTATCCGTCAGCAATCTTGCCGGCGGCTTCCAAAGAAACTTTTTGCCAAAGGCGTGGGAGATGAAGAACACCGTTAGGACCGGCTGTTCCTGAGCTAATAAGAGGTACGATTTTAGACATAATTTCTCTATATTTTGATTGTTTTGAGTTAGGGTTAAAAAGGGGCTGGCGTATAAAAGAATCCTTGGATCCTCAAAAATAGGTTGGACAAATTCAGCATGCCATTCATCAAAGGTAAAGTCTTTATTCTTAAAAAACCCTAAATAATAATTACTCCTCACTATGAACTCTAAAGAGAAACGAATCGGATTTGTCGGCGTTGGACGCATGGGTGCCAATATGGCCCGAAACCTCAAGGACAAGGGATACTCAATCAGTTGCGTAAATGATGTAAACAAAGATGTGGCTAGTTCCCTTGCTCAGGAATTGGGGTGTGCACATGCAGCTACACTCGCAGAAGTTACTGCTCAGTCCGATATCGTACTTACCGTGGTCACCAACGATGCCGCCATGGAATCCATTTTCTTCGGTTCCGATGATAATCTTTTTCAGAATGCATCCGGTACCCTCTTTATCAACTGTGCTACTCTCTCCCCAGCTATGCATGTCAGGTTAGAAAATGCAGCCGCGGAAAACGGATCCACCACTCTCGAGGGCTGCATGGCATCCAGTATAACTCAGGCACGGGAAGGCACTCTATATCTCATGATTGGAGGCAAGCAGGAAGTGTTTGAAAGCGTAAAGGATCTACTCGACGATCTCAGTATAAATCTGCGCTTCGTGGGCGAAGCCGGCCGTGCTGCTCAGGTGAAGGCTCTTGTCAATATGGTCATGAACATTAACACTGCCGCCCTTGCTGAAGGATTGGGTATCGGGGATGCTCTCGGACTCGACCTTGAAATGCTCTGCGAAATCTTTTCCCAGACCGGTGCGAATTCCCGTGTATTGGAAACCGATGCCGAGGATATGCTTGGTCGTGACCATGAGTGCTATTTCTCCGCCGAGCATGCCGCCAAAGATTCAGGCATTGCCATCGCTGTGGCTGAGGAAGCCGGTATCCAGGTACCGCTTGCAAAGGCTACCCTCGCACAATACGAGAAGATGGTCGCTGCCGGTCTTGGCGAACTTGACAAATCCGGCGTCGCCGAGTTGACATTCAAAGGACGCGGTCCAGGCAACTAAATTAATAATGTTCGCATTAGACTGTACCGAACATACGGTCGCCTGCATCTCCCAAGCCGGGTACAATGTATCCGTTTTCATTGAGACGCTCGTCGAGGGAAGCGGTGAAGACCTGCACATCCGGATGAGCCTCCTTCATGCAGGCAACGCCTTCAGGTGCCGCCAATAAACAAAGTAAACGAATATCCTTGGCTCCCGCTTCCTTTAGCCGGGTAATGGCAGCGACAGAAGAATTACCGGTAGCCAGCATGGGATCGACCGCAATAACCAGTCGGTCCTCCAACTGATCGGGTACCTTGCAATAATACTCGACAGGTTCGAGCGTCTCCTCATCCCGATATAGTCCAACAAACCCAACCCGAGCAGCCGGTATTAATTCGAGGATACCATCGAGCAGACCATTACCCGCACGCATGATCGAAACGAGGGCCAGTTTCTTACCCGATAGTTGTGGGGCTTTGGTTCGACAAACAGGAGTTTCCAGTGAAACTTCCTGTAAAGGAAGATCACGGGTAACTTCATAAGCCAGGAGCATGGAAATCTCCGAGAGTAACTGACGAAAAGAGGAACTTGGGGTTTCCTTTCTTCTCATCAGGGTGAGTTTGTGTTGAACCAATGGGTG
>JAYZJX010000067.1:0-12127 GCA_036164015.1 Verrucomicrobiota bacterium | reverse complement strand
AATCTTTCCCTCACATCCCAACGGTTAACAAGTCGCCAGATCATTTCAAAACGTTGGTTGTCGTAAGCGATCTCACCGCCCATGTAGCATCCATTGACAAGAACATGATAATCATTCCGTGAAACCAGTGACCTCTCATCTAGATCAGGCCAAGGTGCTGCATTTAAATGAATGCAAAGAACTAAGTCAGGCTTCATTTTTTTGACAATCTGACTACGAGCCATGATTTCACTCACTCGATAGAAATAGAGTTCCTTACGTTTTTTTATCCTCTTACTTTTTTCTTCTTCTGGAAGTTTTTGGAGCCACTCCATTTTATTAAACCAAGTCCTAGCAAGATCATCAAAATCTTTAGGACGTGATCTTGAAACTGGTTGATTTTCTTCCCTAGTTAATTCAACTACCGCTCCTTTTATTTCAAGCTCTGTCTTAACCAATAAAGCCACGGACAAAGCAAGGTCCCCCTCCTTTACCGGTTCATCATCACCAATCGCAAAATGCCTCCCTTCCATTTCTGAAAACTCACCACCAATATGTCCCGGATCAAGAAGTATTTTAGAACCTGAAATTTGAAAAGATTTAGGAAATTTTTCGGCGGACTTATTGGATTCTGAAAAATGTAAGTCATACCACTCATCTGAACCGGCTATTTTACATATTCGTGCTCTATCTTCTTCGATCTTAATCCAAGGCGACCACCAAGACTCTCGCGGGCAATACACTTCATTCAATTTAGTTATGAATTGTTGCTTGGTGATTGTTTTCTGGAACCTATCCAACCTTTTCCAATCGGGTGTCTCAGCCAAATCAGTGAGTTTAGCTGACACCACCAAACTCCCAAATAAATACAATAATCCAGCAAATTCCCACTTACCCATACCCTAACCATGATTGAAAAAAAGGATTTGCAAAGTCTTTTCTTTTCTTCGAGGACTCAGATTCAATAATATATCTGGTATGTCTTTTGCAAAAGAAAGGAGGTTGAGCATACCATATCGATTTTGGTTGGATATATCGAATCATTGACAGCATTGTTAATATTTGGTTCTCGCACCAAACCTTTGGATGGATTTGGGTATCCCCCACAATATTCTCAAATCAATACCTATGGTCGGAAAGTACCCAAAATTGGTTATTTTGGGATGGGTCAAATCCAATAGTCAATCAATACTTTAATTATGCAACCGACGAGTGGTTACCATGGATCAGGTGTGTTTATAATCAACGAAAAACAAGGCTTTTATTGATCCAAAATCTTTCTTCCTTGCAGAGCATTTGAAAGTGTTTGCTGGTCTGCATATGTTATGTCTCCACCGCTCGGTAAACCAAAGCCGATCCGGGTAACTTTAATCTCATTTTGAGTGATGATTTCATTATTTAAATAATGACAAGTAGCTTCTCCTTCTAAGTCATTGCTTAAAGCTAAAATTACTTCTTTCACATCACCTTTATCCAACCTTTTTCGTAAACTTTCTAGGTTTAATTGCTCCGGTCCGATACCTTTAACAGGGGACAATTTGCCCATTAGAATATGATACTTCCCGTAAAAAACTCCCGCTTTTTCCATAGCGAAAAGATCGGTCACGCTTTCAACGATACAAATTCTCTCGTTCTCTCTCTCGTCGGATGCACAAATGTGGCATTCATCTGAATCTGTTAAGTTACCACAACTTGAACAAGCGTGCAACTTGTCAATCGCAAGATCAAGCCTTTGGATTAATTCCTGAGCACGGAGAGGCTTTTCTACAAGTAGATAAAGGGCAATTTTTTCGGCTGATCGGTAGCCCAAACCTGGCAAAGCTTTTAAGCTTTGAACCAGTCGCTCGTAAGGTTCATTCAAGAGCGAGATTCTTAACTCAGAATAAACCAGGCATTTGCATGCCTCCAGTAAGCCCACTCATCGCGTCATCGTTTTTCTTCTTTGCCTGCTCTGATGCATCAACAATCGCTTGAAGAATTGCTTCACTTACGAAATCGGGGTCTTCTTTCAAAAAATCAGGATCCAACTTTAAATCTTTAAATTCACCCATGCCAGAGATCTTGATGGAAACCGCACCGCCTCCACCTGAAATCTCAAGAATTTCTTCAGCTAGGGAAGCCTGTGCTTCCTCCATTTTCTGCTGCATTTTCTGTGCTTGTTTGAGTAATTTTCCTACGCCTACCATGGATTATCATAGAATAAAATGGATCAACGCGTGGCAAGTAAATCTTCATAACCCTGCTCAAAACTTGCATATTTAGGTTTCCAATTCAGCTCATTTTGAATTTTACGACTGTCAATCATCCGATTTGGTAATCCAGGACGATCCTTTCCGTCAAAACCAGGGTTTTTTAGTCCCAAACGATTAGACATCCACTCAACAATTTCCATCCTGGATGCACACTTGTTGTCTGAAACATTAAAAATTGAACTGGATGGCACTGAGAAAGACTGCAAACAGGTCAAAATTGAACTTACGGCATCAGTCTGATGGAGAAGATTAAGAATTCGATGCCCCGATCCTTTGATGGTTTTGCCTTCCTCAACATGATTGAGAAGCAGGTGCCTTTCGGGTCCATATAATCCGGCAAATCTCAGTATAAAAGATTTCTCCACCCTTGACGAATCCACATCGAGGCACAACTTCTCAGAATTTAATAAAATCTGGCCTCTTTCTGAAACGCCATAATGATCGGCATTTTCATCGATAAGGGCACCGTCCGCTTGCGGATAGACAGAAGTACTACTTGTAAAAAGCATAGACTTGCAGTGAACTTGATATTTTTCAATCCATTCAATTATTGATTGCATACCCAAAAAATAGGAATGTTCATATCCCTCAATTGAAGGCTCTGCAGCTCCTACGCAATCAACGATATAATCCTGCTCGGGATTGATTTGAGTATACCAATCCTGTTTCTGAAGGTGTCCGGTAATAGTCTCCACACCTTTAGATTCAAGAATTTTTGCAGTTCCTGCATTTCGGGTTAGAGCGGTGACATCCCATCCCAACTTTAGACATTTGTCTGCAAGTTTGCCTCCAACATACCCACATCCAAAAATAACAATTTTCCGTTTCAAGCCTTACTTTTGAAAGGTAAAGTATGCAAAAGTCAAGGATAGCAAAACGAGAATTTATCCGTTGTAATTCTACATCGCTCCTGTCATTCAGAAACAATGCATATAGTATTCATTTGTTGGGGAAATATTTGCCGCTCACCAGCTGCTGAGGCAACTTTCAGAAAACTACTGAATGAACGGGGGCTTCAAGAAAAAATTACTTGTGATTCCGCCGGAACGATTTCTCAACATCATGGAAACCCACCAGACGCACGCATGAGAAAAGCTGCAGAAGAGAGAAATATAATCATCTCAGGATCAGCAAGAATGGCTGAAACCCAAGATTTTGAAAAAGCTGATATGTTGATAACCATGGATAATTTTAATTTTTCTGAATTAACCAAAATGGCACCGGATTCTGAATCAAAGCTCAAAATTGTGCCTTTTTGTGATTATGTGGATTCGGATGATCAGGAAGTACCTGATCCTTATTATGGAGGATCTGAAGGTTTTGAGAAAGTCTTGGATCTTTTGGAAAATGGATGTTCAAATTTACTCGAAAAAGTCATGAGTGATAAGTCTTCGTAAAGAATTCTTTTTTACCCATGAAGACTCTCGACGAAAGTATTGAAACCACGATTTCTGAGACCACTAATTCCTTTTTTAAGATAAAAAAATCTTCAAGCCTTTCGGGCGGTTGTATCAATCAAAGCCAGAAACTTTTTGGAGAAGATGGAAGAATTTTTTTTTGCAAAAAAAATTCGAAATCTTTTCTCCCTTTTTTTAAATCCGAAGCACTTGCCCTTGAAGAAATTGGGAGCACAGAAACAATAAATGTTCCTAAGGTCATAGGATTCGGAGAGAAGGAAGGACATTCTTTTCTTATTCTTGAATTTATTGAAGAAGGTCGTCCAACTTCTGAAACGGGTGAAGAATTGGGTCGAAAACTAGCCGCTCTTCATCAAATCAGACAACCATTTTGGGGATGGGATCAGGACAACTGCATTGGTGCAACCGACCAGCCTAATACAAAAACCAGCACATGGATTGAATTCTACCGTGAATATCGCTTGCGTCACCAATTTGATCTAGCTAATCGCAAAGGACAAACCTTTGCATCCATGGAAACCCTGCTCCAAAACCTGGAATTTTTCTTCACCGGATATTCACCATATCCCTCTCTGCTCCATGGAGACCTCTGGGGTGGTAACGCCAGTTGTGATACAAATGGAAAACCTTTTATTTTTGATCCTGCCAGCTACTATGGGGATCGTGAAACTGACCTTGCCTTCACATACATGTTTGGCGGATTTACTGCTTCATTTTACCAGTCATATCAGGAAACATTCCCATTATCAGCTGGTTTTGAGATGAGGAAAATTTTATACAACTTATACCACGAACTTAACCATTTTAACCTGTTTGGTGGAGGTTATGCCTCATCTGCTCAATCAAGTATCAATCAATTAATTGCCAAAATTCCATGAAATCGGATATCGAAAGTATTCTTCTAAACGCAGAACAAATCGATTCTCGCAACCTTGAGATAGCTCGTGAAATCGATCAATATTACAAGGATCGTTCGCATGAAATCTTACTTATCACTCTACTTGACGGAGCAATTGTTTTTACTGCTGACCTTATCCGCAATCTGGAAATCCCTCTCCGACTGGACTGTATGAGAGTTTCAAGTTATGGAGATTCAACGAACCCTGAAACGGCACCAAGAATTCTAAGTTCCTTAAAATCCGATGTACAAAATAAACATGTCTTACTTGTGGATGACATACTGGACACAGGAAATACTATGAGCAAAGTCTGCACAGAAATTGCAGCCCAAAAACCACTCTCCATTAATACCTGTGTTTTTTTGGATAAACCCGATAGACGAAAAAACAAATTCAAAGCCGACTGGGTTGGCTTTGAAATACCAGACGAATTTGTGGTTGGTTATGGCTTGGACTATGCAGGCAGGTACAGACAGCTGCCATATTTGGCTACGCTAAAAAAATCGGTTTATTCCGGGGAGCGACAATGAATCAACAATCAAGTTCCACAAATCCACTCCGCAGAATCTATTACTGGACGCTTTCTCTGGCTGAAAGAAAACTTGCCGGACTTTGGCTCGCTCTTCTCTCTTTTGCCGAAGCCAGTTTTTTTCCCATTCCTCCGGATGTACTGTTGATTCCTCTTTGCCTCGGCAAAATGAAAAAAGCTTTTCGCTTCGCATTAATATGCTCAATCGCCTCGGTTCTTGGAGGACTTGCGGGCTATGCGATTGGGGCTTTTGCGTGGGATACCCTTGCAAATTGGTTTTATGATTTTATTCCAGGATTTACTCCTGAAAAATTTGATCGCATTCGTATTTGGTATGAAGAATGGGGTTGGCCTCTTGTATTTTTGGCGGGATTTTCTCCCATTCCCTATAAAATCTTCACCGTTGCGAGTGGTGTTCTTGGCATGGCAGTCTTGCCGTTTCTTTTGGCTTCTGCAGTTAGTCGTTCTGCACGTTTTTTTCTGGTTGCTTTTCTATTGGCAAAATTTGGTGTACCCATGAAGGATCAAATAGAAAAACATTTCAACCTTCTGGCATTTCTCTTTGGTATTCTTTTTATAGGTGGAATTTTCGTCCTTAAATTCTTGAAGTGAATTTTTTTTCCTTACCAATAGGAAATCCCTTCAAAATAGCATTTTCTGCAGAGCGAAATATATCGTTCATTCCCACCAATTTCTATTTGTTCCCCAGCCCTTTCAATATGCCCTTTTTTATTTTTTCTGGCATTCATTATTGCTTTTTTTCCACAATCACAAATGGCCTTGATTTCGCGAATCTCATCTGCCCAGGCCAGCAAATACTGACTACCTTCAAATGTTTCACCGAGAAAGTCAGTTCTTAGACCATAGGCCAAAACTGGTATATTCTTCAAATCTACAAGACTAGCTAACTGTGCCACTTGTTCGCGCTTTAAAAACTGGGCTTCATCGATCAAAACACAATCAATCTCTTCAGTTTTCATCTTTGATGTAATGATTTCAGCTAAATCGTCTGTATCATCAAAAGGAATAGCTTTCGTCTGAATTCCAATCCTTGATTTGATCACTCCCTTACCCGCCCGGTTATCCAAAGCTGCGGTAAGCAAAATTGTCTCCATCCCCCTTTCCCTGTAATTGTAATCAGCTTGTAGGAGAGTCGTCGACTTTCCCGCATTCATTGACGAGTAGTAAAAATGAAGTTTAGCCATAAATTATATCGATTTTTAATCTTCT
The DNA here is from genome assembly GCA_036164015.1 of Verrucomicrobiota bacterium. Lineage (GTDB taxonomy): Bacteria > Verrucomicrobiota > Verrucomicrobiia > Opitutales > Seribacteraceae > Seribacter. Next base: position 5,820 of record JAYZJX010000067.1, on the reverse strand, counting down.
AGTTCCAGTCTCTCCATATACTCAGAAACATTGCAGGTTAGCATACGGGCTTTGTTGGTTGAAATCTCAAGAACTTTCGTAACGACCCCATCAAGAAATGAACGGTCATGACTTACTATTAACGCTGTGCCCTCAAAGAGATTAAGTGCTTCCTGAAGCACTTCCTTACTTCTTATGTCCAAATGATTGGTTGGCTCATCCATCACCAAGAAATTACAAGGCTTCATGAGTAATTTTGCAAGGGCTACACGGTTTCTCTCACCTCCGGACAAGACGGATGTCTTTTTGAAAACATCATTGCCACTGAAAAGCAAAGCCCCAAGTGCTGCTCTTGGATTGGCATCAGGATAATTTTCGCAGACCTCTTCAACCTCCCCCAGAACTTCGTTACTGGGATTCAGTTCTTCCGCTTGATGCTGAGCAAAGTAGCCAATCACTGTATTGATTCCGACATCCCGTTCCCCATCTTGAAAAGGTTCCACACCCGCAAGTATTCTTGCCAAGGTAGATTTCCCCGCACCATTGACTCCCACCACCGCAATACGGTCACCCTTGTCGATTCTTAGATCAAGGCCATCAAAGACCTTATTTTCACCATAGGCCTTGCCAACTTCTTTTAGTTCGATCACCTTCTGACTGGCCGATGGAGAAGGTGGGAAACGAAAATAAATTTTCTTTTCTTCAGCTTCCGGTTTGATAATTTCCATCTTTTCCAAAGCTTTTATTCTGCTTTGCACCATCGCCGCCTTCTTAATATTTGAACGAAACCGGTTGATAAATTCCTTTTCTTTCTGAATTTCTTTTTTCTGGTTTACATGGGCCTTTCGTTGCCGCTCGATTCTTGCGGCACTTTCTTCGATGTAAAAAGTATAGTTACCCTTGTACTTATTCAACTTGCCCATTTTTAGCTCAATGGTTCTTTCAGTAACACTTTCTAAAAAAGCCCTGTCATGAGAGATGATGAGGATGGAGCCCTGATATTTCTTCAGGTAATGCTCTAGCCAATGCTGTGAAACCACATCAAGATGGTTCGTCGGTTCATCTAGGATTAACAAGGAAGGTGCTTGGAGTAAAAGTTTACCAAGTGCAATTCTCATTTGCCATCCACCCGAAAACTCTTCGACGGGGCGATCCAAATCAGAAACCGTAAATCCCATACCAGTCATTACCCTCTCGATTCTTGAATTCATCTTTTCAGGTTCATAACTGGAAAGTTGCTCCTCCCATGCACCCATTAAATCAATTAAATCATAAAATTCTTCTGCCTCCGGATCCATCTCCCCAAGCCTCTGCTCAGCATCGTCGAGTTTTTCCTGAAGGGATTGCATACCTGAATAAGCCTTTGCGACTTCTTCACGCATCGTACAACCTTTCGCCGAAATTCCATCCTGAGGCAAGTATCCCACAGTCGCATAGTCAGGCTTTTCCATTTCGCCTTCGTTTGGTAAAACCTCGCCCATTAACATTCGTAGAAAAGTGGTTTTTCCAGAACCATTAGACCCGACTAAGGCAATTCTATCCCTTGGACCAATGGTTTCAGAAATATCATCGAATATTTTTTTGTGCCCAAACGCCAGATACACATTTTTGATAAAAATCATTGGTATCTCCTTAATTTTCTTTGGTTACGCTGGCAATGAGATTAGACGGATACTATCTTCAATTTTAAAAATGCATTTTAGCAAATATCATCCATTTGGTTTTTTCTTACTGTTCATGCTTCCAAGTTGTGGAATCCCAGACCTCAAGGACCCTGCAGTAATGAAATCAGCCTACAAGGATGCTGTTGGTCTGGAGACTCTTGAGCGAAAAAGAATGTATGGAATGATTATGCTCTTTGTGGACAAATATGATGAACCCTACACAGGTTGGGTGAAATCTGAAATAAATGGTACACTTTCCACACTGGGCTATCTCAAAAAGGGACAAAAACAGGGAGTTTGGATGGCATGGCATCCCAACAGTAAAAAGAAATCTGAAATTGAATGGAAAAATGATCAAATGTACGGATCTTTTCAGAAATGGCATGACAATGGAAAAATTCTATTGATTGGGCAAACCATCGATGGAGAAGTGGATGGAGAATGGAAGGAATTCTACGAAAATGGATCGCTTGAAGCCCAGGCCGAAAACAAGATTGGTACCCTTGTAAATATCGAGGTTTTTCTCATTAACGGCGGGAAGTGCGAAGATTCAAAGGTAGTAGACGGAAGCGGAACCTTTATTGATTATGACATCAATGGATCAGTATTGAGAAGTCGAACTTTTGAAAATGGTGTTGAGATCGATTCCTTATGGTTTAATCAGCAAAGACCTTAGGCAAATCCCGGGTAACTTCCCGACCATTTTCATAAAATATGGACGGAAGCACATCTCCATTTTTATCAAAAAACAACCATTCACCATTTTGCTTTCCCTCCATGTAATGTCCGATCAACTTTGGAGAACCATCAGGGTACCATTCTCTATACTTTCCATCCCACTTATCCTCAACCATTTCCCCTTCCTTAAAAAGTTGGCCGTCTTTATACCATCTCTTTCTTTTTCCATGTTTCAAGCCATTCTTGTACTCGATCTCTTCCTTTAACTCACCACTCTCAAAAAACTCCCGCAGTATCGTATTCTTCGGCCCGACCAAATCGATTTTCTCTTCCCGAGAAGACTTATCCTTTTCTTGCTTATCGCTCAAATCATTCAATTCATGAAATTTAGAAGTAATCACTCCAATTGAATCAAGAACTGAACGATTATTTTCCTCCCGTTGCAAAGTGGTATCAGTTTTTTCTTCGGTACGGTCTGAACAACCAGCTATGAAAAACCCTAAATAAAATATTAAAATGCTTATATTAAAAGACCTGTACATGGTATTCAGAAATACATTTTTTGAAGAAGAATAAAATCTACTAAAGTAGGATAAATAATGTTTTTTTAACGGGAGGGAATGTTTAAATATCAATTTATCCATATGAATGAAAAGATACTCTTCCTAGTCCGCCATGCAAAATCGAGCTGGAAGGATCCATCGCTAAACGATCATGATCGACCACTCAATAAAAGAGGAGAACAAAATGCCCCATTGATGGCAGCGAGATTAAGAAAAAGAGGGATTATACCAAAGATTATTCTTTCAAGCACTGCTAACAGAGCCGTTACTACTTCCCAAATATTTGCTCAAGAAATTGGCCTCCGCGAAAATCAAATCAATTACCAAAGACAACTCTATCACGCTTCGGTCCAGGATCTGATTACAATCATAAAAGCCATATCGGATAAATTCGACTCAGTGATGCTTTGTGGACATAACCCAGGCTTTACCGAATTGGCATACTATGAATGGAATCTGCCAGTCCACAATCATCCCACCAGTGGAGTCTTGGAACTAAAATTCAAGGTGGATTCATGGAATGACATTGCCGACGAAAAAATTCATTCCGCAAAATTCGATTATCCGAAAAATTCTTCTCCAACTCCGGAAATACTATTTTCGTAGGGTACTATTTTTTCGTTTCGCCCTGCTTACATATGCTAGAAATAGAGTGTCGTCATAAATATTTATTTAGTTTATTTGCATTTTTACACCCACTGTGGGATGTTTTATAAATATGAAGCAAATAGATCAGAGTTTTTTTTATCTAAATGTCACGCGTAAGCGTCTGGCACTTAGTTTTTTTCTATCTCTCATTTTAACTTTTGGAACGATGATTTTCCTCTGGAATATAATGTTCAATAAGACTGTAGAGGCGAAAGGAATTGATTTCACAAGTTCAATTAATGACGGAAAAAAAACACAAAATAATGAACAAGTGGTAAGGCTGATGATGAGACAAAGAGCGAGTACACCAAAGAAAACTTCCTCTTCATTCCAGGCTAAAGCAATTTCGGAAATTCATGCCCCAGATATGGATATAAATCTGGCTGTTTCCCAAATTACACCTCCTGTAACTCCATCTGACACCCAACCATTTAACCTGATGAACAATCTCGATTTCTCAGTTTTTAAATCTGGAGGCTTTATGACTCGTCTACGACAAGCAGGAGCCAAACAAGGGTATCTGACTGTATCTTTGATTTGGGATAATTATAATGATTTGGACCTTCACTGCACCGCACCAAATAGGGAAGAGATTTTTTACAAGAATAGAAAAGGTAAACTAGGTGAATTGGATGTGGATATGAATGCAGGAAGTCAAAGAACCAGAAAACCTGTGGAGAATCTGTACTTTCCTTCAAAAGTCCATGGACGCTACAGTGTGAGCGTAAATCATTTCGCAAACAAAGGAGGAAAGGATCCAACAGAATTTGTCGTCTTAATTCGCGAACAAGGCAAAGCCGCTAAAAGGATCAAAGGCGAAATTAGTTCGGGCAACCCAAAGAAAGAAATCTTTGCCGTCCATATCCGATAGATTTAATCCACTTAAAACTGATAAAGATGAAAACTAAATTTGTAATCACCTATCTAATCATTTCCTGCACATTTGTCTTACAGGCAGTTGACTCTTTCAAGGCGGAAATCCAGTTAATAAATTCTATTCTGTTGGAGAGAAAAGAATTTTACGAAAAGTATCCATGCCCCAAATCAGTAAGATACAATCCCGAACAAAATAAAGACCCATTATTTAACCAAAAGAAATTGGCTGCACTTAAGTCATTGGAAAATAAAAAGGCACTCTATACTTCTCTTTATCCGGATTCTCAAAGATTGAGCATAAGTTTCATGTTTGGTTCCACCATTCCTCTACAATACCTAAGCGATGCACAAACGGAGGGTTTCAAACCTTCTTCATCAAGTCCTAAGATTTCCCCCAAAAGTCCACAGACTCTTCCAACCTCAAGCATCAAGCAAAACACCAAACCAAGAAATCCCCTGGTTCGAAATTTTCAGAATTCAGGAAATACCCGTTCTTCCTGTGGACCGAAAGGTTGCAAGGTAATCCGCCCTAATGAACGACAGGCAAAGCAAATAAACCCAAAAGATTTGCAAACATTGCAAATGCTCTACATGCCAAAATCCCCCTATCAGGAGATGCTCAAAGAACGTCAGTCAAAAATAGATCAAAGAAAAAAGGAAAGAATACAATCTAAACTGGAAAAAAAGATCGAAGCTGAGGAAAGAGAACAAGCAAGACTTGCCCAGTTGGATCAGATGGCACCTGTGCATGATTCTGAATTTCGAACTTTCACGGGTAAAAATGGGAACACAATGGAGGCCAAGTTGGTTGCGTTCTCTGCATTTCTCAAAAAAGCTGAGATACAGGATACAGAGGGTAAAAATCATGAGATTCCACTTTCACATTTCAGTAGAAAAGATTTTCAATACCTACAGAAATGGTGGCCTTGAAATCCCACAAATCATTTATCTCTCACAGGATTGATTTCACAGCTTAGGCAGGTTCGATAATCTGCCTACTTAAACCCATTAGTTTTTACAGGTCTTGGCTGTCCACACATTGAACAGACAAACTTGCACTTCGCCCCATATCCAACAATAAAGATCTTTGAAAATCAAAGTAGAGCTACGATGATAACGAGTAAGATGATCACTATGCATACAAGTATCCAAGTTGTCTTACTTGATCCTCCAGATTTATCAAGGGAGCTACCGATATCAAAGTTTTCCGGAGCTCTGCTCGCACCGGTGGGTTGAAATGTCGTTTCGTAAGTATTGTCCGAGGTCGGATATGCATCTTTCGAAAATGCTTCATCATTTGTTAAATCGCCGCCAGAGTTCCCCTCTTTTTTTCTAAGTTCCTCGTTAAATTCTTCCTCCAATTTTGCCTTTAGAAATGGTGCCTTGGTTGCCCCAATAATCTCACCGGTATC
>JAYZJX010000066.1:0-20465 GCA_036164015.1 Verrucomicrobiota bacterium | reverse complement strand
GTTTTAATGGCCAAAAATGAGGCCGGGAGAAGAATTGATAATTTAGTCTTCATGGGCATGGGTGAGCCCTTAGCCAACCTCCCTGCGCTGCTCCCCGCACTGGACACTATTCTATCCCCTCAGGGACTTGGAATTGGAGCGAGGCATATTACCCTTTCAACCAGTGGACTCGTACCCAAAATATTGGAACTAGCGAATTATCCAGCTCAAATACGATTGGCGATTTCCTTACATGGGGGAGACGATGAGACCCGAAGCAAAATTATGCCAATCAACGAACGCTATCCTATGGCCGAACTCCTAGGAGCTTGCGAGAAATTCATTGAGCAGAGAAAAAAAATGATCACGCTCGAATATATTTTAATCAAGGGCGTGAATGATGACCTAAAGCAGGCCGAGCTTCTTGCAGAACACGCTCAAAGACTGAATGCCAAAGTGAACTTAATTCCCTATAACCGAGTGGAAGGACTTGACTGGGAAAGACCGGATAAAGAGCAGATCAATGCTTTTTACAAAACGGTTGAAAGGGAAAAGGCTCCTAGGGTTACATTGAGGATGGAAAAAGGCCACGACATCGATGCTGCATGCGGACAGCTACGGTTAAAAGAAATGAAAAGCTAGTTGATTTCGAAAAATCTGATTCAGATTTTTCGAAGCTTAATATTTTTTAAAACACCGGTGGTAGCAAAGGTGCAGACACCCAAGGGCACTGACATTTCGATTTCTCCAGGACGCATACCCACTCTTCTACCCTCTACCTCGCAGTCAATCACAGACTTACCATCGATCCATACGGTGAATTCTGAATCGGTTACCTTGAGTCTTACATCATACCACTGATTATCCTCAAAAATATAGGCATCTCCGGTCTCATTTTCAGAGGCATCAAAATCATCTAGGCTAGAAATTCCGATTAAGGACCCACCCCACCCTCCAAGGATTAAAGTAGCATGTGCCTCTTTATATGGGAAAGTAAGTCCGCAGAAGAAATCGCTTCCCATGGTTCGCTTCGCCTGAAGGGATATCTCATAATTTGAAGTGGGCAAAGCTTCACCTTTCCAATGTAGTCCTGAAAGCTCAGCCCCCATCTCCAAAACCAAACTTCCATTTTTATCGATAAAGATTTCTCCTTTACCCGCAAAGTCTGTTGGTTGCCAATTATCCAAATTTTTGCCATCGAAAAGAATTATTTCTGAGTCCATAGATTTTTTAGAACCGCTTTGCTTGGTTACTACACAACCTCCCACAGATATTGATAGCACTATTATGAATATGGATGAGAACTTTTTAAGCGTTTTGAAATTCATATTTTTTATCGTTCAGTTTACTCAGGATATCCGCAATGATTTTTTCAGGATTTTGATCAGAATTTACAGAAAAGCCATGCTCTGAAGGGTCTAATCCTTCAAGAACATTCAATTGGTCCTGAAGAAGTACAGGATTGAAAAAATGACCCTTTCGAACATTCAGTCTATCTTCCAGTGTATTCTTTGTTACATCTAAATGGATAAAAATTGTATTACAGGGATTTCCGTTGAGAATTTTTCTATATTTCCTTTTGAGTGCGGAACATGACAAAACAACGCTTTCTTCCAACTCGGATAAACATTCTTCCAAGGAAGCAAGCCAGCTCTCTCGGTCTTTATCATCCAGGGCCAGTCCTGATTCCATTTTCTTCTTATTCTCAAGAGAATGGTAATCATCACCCTCAATGAATTGGTACGCGAACTCTTTCGCCAACTTTTTTCCAATCAGGGTTTTTCCACAACCGGAAACTCCCATTAGGATAAAAACGGTATGCACTTATAAATTCAGTTTGGGCTACTTGGGTTTTTGAATAACTTCCACTTCATAGCCTTCCGGAGCATCCACAAAGGCGAAAGTTGAACCCGAAGAACTTTCAGTCGGCCCGTCACTAAACTCATACCCAACCGATTTGATATGTTCTGCAAAAGCATTCATGTCTTCCACTTCAAAAGCGAGATGCATCAAGTCTTCTTGAACTTCAACGGGGCCTGATCCTGGAAAATAAGTCAGTTCGATCTCTTCATCGCTATTTGGGACGGCAAGAAATGCAAGCTGCGAACCACGCGGAGATTCATGCCTTCGAGTGACTTCCAAGCCAAAAACTTTTTGGTAAAAGTTTACCGTTTTTTCCAAGTCACTTACACGCATCCGTGTATGTAAGAATTTTTTAACAATCTCAGACATCTTATGCTGGTGTTAGTTAAAAATTACTGAAACGAAAATGTAACTTTGTTTACCCCTGCAGATGAACAAGCATTTAAAACGCTGACTGCAGCTTGATGCTCTGCAATACCGGATGACTCAATCTCAACTTTCAGTTCAGCTTCTTCTTTTGATTTTGCACCACTATTGATAAGTTGGTCCCTCATGCCTTTTTGTGTCTTAAGATTGGCAACCAAGTCCGGCATAAGCAAATCAAAGCCGTCTTCTATTTCTGAACCATTCAGATAAACTTCTCCTTCATCACCAATTCTTACTTTTAGCATGTCCATCGGTGTAATATCGCTACTCTGAGGTTTGCCAGGTAATTGAATAGAGAGCTCGGCCTCAGGTTGCTTCAACATAGTTGTAACCATGAAGTAGATCAGCAAAAGAAAAGTAACATCGATCATGGGAGTAAGATCAACCTCATCTACATCTGATAATATCTGTTTTAAGGCACTCAAATAATATTTATATTTATGATTTTAGCCTGCAGTCTGCCATGTTCCAAAAATAATGTCTGCTTGGCCTGCATTTCCTATTTCTTTCATCGCGTCCTGAACCACCGCATGGGTAACTTTTGGATGTACTCGTAGAAAAACCTTCCATTCTGGATTCTTTTTTACACACCAACCAATTTGACTCATTTCTATCAATGCTTCACCCCAGTAAATTTTTTGTCCCTCGGGAGTTTCATCAATAGAGATAATAGTTCTTGAAGGAGGGCTTTCCTCAACCTTTGAATTTCCTGCTACTGCCAAAGCTGAGAGTTCTATGTATTGTTCCGACATGCGTTGAGCAACTACCATGAAAAAAACAATGAGTAGAAAGACCACATCAATCATCGGAGTAAGATCCGGGCTATCGTTTGATGCAGGTGGTTGAAAACCTTTCATTAACCGTATTAGATAATACTAAATGAAGCTGGGAAGTTAATTACTGTGCAGGTGGTGGCATTTCTGGAGCAGGAACGGCTTCAGCCATTCCCTCTTCTTCATAATGCTGTTCCTCAGCATCACCATCGCCATCAAATCCACCCCGTGCTGCTCTGACTAAAGTGAAAACCATCTCTCCAGCCACTTGATTAACAGCGGCTACAATATTACCAAACTTAGTTTTGTATAGAAAGTATGCAATCAATGTGGGTATTGCCACAACCAGCCCGGCAGCAGTAGTCCAAAGAGCACTACCAATATTTCCTGCCATTTGCTTACTGGACTCACCCCCCATCCCAGACTCGGTAAGTACATTAAATGCTCCGATCATACCCGTTACTGTACCGAGGAGCCCAATCATGGGTGCTATAGAACCTATTGTATTCAGAAGATTAATCCAGGTAAATGGCTTGGCAAGTTCAAGTCCAGACGCTTCTTCCAATCCCTTTTCAATGGATTCAATATCAAGTTCGTCATCTTGAATCCTTTCTAATCCACCTTTGAGAACTCCAGTTACTGGTAGCTTATACTGGTCGCACAGAGCTTTTGCACCATCAATATTAAGGTTTTGAAGCTCCTGCAGAATTGGCTGTACTACATCATCCTTGATAAAGGCTTTTCTGCGGATGGCTATTCCGTTATAAATAATTAAGGTAAAGCCCCCAAGCACCATGATCGCAAAAGGTGCAATAAAAATCCCAAGAGAATCCATGAGCTGATCCCCGAAACTCTTCGTTTGAGCTTGTGCAATCGTAACCAGCATATCGGGACTCAACATTGTAAAAAGGATGGCAAGAAAGAAGTAGATTCTGTTGTTTCTAGGTTTCATAAATTTATAATATAGTTGTTACAAAGTCTTAAAAATGATCCAAGGTCAATATTAGGATTCGGGTGATGCTGGAAGGCTGGCGAGTTTATCATCACTGATTTTCTCCCATTTTGTAGCCTTGTAAAATATTTTAACCTGCTGGTATACATTTCTGGCAGCATCGTTAAGTTCTAAATTTTCATATGCCTCCGCAGCCATAACCAGTGACTCTGGTAACCACTCTAGCCCCACTCTTGCATTTACAATTCCTTCAGTTACTTCGAGGACTGATTGGCGGTAATAATCAGATGAGATTTCCGGTTTATTAGCGGCTTCATATTGCCTGGCATATTGTACCCTAATCAACGACCTTATTAATTTATACAGGGAATATTCATTTGTTTGCCTGGAGGGTGGATTTTCGTCGATTTTTTTTAGGGTTTGTAATGCTGTATTAAACATTTTTCCGGCAGCAGCTGCGTACCTTTTGTCACGAGCTGCAAACTTTGAATATGACTCATATAATTTAATGTAACAATAAATCGGCCAAAGCTCTAAAATTGTTTTGTAAGGGCTATTGGCAGATTTAGAAACAATCGGACCTAGCCTTGCATATTCGGAGATAGCTTCATTATAGAGACCTTGATTCCTTAAAGAATTTGCCAAGCGCAAATAGGACGCATGATCTGCACTGTCATCGCGTATTTGGACTTTCTGAAGCAAAGCTCGAGCATTTTTTGCAGACTTGGAATTTTGTGCTATTAACTTTCCGGCAAGATCAAGGGATGCTTCCGAAAATTCTCTGTAACCAAATTCGTCTAATTTTATAAGATTGGCTCTCGCAAGAATGTAAAATGCCTCGTCAAACTTTTCCATTCCCAATAGAGCATGCACATAACTAAGGCAGTCATCGTGAATGGGAAAATACTCATTAGGAATTTCCAGATACAAAAGTAACTTGTAAATTACAGGGCGAACTGCTTGCAGAAACCTTTCGTCGTATTGCTCATTCGCAAGATTAAGTAAGGCTTGTCTAGCATTTTGTGGCCATTCAAAGGCAAAGCCCTTAATATTTTGTCTTTTTAACCCTCTTAATTCTAACTGAACTCTACCTTCTCCCTGCTTGCAGTAGATAATTCCTTTGGTGGGATCAACCCCCAACAAACTCATTGGCTGTGGCTTTAAGCCATAATATACTTTAACGGGAACCTCACCTTTGTATACACTATAATAGTCTGGGGTTTGCTGAGCTCCAACTGAAGCAATTGCAAGAAGTAAGGCTGAAAAAATTCTAAGTTGCATGTTAATTCAAAAACTTTCTTTGCCAATCAGCATACTGCTTTTCTATACTGGAGACTTGTGCTCCTTGCCCTGATTGCTCATAACACCTAATGGCTTGTTCATATGATTTTGGAGCCCATTTCAATGAGCTAGGGAAGTTAAGTGTTGTCTCCAAATAGAGAAATGCAGCCCCAGCATAATCTCTCAAAGATTTCCTGCATTCTCCCATCATAAACGAAGCTTCTGCTCTATTTTCAAGGGTAGCTTCTGGATTTCCCCTGATTTCTTCAAATGATGAAGTCGCTTTTTGAAAATCAGTCTCATCCTTTGTAGACTTTGCTACCTCAAAATATGAGTTCCCTCTTCTCATCCTGGCATCATCAGCGTTTTTATGCCAAGAGGAATTGGTTAAAGCGGCGTCAAAATAATTTGCCGCAGATTGATGATCTTTTTCTTTTTCTTTTGCTTGGCCTAAGATGTAGTTAGCGTCGAAAAGAAACTCACCACCAGATTCACCATAAACATCTATTAGTCTCTCCATTGCTGCAATCGCATCATCGAGAGAATTCTGGGCAATCATTTTCTCGGCCATCCAGACTAACACTCCTGGACTCGCAGAGGGAAAGTCATTGCGCTGGATTGTATACTCTCCTCCTACTTTCGATCCAATTGATTCAAGTGATGCCCTCATTCGCAGCTCTAAAGATTTCTGCCCTGATGATTTCGCACTCTCCAACAGCTTTGCAAATGCGTTCTCTGGAGATAAATCACTTGGAAAGTTCTCCAAGTATTTTTGATACATAGTGAGATAAGTTTTGAACTTCTTCTGATGATTGGGATTAACAAAAATGGCTCCCTTTAGACGTGCTACCTCACTGTAGATTTTGGGCTCAAGTCCCTTGAATTCAGCATTGAGAAAAGGCAGTAGTTTTCTTCGATCATTTAAAATTTCTTGAACGGAACCCTGATGCTGCTCTTCAATGCCCTTACGATTAATGTAAGTGAATGAAACTTGTTCGTCTGGATTTTGTAATTTTTCGAGTAGAGCGAGGGTTGAAGCGTATAGTGTTTGATATTCGGTGTACTTTTCAGTGTACTTTTTTAAGATACCATCTACCCCTACACTACTAGGATCATTTCCTAAGCTCTCGATATTCTTATAATAGATTTTAAGCATCTCCGAGGGTCTGCCAAGTTTTTCACAAGCAAAGCCAATTTTTTCAGTTGCTTGCGAAACACGAGCTCCTTCAATTTCGCTAAATTTACCATTATAATCACGATAAAGGTTTTCTAAATCTCCATATACCTCATAAGAAGCTAGATCAAATAATTCACCAAAATCTAATTGTTTGTCTCCATTGAGATCATAATCTTCAAATGGTTTGGATGCATTAATTTCTGCAGATGTGAATTCGCTTTTTTGCAAAGCCTCGTCAGTATTTTTATCAAACTTGTAATAATAATTGACCAAACCTTCCGGATTCTCTGCAACTCTTTCCAATAACCCTCCCTCATTAAATGTAGCGTCTGACAATAATCCGATTTCTTGAGTCTTAGAACGAACCATCCCGTAATTTTTACGAGCTTTGGTTATCTGTTCAAATGTTGGTTGCTCATCAGGTGCTACATCACTAATCGAAAGATCTCCGAGACTAAGATAAACTTCGGCAACAAGTTTATCTTCTGGATAATCTAGTACAAATTGCTCAAATAATCGGATTGCATTTTTGTTGTCCTCTGAACCTTGAAATGCAACTGCCAGACGAAAGGTAGCATCTTTTGCATATTCCTCATCTGGATAAAATCGTGCTTTGGCACCATTTTTCCATTTGGAGTTTATGTTTGCTTGACCAAGTGAAATAATTTTACCGCCACCCAATTTATCAGTAATTTTCCAATTCTGTCCATCATTCCACATTGAAAAACCTTCTTGATTCTCGTAGACGGTTTTACCATTTTTCTCCTCACCTGTCGGTAAATATATACCGTTTGGGTTAGGGATTACTTTCTTTTCCTTAACTGGTGGAGGTAATTCTGATGAATCTTCTTTCGGGGGTACATCAACTTCATTATTCGCACCGGGAACTTCGTCAGTTGTTTTTGACTCGTCAGATGCAACATCAACTTCCTCCTCGCCACCACATGAGGCAATAAAAAGGGAAAGAATTATTAATAATGGTATTGAAAGAAATTCTAAGGATTTATTCATTGCTCATTCTCCTCTTCCGCTTCGTAAGTATCCAATGCACCGTCATCCAAGGGCAGTCCGTTGACATTAACACCTACCACGGCACCCAACATAGGTTTTGCTTCATCAAATTTCCCCAAAACAAGCAAAGAAAGTCCACTCATGTAATGTGCAGTTGCCATACCGGGGCTGTTCTGAAAATCCTCTCGATTAACAAAACCTTTTGCAGGATTCATTTCATTATTTTCATAACCTGCAAACTTAGCAACTAAATCAACATGCCTGCCTGTACTAAAATAAACAGCACCCATCATGTTTACAAAATCTTTGGCATATTTATGATCAGGCATAACATTTAAAAAATCATCACAAAGGGCAAAAAACCTCTGATAAAATTGCTCTGATTGTTCCTTAGCTTTGGCAGCTCTATCCTTGTCAATGGTGGATACAGCTGATTGTAAACTTTTACTTAATTTCCTGAGTGAATCTGCCTGCTCCCTGTATGCATTGGACATGATAAAAGTGACATCTGGACGAAACTTTTTCCATGCCTTGTTTTTCAGATAAAGTTCCCCCAACTCGATTGATTTTTCACGAAATTTAACAGTATTTGCAGAAGCAAATGCAGCATATAAAAAGTTTTCGACCATTTCGTGGTCAGGGAAATCATTGTAGAGCCAGTAAAAGGCCCAGAAGGATTCCCAGTCTCTTTTGGTAGCTTGGAAATTATCAGCCTTGCGCCATCTTAATGTGGTTGTGAATGAAGGTGTGCCTTTTGCCAACTTAAGGTGACTTTGGGCACTTGTAAATTGCATGGCCAAGACATTGAGTTTTTCGTTTAAAATTTCCAGTCTTCTTTGGGGGATCCCTTGTCCCCTAAGTTTAATAAACTGCTCAAGCCTATTTCTCTCTGCTTCAAGCCTTTTTTGCCGCTCTGTGTAATATGTAATTATCTCTTCCGTTGTCATTGTTAGAGAATAGAATAGGGATGCCTCTAAATGCCTCTCTACTTCTTTCAACTGTTGTGCACCCTGCATTAAATTTACATTCAAACGCAGGTCATATCTTGCCGGAGTATCTCCAGACAAACGTGGAAGCAGGGGAAAAACTTCGTCGATGCGTTTGTTCTGCACAAACATTTCCGTAAGACAGGACACTGCATAAGCAGAACGATCCTCATCTTTTGCTAGATCTGCAAATTTGAGAAGTTCGCGGAAAGCCGGCTCGCCTTTGACCCAATCCTGTTCAATATGATAACACTGTGCCTTTCCGTAATACAGGTTTAGAAGCTCACTCCTTTTAAGAATTTGTTTACGATATGGCTTTTGTGGATCTAGAAGAACTTCGATTACACTAGCTGCTTGTCTCCACTCTTGTAGAGAACGAAGGCAATCTGTTCTCTTTTGCATGGCCATTACTGCTTTGGGATCGTTTGGAAACTTTTCAGCAAAGAAAGCAAATGCACTAGCCGCTTTTACTATAAAATCTTTATTCCCAGACTTTGCAAAACTCTGAAGATATCCAATACCTCTTACAAAGCCGAATTGTTGAAGAATCTTTTCAACTGCTGGATCTTTTTCATCCTCAAAGCGAATTTCTAATTCATCAAGCATTGGAGATGCTCCAGCAAAATCCCCTTTGCCGATCATATCTTGAGCAAGCTCAATAACCTGCCTCAAAGGCATATCAGAAGGGTTTTGTGCTCGAAGAGAAATCGTGAGCACAAAAGTTAGAATAAGTAGAAGGAATCGATTTGCGGGATTAAGCATTTTAGGGGCTGATTTGATTAAAGATACCTGTTCATTCGTCGCAAGACTTTTTTCAATGTACCCATATGTTAGTTTTTATTCGTTAATACAACAAGGACATTTAAGAATCCAGTGATCATCTGTAATTTGGCACCATTCAGGTTGTCTTAAAATACTTTCTTCATAATTGGTCGCCAAGGTTCGATGCCCATAAGCACAGCCATCAGGAGGATTAATAGGGGAAGGAATATCTCCCGGAATTATAATTTTTTCTCTTTGAACGCTTGGATCGGGCACAGGAATCGCTGAAATTAAAGCTTTAGTGTAAGCGTGCAAAGGATTTTCAAACACTTCTTTAGCCGGTCCCATTTCAACAACTTTTCCAAGATACATTACGGCGATTATATCGGATACATGTCGGACCACCGCCAAATCGTGAGCAATAAATAAATAAGACAAACCGAGACTCTGCTGTAATTCCATCAAAAGATTCAGAACCTGACTTTGAACAGATACATCAAGGGCTGAAACCGGTTCATCCAAAACAAGAAGATCGGGCTCCAATGCGAGTGCACGGGCAATTCCGATTCGCTGGCGCTGTCCTCCAGAAAACTCAAAGGGATATCTCTTGGCTGCACTTTCTGGGAGACCCACTTTTTTCAGTAGTTCTTTTACCTGCCCAGGTCTTTCATGTTTTGTTCCGATATTATGAATGTCCAATGGTTCCCGAAGAATCGAGCCAACTGTCATTCTTGAATTAAGGGACTCGGCAGGGTCCTGAAAAACCATTTGTACAGATTTGCAAAAGTCCTTTTTTCGCTGGCTATCATCTGAAAGATAATCCCTGAAGGTAATTTTTCCGCTTGTCGGCTTGATCAGTCGTACGATTGCTTTTGCGAGTGTAGATTTGCCGCAACCGGACTCCCCCACCAAACCTAATGTCTGTCCTTCTTGAAGAGAAAAACTGACTCCATCGACTGCCTTACAAGCCCCAATCGCTTTTCTAAAAACTCCACCACGAACGGGAAAATGTACTTTCACATTATCCAAATGTAAAAAATTATTTGTGTTACTCATGCGTCAGTACAGACCGGACAGGCTTCAACCCAATGACTATTTGACACCTCTTGGAATTCAGGTCGGACCGATAGTTGTTCTTGCGTGTGTACCCGCTCGCTACGCGGCCCATAACGACATCCTTCATTCAAATCCAATAAACCGGGAACAATCCCTTCTATAGTTTTAAGTTTAGTTTTAGAATCACCGTCCAGTTTGGGTATCGAATCAATAAGGTCTTGCGTATAGGCATGCTGGGGTGATGAAAATATCTTATTGGTTGATCCTCTTTCGACGACTCTGCCGGCATACATCACGCACACTTCATCGCAATTTTCTGCTATTACTCCTAAATCATGAGTTATGAGTAAAATGGCACACCCCGTTTGCTTCTGCAGATTATTAAGCAAATCTAAAATCTGTGCTTGAACCGTTACATCCAATGCGGTGGTTGGTTCATCGGCTATGATTATTTTAGGCTTACAGGCAAGAGCCATGGCAATAACCACCCTTTGTCTCATTCCTCCAGATAATTGATGGGGATATTCATGCATACGATTCTCAGGAGAAGGAATCCCAACAGCTTCGAGCATATCGATGGACCTCAACCACGCTTGATGGTCTTCTATCTGCATGTGCAAGTGAAAAACCTCACTCAACTGATTGCCAATTTTTTGTACAGGATTGAGAGCGTTCATCGGTTCCTGAAAAATCATCCCAATCTCATTTCCTCGTACCTTCTGCATCTCCTCCATACTCAAGTCGAGGAGGTTTTTACCCTGAAAAAGAATGCTCCCGTTAGAAATTATTCCCATGGGTCTTGGAAGAAGTCTCATGATGGAATATGCCGTTACGCTTTTACCGCATCCTGATTCACCCACCACACCTACAGTTTGCCCTGGATGAATATCAAAGCTTACCTTATCCAATGCCTCGGCGTCTCCCTCATCGGTTTTAAATTGAACCGAAAGATCCTTTACTTCCAATAAAGGTCTAATCTGGTTTTTTTCGGACATTAGAGGATTTTGAATCAGTTGGTTTTGTACTTCTCGTATACACGAACCGTTGGCTTATCGGTTACAGACTCCCCGGCTTCCATTGCCTTCAATATCCTTTCTTTTTCCGACTGGTCTATCCAGAAAACCTGAAACTCCTCGTAATCACGCGTTTCTTTCGGTCCCCAATCTTCGGGAAATTTAACCCAGTTCCAATGACCAATCCTAAGCCACGGTTTCTTCCATGCAGGCACCCAAACGGCGTGATCATGAATCATTTGACTTAACTGATGAGCCATTTCAGAAATTCTGCCCAAATCTTCTTCATCCCTGTATTCGTTGATCAAGTGATCAATTTCACGGACAGCTGTTTGAGTAAAATTGTTTGTGCTCACCTTGGTAGTCAGATTCGGTTTTAGTGAGCCGTCTTCCTCAAACTTTAAGTCCCCAACTTCCTGATAGGCATTATCTGAGTGAAAAGGTTCCCAAAACCTGGGAAAGAGCTCCACAAAAACATTAAATGCCGAAAAGATCACCTGATGGTTTTTTTCATTGGCTGCTTTCCATGCGGCTGTAGGCTCCAAAACCTTCAACTTAAGTTCCAGCCCGGCTTTCTTTGCCTGCTCCTTTAGAACGACCAAGACATCCTCGAAATGCCTGTATCCTGTGAGTAATTCAATAGATAGCCTCTGACCTGAGGAGTTTATCAAAATACCATCCCCGCCCCTTTCCTTAAAGCCCGCTTTGGCAAAATGCTCCAAAGCTTTTTCAATTGAAAACTCCCTTGCTCTTAATGTTGGATGAGATCGTGCACCATAGCCGTCTGCCACAGTATTCATACGCACAAAATCACCCCGAAAAATTTTCTCAAGAACCATATCGAAATTCATAGCATGATGAAATCCAACCCGAATATTCAAATCATCAAAAGGTGGCTTCTGGGAGTTGATCCTCAAAGCGTAAGACGGGGGAGGCGTTTGGTTAAAAAATGTAACTTTTGAAAGATAACCATTTTGAACAAGTTTATTATTATTGGGGAGCTTGTCGTACCAAAACTCTGTCTTCGCCAAGCCGAACATATCAACACCTCCTTTCAGAAAAACTTCAAAAGCTTTGTTGTAATCCCTAATGACGCTTACTTTTATTTTTTCTGGATTAAAGCGGTAACGGAAAAATCTTTTTTGATCTGCCCACCAATCATTCTGTCGTACGAGGGTGACCGACTTTCCTTTATCAACATTTTCAGGCAGAGCCACATACGCTCCAGTTGTAGGCTCGGGGTTCCACTGATACTTACTCAAAAATTCACCATCAAGTTCTTCATAGAAATGCTCAGGTTTTGCCCGTATGGATACCCTTTCGACTACATCAGGTTTTGCTTTATAAAAAGTAATTGAAAGGGTTTCTTTATCATAAAGTGTAACCTTCTGGAATTTGTCTTTCCCATAGTAATCATTGTACCACGGTGCCTGTATATGCTTACTCCTCATGAAATAAAAAAAGAAAAAGAAATCAGAAGCTTTTACTTTTTCTCCGTCACTATATTTTGCCTGCGGATCGAGTTTGAAATAAACGGTTCGACCATCTTTTCCAACCGCCCAAGATTTAGCCAGCCCAGGGAAATATCCGTCCGAATTAGGGTGGGCGTGCACTAAGCTAATTACATTGTAATCGAGAAGGTAGCTTCGAAAAGCACCGTTTGCATCCGGGCCGATCGTTCTAAGGGTCCGCGGGAAATCTCGCATGAAAACTTCCCATGTTCCCCCTTTTTTGGCTTTGGGGGAAGCAAACTCCTGTTCATCGCTTCCGTCCGTCCATTTCAAATCCTCTGGCAAATTATCAATTGAAGAAATCGAAAAACAATCAGGATGTTTTTGATAGAATTCTAGAACATCCTCGGAACAATGAGCCAGTAATGGGTGTACTTTTCCACCTACACTCAAAAGACCTTCCGACGATTTGGTGACATTTATGTCTTTCACAAAATCCAAATTAACTGGACTCGAAGAGCCTTTCATTTGTCGGGCAAATTCGATAGCAAATTCTCGACCAAACTCTCGAGCCAATTCAAGGGCAAATTCCCGATCAATTTTTTCTGCACCTCCTGCCATCTCTTGATTCTCCTGAGTGGAATCTTCACGGGGCGGTTTAAGTTTGGGGCTGTCACAACTGGCAAAGAACACACAAACAGTGATAAAGAGAGTGGATTTAAGAGGTGGTAATTTTTTCATTTTATTCGTAGGTGGAAAATTTCTTGGGATCGAAAGCCTCACGCACGGCTTCCCCAATAAAAGTTACTAGGGTAAGAGTAAAAACGAGTGCAGTAACGGTGGAAATGACAATCCATGGAGCAGTCCTCAGATTGCTTACCCCCTGCTTCAAGAGCTCTCCCCAGCTCGGGGTGGGGGGCGGTAATCCATACCCCAGAAAATCAAGGGCAGTAATGGAAGAAATAGCCGCGGCTATGGTAAAGGGTGCGAAAGTCACCAATGTTGAAACCACATTGGGAAGCAAGTGTTTAAATATAATTCTCACAGGACTCGCCCCAATTACCCGGGCTGCGGAAATATAGTCCCTTGATTTTTCCTTATACACTGAAGCTCGTATGTAGTATGTCATACCGGTCCACGAGAACATGACCATGATAATCAAAAGTGAAGATACCTGCCACCCTACCCCCCATCCTCCTGGCATTACAGATACCAAAATAATAACCATGTAAAGGAAAGGAACATTTGCCCAAATCTCAACAAAACGCAGACCAAACATATCACTCTTTCCTCCCAGATACCCCATGAGACTTCCAGCGGCGATGGCAATCAGATAGGTTAGAACAAGATAGCCTATGGCAAAAGTCATCGCTATACGGAAACCATAGAGCAATCGTGCAAGCACATCCCTTTCTGTTTTATCCGTTCCACAAAAATGACTTCTTTTCAAATTTGGTGGAGAAAATCCGGTAGCCTCTTCCTCGCCATAATCCATTTCATAGGGACCGTAGGGTACAATCGGCATAAGGACCCAGTTTTCAGAATCCTCACGCATAAATTTATTTTTCAAATCACGATAGTCGACTTCATATTCATAATCCAAGCCAAAGTCCTTTCCGCTCATTTGTTCACCATATGTGGGAAAGAAAATCTCATTGTTGTAGGAAACAAGCAATGCCCTGTTGTTTACGAAGAGTTCACCAGCCAAACTTATCAGGTAAAGAAATACCAAGATCAAAAAGGACCAATAGCCCCGCTTGATCGAGCGAAAGCGGGCAAGTTTTTTGCGGGTAAGTGGATTGAGTTGAAACATGTTGACTACTCGAACCGGACTCGCGGATCGACCAATGCGACCAATGCATCTGAGAGAATATTACCCAAAAGCATAAGGGTTGCAGAAAGCGTTAAAATCCCCATTACCACGGGATAATCACGATCTATCACTGAATTAAAGCCAAGCAGGCCAAACCCATCGATATCAAAAATTGTTTCTATTAGAAATGATCCGGTAACAAATAGGGTAACTTGATGGCCAACATTCGTAGCCAGTGGAACGAGTGAGTTTCTTAACGCATGCTTGCGAACTGCATTTTTAAATGAAACACCCTTGGCCATGGCTGTTCGGACATAATCTGCTGAAAGGTTGTCCATCAAATGATTTTTCATGAGCATAGTGACAAAGGCAAAACCACCAATCAGATAACAGCATAAAGGTTGAATTGTATGAGCCGACAGATCCGTTAATTTTTCCCAAGTATTCATTTCCTCAAAACCATCACTGACCAATCCTCCCATAGGTAGGAGATCTAGATTAACAGACAGAAATAGAAGCAATAAAGACCCGAGGGCATAACCGGGCACGGCATAGCCTACAAAAATTAGAATCGAAGTCAGATCATCCGATAGCTGATTGTGACGAATTGCCTTAAAGACACCCAACGGAATACAGATCAAATAGGTAATAAAAAAGGTAAGTAGCCCAAAGTAAGTGGATACGGGTAATCTCTCTGCAATGACCTTAAGCACGGATTCTCCATATCTTGTCGACTGACCAAAGTTTCCCTGAAGAACACCTTCATAGCGGGTCATGAAAAGTTCTGCTACAGGTGCTGACTTTTGTGCACCTTCATCTTCTTCTCTCATTCTAACTGCCCAATTTCCAAGTAATTCAGATTCGTTGAGAAGTTCCACTCCACCCTCATCGTTCCTGCGTAGATCAATTCTTTCCCGGGCACCCTCTACTTGAGATTTGATTTGGTCGGCTTCGAGAGCATCAATCTCGCCGTCCTTATTGAGATCAATTTCATTGAATTTTACATACCTCGCAATCTTTAGGGGAACCTCGTCATTTTGCACATAGCCATCCCCATTCCAATCCAACTCCGCAAGATGAAAATTCGGAATTCTTACCCTCTCAGAAATTTTGTACTCAAAGTTGGCAAATCGTATTTGTCGGAATTCGGTTTCCCTAGGCATAACTCCGAGCCAAATGAGGTAGGCTTCCCAATGAGGCTTATCAAATCCATACAAACGCTTCATCTGTTCCATCTGATCCTGTGACAGAGACTGATCAGAGCCCATTCCCTGTCCTCCCCCACCGTCCTGCGAAACCTGTTGCATTTGCATCATCGCCTGTTCCAGTGGCCCTCCCGGTGCCAGCCTGGTGATCGCAAAGACCAAAACACTGATTCCAAATAGTGTTGGAGGAATCAGGAGCATTCTTCTTATAAAATAATCACGCATTATTTTAGTTTATTCCTATGCACAGTGTGTGCACAGTTCAAAGTCAAAGCATCAGAAACTCAATCATTGCTCAATGCTTTTGCTTGCCAAGAGGATAACCCTCGGCACTTTTCATTGTATTAAAACTTTTCTCACATGGAATAGATCTAAAAGGATTTTCTGCTATTATCCTTTACTTGGAGTATACCTATTTCTCTTAGGCTCGTGTTCTGCCCCCAGCAATGTAGAGAAGGCCATAGATGAGAAAATTCTCCATTTTGGATTAGGTTCGGAGCCTCAGTATCTAGATCCTCATCTGGCCAACAGCGTTTCCGCCCACAATGTGATCATTGCATTAATTGAAGGTCTTGTCAGCGAAGACCCGAAGACGCTTAAACCCGTGCCTGGAGTTGCTGAAAAATGGGATATTTCAGAAAATGGGTTGGTTTACACATTTCACCTCCGAAAAAATGCCAAATGGAGTAATGGTGATCCTGTTACCGCTCACGACTTCGTTTATTCTTACAAAAGAATACTTAACCCAGAACTCGCATCGCAATATGCAAGCATGCTTCACGGGCTCAAAAATGCCCGTGAATATCATGAAGAAGGGCTGAGCTGGGATGAAGCAAAAGTGGGAGCTATTGCGATTGATGATTATACCCTTCAATTGACCCTAGAAAATCCCACGCCTTATTTTCTTGAACTCCTTAATCACTACAGCTGGTTTCCTGCTCATCCTCCAACCATTGAGAAATTCGGTGCTTTTGGAAAACAGGGGACAGCCTGGACCCGCCCTGGAAATTATGTAGGGAACGGTCCTTTTATTCTCTCAGATCATAAGGTGAATTCAGTGATCGAAGTGAAGAAAAACCCTCTTTATTGGGATGCCCAAACCGTCTCTCTGGAAGGCATTCGTTTTTATCCAATCGAAAGTGCTGATACCGAGGAGCGGGCATTTCACTCGGGTTTTCTTCACCTCACCCAAACCGTTTCCCCCGACCGCATTGACTTTCTCAAGGAAAACCATTCAGATTTAATTCACTTTGAATCTTATTTGGGAACCTACTTTTACCGATTTAATGTAGAGGAGCCTCCGTTCGATGATGTACGTGTCCGCCTCGCTTTTAATCTGGCAACGGATCGGCAAGCCATCGTTGAAAAGGTTACCAAAGGTGGCCAACTTCCGGCCCGTTGTTTTACTCCCCCCGGCACGGGTGGGTTTTCACCTGAATCTAGGTTTCGTTTTGACCCCCAAAAAGCAAAATCCTTGATTCAGGAATATCTTACTGAAAAAGGCCTAGCATCTCTTCCCAAAATTGAATTGAAGTACAATACTTCTGAAGGACATAAAAAAGTGGCGGAAGCACTTCAAGGAATGTGGAAGAATCATTTGGGTGCTGAAATTCGACTTCTCAATATGGAGTGGAAAGTTTTTCTTTCTACCATTGCCAAGCGGGACTTTTCACTCGCCCGGGCAGGATGGATTGGGGACTATGTTGATGCCAATACTTTTCTGCACATGTGGAGAACGGGGGACGGTCATAACAATACTGGGTGGTCCAGTACCCGCTATGATGAATTGCTCGAATTAGCGGCTCAGGAATCTGATACCCAAAAAAGGTTTTCCTATTTTGAGGAGTGCGAAAAATTAATCGCTGAGAATGCTCCGATTCTTCCCATCTATTTTTATGTCCATGTGACCCTAAGAAGTCCGACAGTAAAAGGTTGGCACCCCACCCTGCTTGACCATCACCCATATAAGTATGTCCGGCTTGAAAATCTGGTACAAAACAATTGATGGTTAAATTTATTTTAGTCCGGATTTTGCAGGCAATTCCGACGCTTTTCGTAATTGCAACCCTTACTTTTTTCATGACCAGAATGGCACCGGGTGGACCGTTTGACTCGGAAAAAAATATCCCCGACGAAATTAAGGAAAAACTCGAAGCACATTTCGGACTGGATAAACCCTTACACGAACAATTCATTCTGTACATCAGTAATCTATTGCAGGGAGATCTAGGCCCTTCTTTTAAATATATGGGTTGGGAAGTCTCAGAACTTATTGCGAAAGCATTTCCTGTTTCTGCACAGCTTGGTATTTTTTCCTTGTGCATTGCCCTGCTTATGGGACTACCTGCCGGAATCATTGCCGCCCTTCGTAAAAATTCGTCTTACGATTATTTTCTAATGATTTCAGCCATGCTGGGTATTTGTCTTCCCACTTTCGTCCTTGGGCCCCTGTTGATTTTAATTTTTTCATCATGGCTTGGTTGGCTTCCCCCACTCGGGTGGTATTCCTTTTCGGACATGATCTTGCCTTCATTGACACTCGGCCTTTTTTACGCTGCCTACATTGCCAGGCTTACGAGAGCCGGTATGCTTGAAACCCTAAATCAGGACTTCATTCGTACAGCACGGGCAAAAGGAGCCTCGCCCATACGAGTCGTTTTACGCCATGCCCTTAAAGGTGGTCTTCTTCCGGTAGTTACATTCCTAGGACCTGCCTTTGCCGGATTAATTAGCGGCTCCTTTATCATAGAGAGTATTTTCTTTATACCAGGCTTGGGACGCTTTTTTGTAACGGCTGCCTTTAATCGTGATTATACCATGGTTCTCGGAACCGTACTCTTTTATGCCTGCCTTATTATACTTCTCAATCTGGTGGTCGATATTATCCAAGCCAGCCTTGATCCAAAATCGAGAGAGAAATGAGTATCGAAAGTGCCAAGGCCCAAAACCTGATTTCGGAAACTCCGGAAGGCTCTTCACTTTGGCGTGATGCATGGATTAGACTCCGGGCTAATCGCCTCGCCACACTAAGCCTCTTCTTTTTTATCTTTATTTCAATTCTTACCATTATTGGACCGGAAGTCATCTCGACCAGTTACGAAGATCAGGATCTGAACAATACTTTTGCTAAGCCCGGATCCACCCATTTTTTTGGAACTGATAATTTGGGCAGAGACCTGTTTGCACGCGTACTTCACGGTGGAAGAATTTCCCTAGCTGTAGGGTTTCTAGCGACTGCTGTATCTCTGGTTATTGGAGTATCCTATGGGATGACCTCAGGATACCTAGGAAGTAAAACCGATGCCCTGATGATGAGAATTGTCGACATTCTCTACTCCTTACCTTTTACCATTTTCGTGATTCTTCTAATGGTTCTTTTCGGCCGAAATTTTGTTCTTCTCTTCATTGCCATTGGTGCCGTGGAATGGTTAACCATGGCACGGATTACCCGCGGGCAAACCTTAGGACTTAAACAAGCTGAATTCATAGAGGCTGCCCGTGCCCTAGGGTATTCTCACTCGCGCATCCTTTTTCGTCATATTCTCCCGAACTTGATCGGACCTGTGATTGTTTACGCCACCCTTACCGTTCCTGCCGTGATGCTTCTGGAAGCGGTGCTTAGTTTTTTGGGGCTGGGAGTGCAGGCACCCATGAGCTCATGGGGAAGCCTGATCAAGGAAGGATCCGAGAAAATGGATATTGCACCCTGGCTAATCTTCTTTCCCGGGCTTTTCTTTTCCCTGACTTTGCTCGCCCTTAATTTTCTCGGAGATGGACTTCGTGATGCACTTGATCCCAAATCTGCCAAAGACTGATGAAATTTCTGGAGATCAAAAATCTTAAGACTTTTTTCCATACCCGTTCTGGAACAGTAAGGGCCGTGGACGATATCTCATTCTCGATTGATAAAGGTGAGATTGTGGGAATTGTGGGAGAATCGGGATCAGGGAAATCAGTGACCTGTCATACCATGCTTGGACTTCTTCCCGAGCCCCCAGCCCGAGTAGAAGGTGGAACCATACACTTCCAAGGAGACAACCTTATAAATCTGTCTAAGCCTGCCCTAAGAGCTTTACGGGGGAAACGAATCTCCATGGTCTTTCAAGACCCCATGAGCTGCCTCAATCCTTTTATAACAATCGTAGAGCAGGTTGCAGAGCCACTCATTATTCATGACAAGTTACCGCGTGATAAAGCGGAACAACAAGCCATTGAAATGATGAAAAAAGTGGGCATTCGGGATGCAGAGAAAAGGGCCCGCTCCTATCCCCATGAATTTTCCGGAGGCATGCGCCAGCGCGTGATGATTGCGATGGCTTTGGTTACGAAGCCTGACCTCTTGCTGGCAGATGAACCAACCACCGCACTCGATGTAACCATTCAGGCTAGAATTTTGGAAATTCTAAAATCCTTGCGGGAGGAACTGGATGTTTCCGTTTTATTTATCACACACGACTTAGGTGTAGTTGCCGAGATTGCGGACCGTATTGTGGTCATGTATCGTGGAAAAATCGTTGAAGAGGGAAGAGTTAAAGAAATTTTTTCCAATCCTAAACATCCTTATGTGAAAGGACTTCTTGCATGCAGACCCACCCTGGACTGCAAATATGAAACTCTTCCGACCGTTGATGATTTTTTGGAGACCATTGAAAATGAAGATGGCACGATCGAAATTCGGGAAAAGGAAAATCTGAAGTCCACTCTCGAAGGATTGGTT
>JAYZJX010000065.1:0-5355 GCA_036164015.1 Verrucomicrobiota bacterium | reverse complement strand
TTAGCCTTGGTGAAATCCAATGTCTCATCATTCATAGAATAATGCATACGCTTTGTCGTGACCGCACCGTTGGCGTGAACTGCAACAAGGCGAATCTGATGGTTTCCAGGGCGCAGATCGGCAATGTTGATTTTGAATTCCTTATCTGGACTGATTACGGAAGTCCAGCTTGTGGCATCATAGTTGTTGTTTACCATGTAGCCCCGTTGTCCTTTGTTTTCCCTGTCATTGTATGCAATCATGGCGATTGCAGGTATGTCGGATTTGATTTTTCCAGCAATTCGAATCTGTTTTTTAAAATGTGATATCTTAAGTTCACGGAACTTTAAATTAGGGGCTTCCGTTGTTTTGCTACTCTCCCCGTTAAAGAGTGGGTGTACGAGTAGTCGAAGTGCACTGGAGTGAGTCAGGAATGATCCTTTACCCTGGTTTCGCCATTCCTTGCGGTAGGTGTAATTACCAGCCCCCATAAGTGCAGTTCCTCTTTTGGCTTCCTCCTTTGTGGCAAGGTTATGAGGTAGCGATAAACCATGACCGAGTTCATGAATCGTACCTCCAATATAAACGGTATTGAATCTACCTAGGGTAAAGGGCTCGTACCCCCTGTGCTCCTTCACTTGTAGAGTGATTTTATCGGGGTCAGGTTTAAGACCATTGACGGATAACCATTCCATATCAGCAGTGAAACATATTCCACGGTTATGATTTGCTCCCATTCCATAATAGGGTGAATAAATGGTAATTTTTTTATCCTCGGTTTTGGATAAGCCGCAGACGATAAGTAATGTTTCTTTATCAGGATTTAAACCTTTAGCTCGTAAAGCTTCAAAAACCTCTCCTCGGATCTTGTTTCCGGATTTATAGCTGTAGGATTTTTCCTCTTCCTTACCTCGGATCTCATGGAGTTTAAGTTTTCCATTTTCTTTTTCCAGTGAGATCGTTACTTCTCCATAGCGCAGTTCACGCATTTCCGATCGGTAAAAATTTTGAATATCCAGAAGAATGCCATCCCATCTCTCGACATGATTTTTTAGGGGTTGCCTGTCTTTGGCATGAAAGTATACGACCCGAAGGGCTTTATTATTGAGATCAGAGGTTTCATCGTTCCAACTCTTTAATTGAGCGGAGATGTATTTTGCCTGCTCTTGCTGTGTGGAAAAATTAGCCCAATCGAAAGGGTCGTTTTGCTGTGAACCTCTAGAGGCAGGTAGCTGAAGAAGTAGAAAAGTAAAAATTAAGCTATGAGGATTAGGCACTGCTTAATGATGAAAGATGAAAATATCTGTTTCGAGGTTTTTTTGAGAGATATTAATATTTCTTTCGCGAGAGGGTATTTACAATTTTGTTCTTTTGCCGTGTTGGTGGTTGCCATTATTCTTTAAGATCATTTTAGAGGATGTTTTTATGAGATTTTTATCCAAATATTATATTTTAGTCTTTTGTCACCTGGGTTCTGTTTCCCTGCAAGCAGTGAATCCTCCTAAGGATTTCGAGAAAGTTGATCAGGAAATTACGATCAGTACCT
Source organism: Verrucomicrobiota bacterium (assembly GCA_036164015.1). Lineage (GTDB taxonomy): Bacteria > Verrucomicrobiota > Verrucomicrobiia > Opitutales > Seribacteraceae > Seribacter. Next base: position 3,830 of record JAYZJX010000065.1, on the reverse strand, counting down.
TGGAAGCGCAGATGAAGTACGATGTTCAAAGTTTTAGTGTTAAACCGAACTCTAAGGTTAAAGTGCTATTTAAGAATCCCGACTCCCTACCTCATAATCTTATCTTTTGTACTCCGGGAAAGAAGAAGGGTGGTGACAAGGGACAGGAAGTTATCGATGCCGTGCTTAAACTTGGAGATAAAGGAGTAGAAATGGACTGGGAACCAAAGGAGCATCCAAGAATTCTTGCAAGTTCGGGGATGGTCCAACCAGGGAAAGAAACCACCTTTTATTTCAAGGTTCCAAAAGTGGAAGGCGATTATCCTTACATTTGTACTTTTCCGGGTCATTACCAATTAATGAATGGAATGATGGGGGTAACGAAAAAGGCCAATCCTATTACCAACCTAACCTATGAAATTTATCACGGCAAATGGCAAAAGATTCCTGACTTTTCAAAACTAAAAGCTGTAAAGTCCGGAACTATAGCCAATGGTTTATTCGATATCTCAGTAAGGGAGATAAACGATAACTTTGCTTTCGTTTTTAACGGCAAGATTGAATGCCCAAAAGATGGGAAATATTCCTTTACCGTTTCTTCTGATGATGGTTCGCAGCTTTTTATCAATGGACAAAAGATCGTTGATAATGACGGGGTGCATGGAAACCAGGCAAAGGCAGGTTCCGTTGAATTGAAAAAAGGAAAGCATGACATCCAAGTGAAATATTTCGAACTTGCGGGTGGGGAAGCAATCAGTGTCTCTTGGTCAGGGCCCGGGTTTAAGAATCAGTCCCTCTCTAAAACTGCACCTAAGCCCGGGCAAACCGTAGAAGGTATGCTCATCGAAGCACCTGAGGGTGAGGCGACCCTCTACCGGAATTTTATCGACGGAGCGGGGCCACGAGCAATCGGTGTGGGTTATCACGAGGGCGTCAATCTGGCTTTCGATGCAAACAATATGCGATTGGCGATGATTTGGCATGGCGAGTTCATCGATGGAGCTCGTCACTGGATCGGAAGAGGGCAGGGCTTTCAACCGCCAGCAGGAAGTGATGTGATTCGATTACCTGAAGGAGTTGTAATTACAGAATTAGAGAATTCGGATTCGGTCTGGCCAGGATCGGAATATCGTACCAAGGAGTTGGATTTTGAAGGCTACACTTTGGATAAATTTCAACGACCCACTTTTAAGTACAGCAGAGAAGATATTTCGATTACAGATAAGGTAATTCCTGTGAACAGTATATTTGAGGAAAAGCCTGGAAAGCTTCGCCGTATTGTAAAGTTTTCTTCCGACAAGGCTCAATCCAATCTTTATTTTCGTTTAGCACAGGGAAAATTTGAGAAAGATCAGGAGGACTATGTTGACGAGGAACTATTTCTTTCAGTCAAAGGCGGGAAAGTTCTTGCCAGTAATGATGACCTGCGTGTCCCCATTCTATTTAAAAATGGAATGTCTGAGTTGGAAATTACTTATGGTTGGGCAGATTGATAACCGAAACAAAACTTTTACAATATTTAGACATGAAAACTTTTAAATCAATTTCTCTTCTCCTCGCCTCTTTATCAATAAGTTTTGCTGATGATCACACTAATAAGATCCCAGTTGAATCAGATTATTATCCCATTACCACAATTCCATTGCCTGAGGGCGAAGTGATCGAGGTAAGTGGCATCGATATTCTTCCAGGAAATAAAGTGGCGATTGCTTCGCGGCGGGGAGACATATTTGTAGGGGAGGGAGTTTGGGGAAATGAGCCTACACCGAAATGGACTTTATATGCTCGTGGTCTTCATGAAACCCTAGGTATTTCTTGGAAAGATGGTTGGCTCTATGCAACTCAACGTCCTGAAGTCACCCGTATGAAGGATCGGGATGGAGATGGTCGGGCCGATGTTTTTGAAACAGTTGCGGATGATTGGGGAATTAATGGTAATTATCATGAGTATGCTTTTGGAACCCGCCATGATAAGAATGGAGATATATGGGTAGTGTTATGCCTTACGGGCTCCGGCGGTGCTGATGATAAGAGTCCATTTCGTGGTTGGTGTATGCGTGTGACCGAAGAGGGGGAGTGTATTCCAACGGGATATGGCATTCGTTCGCCGGGTGGGATTGGCATTAACCACTTGGGAGATGTTTTTTATTGTGACAATCAGGGACTTTGGAACGGTTCAAGTTCATTGAAGCATCTTCGCCCGGGTGGATTTCAGGGAAACCCGACTGGCAATAAATATTTTGCCCTTACCGAAGCCCTTGGGCCCAAACCACCGGAGCCAGAATCAGGAAGTCGAATCGAAATCGAGAGGAAAAGATTGCCCGATCTTGTTCCCCCGCCCGTAGTGCTTCCTCACGGTAAAGTGGGAAATTCGCCCGCCGGTATTGAGTGCGATGAGACCAATGGTAAATTTGGACCTTTTAAAAATCAGTTATTCGTATCCGAACAAACCCACTCCAAGGTTCTTCGCGTATTTCTTGAGAAAGTAAACGGGTTTTACCAGGGTGCCGTTTTCCCATTTCTTGAAGGATTTGGTTCGGGAAATATTGTGGCCCGTTTCGCTCCGGATGGGAGTATGTTTACCGGAGGAACCAACCGTGGATGGGGTTCTCGAGGAAAGAGTCCTTTTTCTTTTCAGCGGGTAAACTGGACGGGTAAGGTTCCCTTTGAAGTCCATGAGATGCGGGTTAAGCCAGATGGTTTTGAGCTAACTTTTACTCAGTCTGCTGACGAAAAAACCTTGGCGGATGTTTCTTCGTACACCATGGAATCGTACACTTACATTTACCAAAAAGGATATGGTAGCCCCGTGGTTGACAAAACCGAACCGGTTATTACCAAGGCCACTCCCGGGAAAAGCGGAAAGAGTGTCAGGTTGATTGTTGATGGCATGGTAAAAGGCAATGTACATGAATTGAAAATGGCAGGAATTCGTCGAAAAGGTCTTGATCAACCGCTTCTTCATGAAGTGGCATATTACACTCTAAATGAGCTTCCTAAACTTTGAATTTTGATAAATTAGTTTCTGAGAATTGGATCCCTAATTTAAAAAAATTGGTATCACTCAAATTAAAATTTTAAGTCATTACATATAACACCTGTCTTTTTTCTTTCGCATCAGGCTGCATTAAGAAAAGCTGGAATAAATCCAAGTTAAAACCATAGAGATTCTCATGTTTGAATGCATAAGATGATCTAAATACCCTAAATTCTTTTTCTATTAGCTGAAGATTTTCCGTTGTCTAGAGGGTGAATTTAATTTTTTGTGTCTATTTGATTTATTAAACGCCCTCTAATTTAACCTTACATCTAATATGTCTAGAACAAAGGCAGGCCCATTCTCCTATCTTTCACGCAGACTCTTGATTGTAGCAATCATGCTATTTTCCGGAGTAATCGCTTCGGCTAATCCGGTCATTTATAAAGCCGGAAACCCATCGAAGGGAAAAAAGCTGGTTTTTGTAGCCAGTGATCACGAGTATCGTGCGGAAGAGACTCTTCCTGCACTGGCACGAATTCTCGCAGTACATCATGGTTTTGACTGTACGGTTCTCTTCGGCTTGAACGGTAACGGAGAAATTGAAGCGGGTGCTTCAAACATTCCTGGATTGGAAGCATTGAAAGATGCGGATGGTATGGTTATCTTCACTCGCTTTCTCGCTCTTCCCGTTGAGCAAATGAAGCATATTGACGATTACCTCAATCGTGCAGGTCCGGTTGTTGGTCTTCGCACCTCCACCCACGGCTTTAACTATAAAGACGCGAAGGATCCCTATTATAAGTATCATTTCCGTTACACCGGGAAAGACTATCATGCAGGATTTGGGCACCAGGTTTTAGGGCAAAGCTGG
>JAYZJX010000064.1:0-10460 GCA_036164015.1 Verrucomicrobiota bacterium | reverse complement strand
CTTTTCGAGAGCCATACTGTCACAATCATATCCAGAAAAAAACCAACTTTTTTGGTTCGGAGAATCCTCCGTTTTTGTTTTTATTTCATCAAAAAAATCCTCGTAATTTACGAAAAGTAAATAATTGGAGGAGGGGTACATGCCCTGAAGAAAGCAATAGCGGCAATCATAAAGGCAGTTAAGCATATGTGAAAAGTAGTAGTTTTTCTTTCCGCCTATGCCATAAGTATTGGGTACGGGATGGACGAGTTTGCCTGAATTTTTTGCTAGAATTAATGAGGGTTTCTTTTTTTGAAGCCTGAAGTTTTGACCAATTGGATTAAAGACTTCTTTGTAATGACCGCAGGGGATACGGAAGGCATCGGGGAAGCGCTTAAATAGCTCGATTGAACGGGGATGCTCCTCGACTTGAGTCTCATAATAAATGGTATCAATCATGAGATTATTTGAAGCGGTTCAATTGCTTGTTTTAACCTTTTTATGAATTCTGAAGAATTGGAAGAACTCGATAGGATGGAATCTATTTTCTCCTGATCAAAACCGAAGATACATGCATGCCTGATACAAGATTCAAGCTGGTGAGACTGGGTGGTGGAAAAATGATGTGTTGCTTTAATTTTCTCAATTAATTTGAGCTTTACTGGACTGGTGGGAAGACTTTTTGCGAGGTCTTCGATTTCTTCAATTGCCATGTGAATATGATCAAGCTGATTCTCGATGAGATTGGAGGCGGTTTTGGGATCGAAGTAACTAAGGGGGTTGCTGGGATTATCGGACACAATCTTGATAGATTGTACGATTTCACGGGTGCATGACTGGTAGGCAACTGAACAAAATGCATGAGCTTCCATGTCATATCCGATATATTTGGAATAATGCTCGCAGGGTGATTGGCAGGTTTGCAGAGAGGATCCCGGGAAGGGCAGGTTGATGAGTTGCGGTGGATAATGAACGGCTTTCTCAGACTTTTTGAAAATTCGATTGGCAATAAAGATATCCCCCTTTTTCAGGCTGCCATGTCCAGCCAGACCAAGGTTGATTATAGCTTCAGGTTGAGTAGTGAAAAGACCAAGTAGATACCCAGTCGCGGCTGCCGACCTGATTTCACCGATTCCGGATATAACCAATCTATGATAATGACTTTCAAAAACAGGGAAAGGTGTCTTTCCAGTTCTTTTGGTAAGTTTTAGGCTCTTGATCAACGGAAGTGCTTCCGCCTGGAGTGCGATGACGAAATTCATTCGTTTTGTATTTGCAGGGAAACAAGTCGATCAAGTGCTTTGTCTTTTTTTTTCATATAATTTTCACTTTCCCCCATCTTGTTATGTTTTTGAAAGCCCTGAATTGATAAATGTATTTTTTTAATCAGTGTTTCCAAAATCATTTTTTCCTGAACTTGATCGAGGATCTCAGCGGTCACAATCTTCTCCAATGATTGAATACGGTATCGGTCGAGTCCCCATGTTGACATTGATAATTGATCAGCATGGCCACCATTTTTGATAACCAATAATTCTTCAAGCAATCCGATTTTGTTTTTTAATAATAATCGAATCCAAAAATCGTAATCCTCGCATAACGGCAAAGATTCATCAAAGAGACCAACTTCTTTGAATATTGTAGAATGAAGCAGTACGGAGGATGGGCAGATGATACATCTTTGAAGACTTCGCTGGAATAATCCGTTTTCTGATTTGTCAAGATACTTAGGCGGTATGACGTGATTACCATTCCGAATCCATTTCTCCAATGTTTGACATGCCTGGTAAGACTTATTCCGGGAAAGGAAATGCACTTGTTTTTCAATTTTTTCTGGCAACCACAGATCATCCGAATCGAGAAGGGCTATCCATTCTCCAGTAGCCTTTCGAATCCCGGTGTTTCGAGCAGACGAAACACCCTGGTTTTTTTGAGAGATTACCGAAACCGCAGGGAAGTTCTTATGAAGAAATTCAACAGTGCCATCAGTTGAACCATCATCGACCACAATAATTTCATGTATTCTGCATGTCTGTTCCAAAACAGAATTCAACGCAGGCACCAAAAAAGGCAAGCGGTTGTATGTGGGGATAATAACCGAAACTAAAAAGTTGTCCGTTGAATACGGAGCAACCATATTCCTACAATTCTGGTGATTACAAGACGCGAACGGATATTTCCACTGATTCGTAACCAGGTGCGGAAATGATCAACTTTCCTTCGCCTGCCGTTCCTCCTTCGACTGGAATGTTAACAGTCCGATCACCCTCAGCAATAACTGCTTCTGGCATTACCACGGAATCAGGCACATTGGTTTTAACATCTATGGCAAGACCACCGGGAGGGGCATCATAATCAATTTTAAAAAGCAAAGTTGCAGAATCACCTGAATTAATTTCTAGAGAAGATGGAACTACTCCGATTCTACTTTCATCAATTCGAAAATTTCCAATATCGAGTGCACCATGAGGTCCCCCGATCAATTGTACTGGATAATCTATACCTGAGGGAAGAGCTGGCACCACAAAACGGAGCTCATTTTCAGAAAGATAATTGGTTTTTGCTTTTTGTTCACCAAAAGTAATCGAGTCATACTTGGTTAATCCTCGCCCTTGTACTGCAATTTCAACACCAACAGGTCCTCGATAAGCGGCTAGATTACCAACATATCGATTTTCCAATTGAAAGACTTGGAGGTCACTCTTGATCTCACCAGATTTAAGTCCACCGTTATTAAGTCTCGTGGTGTAGTTGACCTGAAAATAATAAGTAGCTTCGTCGAAGCCTTTCGGAAGTTTATAGTCGCAACTCCAAAGGGAATCATTTACCGGATCCTGTACCATTTCTATAGTCTCACCTCCGACAATCACATTGACTTCAATACTATCTTTTAGGACCTTACGGTCCTGAATTTCTACTTCAGTCTGCAGAGTGTAAATACCAGATGGATTCTGACTAAGGTTTTTGGAAGTAAGATTGATAAATGTGGGTGGTCGGCAACTGCATAGAAATGTAATTACGGAAATAGCGAGAATAAAGGAGAGTCTAGATTTGAATTGGTTCATTTTCTTTTTGTCGATTGTTGGAAATTCGTCATAACCCAAGAAGATGCAAGAAGGAAATCAAAAACATCCCAGCACCTTAGGTATGTATGTTCATGTTCCATTTTGTTCATCCACATGTGATTTTTGCGCTTTTTATCAGGAGAGACCAAGCAAAAAGAGAATCAAAAGCTATTTTCTTTCGTTAAAAGATGAAATGCTCGGTTATATGCAAGGTTCTCCATTCGATACGGTATTCATTGGAGGGGGCACTCCTGGACTGCTTAAACCGGAAGAGTTGGATACATTGTGTATATTAATAAAAGAGCTTGGTTTGAAGAAGGGAACCGAGTGGACGATTGAGTTGGCACCCAATGAAGTTTCCTCGGAGAAACTCTCGGTCCTGAAAAATGCTGGAGTTAACAGGATATCTCTTGGAGTTCAAACATTTGATGCAAAATTAATGGATGCCTTGGGTCGGAAGCATGGACCGGATAAAATTTACAAAGCTTACGATTTAATTCAGAAAACTAACTTTGAATCAGTTAATCTTGATTTAATTTTTGGTATTCCTGGTCAAAGCTTAGCTCAATGGGAAACTGATATGATGCATGCAGTTGATCTTAAACCTAATCACTTGTCGACCTATTGCCTTACATTTGAAGAAGATACGGCATTGTATGCGAAGTTGTCGGCAGGCGAAATCTCAATCGATCCTGAAAGAGAGGCTGAATTTTATGAACGGGCATGGTCGTATTTGCCCCATCACGGGTACAAGCAATATGAGATTTCAAATTTTGCCTTGGATGGCTATTCCTGTTTGCATAATTTAAACACCTGGAAAATGAATGAGTGGATAGGCTTCGGTCCATCTGCCTGTTCTCAATATCAAAATAAAAGATGGAAGAATCCTGCAAACTTAGAGAAATGGGAAAGTGGTGTGAGGGCAGGCTTTTCTTCGAAGGATTATGATGAGTTTTCTGAACTAAGTGAGCAAACACTGGCGGAAGATGCCATTCTTTTTGGTCTACGGATGAACCAGGGAATTAAGATTTATGAAATTGGACAGCGTTTTGGTCTTTCTCGAAAAAGTCTAAATAATCTTTCTGAATTTTTTAAATGTCTAATTAAAGAGAATTTAGCCATCGAAATAGATGGTTCTATATGTTTAACAACCGAGGGTAGGATTCGTGCGGATGCTATTGCCGCAGAAGTTCCTCCTCTGCGAGTGCAAGAATCGTAGAAAGCTAGTTTTGTAGAGCTTTTTCGAGCAGGGAAAGAGCCTCGTGCAATCCTCCTATTCTGGCACGCTGCAGCCATATATCCTGAAATCTCTTCTTGAGCGGGGATTGGTTATTTGCGATTTTGGAAGAAATAATACCCTTGCTCATCATGCATATCGCATGGTTAATACCTGCGATCGAAAGATCGATCCCAAGCTTCCACTCCAGCTCTGCGAGCTTTGCATTTGGGTTATTTTCCGATGAGAAATTTTCAGAACTTATTTTATTCAGCCAATCCAACCCATTTTGTAATTCGTGAACGGACAATTGTTCAGCAAGATGCTGAGGAAGCTTTTCGGGTTGTGCTGAGAAGAGGGCAAACCATGGAAGACTATTGTTGGGTAGATTGAATCCAATGATTTGATCAAGCTTGGCTAAATCAATCAATGCCTGTCCTAAGCCGAGAGCAGGTGAATGAAAAACTGTACGATCGATAAAAGTCCCTATTTTTTCATCATTTACATCTTTACCCCTCCATGATAGCTGGGATCCCAAGAAAAGTGGCGGGTACACAGTGGACCATGGTTGATGATTTCCACAATCCCCCCAAGTGGTTAGCAATATTCCTTCAGCCCCATATTCATTGGCATTTGTGCAAGCCGAATGCAGGTTTCTGCGCACTGTTTCCCAACGCCCCGAGAAACTTCTCCAATTTGCGGTTCCGGGAGCTAATGAAAAATTCAGTCCGCATTCTGCAACTGATTTTGCCTGGGAGGAAAAAGGGTGATCTCCTTCATAACCCCAAATGATTGGAGATGCATGTGAAGGAAGATGCTGGGCGTTTTCAGGGTTTTCCAGGATGACATCTGCCCAGAATTCCATGGATTTATCATGTTTTTCAACGAGGCTTAATATTCCCTCAAGATGTTTAAGGTAGACTTTGTGCTTTCCGTGTTTTTCCACTTTTGGCTTGCTCCACCCCTGACCAAGTTCCCAGGGTTCATCGAGGCCCACATTAAATTTTTTTGATGAAAAATGAGGAAGGTATTCATCGTAAAGGGAGTCGATAAAGTCCAAACTATTCTGATTTGGCTTTAGCACGGAGCCATGATCTCGAACCATAAAGGGATCATCTCTACTGAAGCCCTCAGGACATTCGGCAAATTGCTTGTATGGTTTATGTCTTAACCATCTTTCAAAATGTCCAAATGAGTTAAGATTTGGAACAAGCTCAATGAAACGTTCCTGGCAATATTGATCAATTTGTTCGATTTCCTCACCGGTAAGAGGAGAAAAGTCCTGCCATACGATATCGTGATCCTTGAAAGCAAAAGTGTGTTCAATATAGAGTTGCAATTCATTGTAGCGAAGATCTGACAACAGATCGATTAGCTCGTACATTGTTTGCATTGTGGGAACCTTGCATCGACTGACATCCAGCATGAAACCTCTTCTTTTTAGATAAGGAGCATCCGTCAATTTGAAACACGGAATCTTTCCAGCCGATAGATCAATAATCTGCTTGAGGGTTTTTAACCCGTATAGTGCTCCTTTTGGACTTCCAAAAGAGATGGAAATCTTGGAAGTTTCACACTCGATAATCAATGCTTCTTCATCAAGCTGGGTATGAATCAACACAATCTGGGCACAATTCTTTTCAGATTGTTGAAATGGAAAAGGGGAAACTGAAATTATTTCTTTGATGACTGAATCATTTCCAAAAATAAGCCACTGTTCGGGCACAGTAAAATATCCAGGTTCCTGAAATATCTCCCGTGGAGAAGGAAAAAGCTCAGATGATAGACTGGTGATCATTCAAGCTTCTGTTTCCGGGGAATCAGCAAGCCAAACCCCCATGTGATAAAAACGGTAACTGGCCATGCCCAGACCGTGTTTATTTTGATAGCGAGTTTTCCGTTTACTTCTTGCAAGAAACTCCAATCCAAAGCTGTTTCAAAAGAAATTAATTCGTAATTGATAAGAATTTGGTAGAAATCTGGTCGAAGCGATGCAACCAAAAGAAACGAAAAAGCAAAACCAATAGATAAGCCTTTGATACTGGTCTTTGGAGTTAGTAAAGATGCCAGAAACATTCCGAGCATTGGACCGGTGGTGTAAGATATCATACCGAACGCAAGTACGACTACATTTACTTTCCCCCTAAGTGAATCCAATTCAACAGCGAAAGCGGAGAGAATGATGCCCCAAACCAAGACTAGAATTCTGGAAAGAATGAGCCTGTTTCGTTCAGAGTTTTGATCTTTTTTTGGTTTTAATAAACCTAGTGTTGTTTGAGAAAGGGCGGCCAAAATAGAATCCAGACTGGAGATGGCCGCTGCAAAAATTCCAGCAAGGATTAATCCCCGAAGTCCAACAGGAAGCTCGGTTACTATCCAAACGGGAAAAACGGAATTTGTATCTTCATTAAAAATGGCAGGTTCAGAACCGGCTACACGCATAGGTTCATAAAAAGCGAATAGTCCAGCCCCCACAAACAGCATGAGCAGGGTAAGAAGAAGAGCACCGGAACTGGCGATCATCGCCTTGCGGGCATCATTGGCATTGCGGCAACAGAACATTCGCTGTGCATTGAGTTGATCCACACCAAAAGCACTGAGATTTTGAAAAGGAACTGCTATGATCGCGACCCATAAGGTAAACCCGACGGCCGGGTCGGAGGTTAGGTTAATGAGGTTGAATTTGCCAGCTTCCCCCGCTGTTTCGATCATTTGATTCCATCCACCATCCAGTTGGCCAATTATCCAAAATAAACTGAATAAACCAGCTCCAACGAAAAGAAAGAATTGCATGACATCAGTCCAGATCACGGTACGCATGCCTCCCATCAGTGTCCAACCGACCGCAAATAGTCCAATTATCCAAATGCAATGATGGAATTCTAAAGGAGTGACGACCTTGAGAGCCAGAGCAGCAACCAGTACCCTCACGCTTTGCCCTAGAATTCCTCCAACCTGGAAGATGATAGTTGCCAACCTTTTTGCCCCTTCTCCAAGTTGATTGCCCATGTAGTCATAAGGGCTATAAATTTCTCTTTGGTAAAAGACCCGAACAAAATAAATTCCCACAATAATTCGTGCAATAATTGAACCAATGCCCCATTGCAGGTAGGTGAAGTCACCACCTGCTGCATAGATCATCCCAGGGACACCGATGAAGGTCACTCCACTGATCTCAGTCGCGATAATTGACCCGGATACTGCCTGCCAAGGCAGGGATCTTCCTCCGAGAAAAAAATCTTTGATGGTTGACTGGCTACCTTTGAGCAGGTGGCCAACCCAAGTGGTAAGCAGTAAGTATCCTGCGACAACCATCCAGTCAATATTGGTGAATTGTTGATGAAATTCCATCCGTAATCATCTAAAGACTTAGAAAAGAATAAGGGAAACGGAAATCGTTTTTCGGTGAATAACTTTTATTCTTGGGAATAAGTTCTTGTTTTCTATCAGACTAGATTGTGGATGATAATTTGCATGAATCTATTCACCCTAATGATTGGAGCATCGGCCCTGTTTATAGCAGGGTGTGCCGCTTACTTTAGCGTGCGAGGGATTGCCCTAACTTTTGGAGCCGTCAGTGCCTTTACCATTCCAATCATTATCATGGCATCAAGTCTTGAATTTGGAAAACTCATCGCAGCCTCATTCCTTTATCGCCACTGGAAAACTTGCCACCCAACTTTGAGAACTTATCTGTCTTTTGCAGTTGTTCTTCTAATTGGAATTACTTCTGCGGGGATTTACGGATATCTTTCTCAGGCATTTGAGCAGACACTAAGTCAAGTTCAAGGCTATGAGAAAGAAATATCTAGTCTTCAAAGACAGCAGACTGACTATGACCGAAGAATTGCCGCATATCAGCTTTCAGGTAAAAAAGGTTCCACTCTACGTGAAGAAAAGCAGGCGGAAGAGCGTGCAAGATTGGAGAATTACATTGCTGAGAGGAGAAAAGATATTGAACAGGCGGAATCTTCAAAGTCTAGACTTGCCGAAGAAACCGATCAGATGATTGTTGGGGAGAGGCAAAGGAGAGAAGATGAAAAAATGCGCCTAGAGCAAGTCATTCTTGATCGCCAGAAAGACATAGAGGAAATCAAGAGCGATAAAGCAGAATACAAGCTAGAAATAGATGCCAGATTGGATAGGGAGAGAGAACGAGAGAAAGATGTTTCGGAAAGAATAGCTCAACTGGATGCAGCAGTGAAGGTGTATCAAGATCAAGGTGCAGGTGGTTTTCTTAAAGAAGATGGGCTAAAAAAAGCTGCTGAGTTACTGAAGACACAAGGTCCAGAGAGAGAGGCTTTGCGAAATAGGATGACTGCAATCCAAATGGCCAAGGATAAAGCAAGAGAAGACCTCGAGACACGTTTTGATTCTTTGGACCAAAGAATCGTTTTGATTCAAGGTGAAGTTTCTGATGCAAACTCCCGCATTACTAGCTTAACAACTGGCGGTGCTGAACAAGCAGATAATGTCAAAACTGCCCTTCAGAACTTACAGGAAGCACGTGCATCTGTAGATAATCGAATTGCAACATTGGAAAGTGAGATTGCAGAAGCGAGTAAGAAAATTACCTCCTTGAGTGAGACTAATTCTGCCTACGGTCCTGATAGTTCCTCTGAAATCGAGGAAATGAAAGCACAGTTGCAAACCAAAAAGGAGCAGGCGGAAGCCAAAATTCTTGATTTAGAAAGCAAAATTAGAGCGACTGACATCGGATCATTTAAATTTGTTGCTCGTGCATTTGATTCTGATGTGCAACAGGCGGAGTTAACCGAAAATCCAGTTTTGATTAAGGAAGCATTGGACCGAGCAGTGAATCGGGTGGTTAAATGGTTTATCTTAATCTTAGTTATTGTCTTTGATCCTCTGGCTGTGACTCTAGTTATTGCGTACAATGCGTCTCTTCTTCGAATTAAAAAAGGGGATACTGATGAAGTTGAAATTTCAAAGGGAGAAGACCAAAGTAAACCAGAGAAAGGTGGACTGTTTCGATGGTCAAACTTCCCGATTTTTCTACTCCTTTCTGGCTTTGTTATTTTTGGTATTTATTCTTTTAACAAAGGGGAGAATGCCAAAGTTTCTGCAAAATCAGAAAAAGCATCACTAATTGGAGAATTGTCCGCAAGGAGAATTGATGATCGTGCCTTCGCCTATGTTCCTGAAAAATCATTCGGCGTAATTTCTTTTTCGGGCATGAGAATGGTTGATGAAGTTGGGTTGTCCAAGGTATTTTCTGAAGACTTTGTTGAACGTATTCCCTTTATTGGAAGTCTTGCATGGGATCCCGAGTCCTGTGGTATACAATCTCAGGGAAGAGCCCTTTATTTTCTGCAATTTCCTGGTGAGGAAGATAAGGAAGAGAGAGGAGGGGACATTCTTTTCGGTTTGGCCCTGCCAATTGCGAACGAAGATAAGCTAAAGGATTTTATTATTCGCCAACTTGATTTAAAAGATGCCAACCCCAACTGGAGAGTTCAGGAAATAGAATCTCCTGCTTTTCTTTCTATTCGACATAAAGAATCTCATATCTCGGTTGGCATGGATCAAAATTGTCTGGTTTTTCTCACTTCCTGGTGGGCGGATCGCCCAAACCCTAGTTTTCTTGACAGGGAATTACAGGAGATTTTTCTTTTCGGGCAAGAAGGAGGCTCCATGCATGCAAATCTTACCAGTAAACTTTCAGGAGGGGATTACGATTTGGCCTTGGCCTTATTTGTGGAAAACTTCTTTGAAAATTTTAACAAATCTTCTGATGAACAGGAACTTTGGGTAATGATGAGAGAATTTTTAAGCCTTGATTTGGTTCTTAAAGCAGAGGCTAATTCTGATGGTGTTAGCGTTGTGGGAAATTACAATCATGCCGAAGGCGTTCTGAATGCCGATTATGCACTAAGAGTTGCCGCGAAATTAGATAAAGTTAGGGAAGGTAGTTTTTCGGGTTCCTTGAACGGTGTTTATGGAGAATTTTTGGAAATCTTTCTTCAAAGATTTGATTTTCAAACAGTAGCATCCACACTTGCCAGAATTGACCTTACCAAATCAAAAGGATTTGAAGCTTTTGATAAAATCGAAGTGGGTGAACGGCAAAGAGGGGAAACGCAAGGTTCCTTCTCCATGGACATCCAGTCAAATGAAACTGGCGATAAGTCTCTGCGTTTGTTGGTTGATTTACTTGTTAGTGCACTAAACCCAATAAG
>JAYZJX010000063.1:0-20250 GCA_036164015.1 Verrucomicrobiota bacterium | reverse complement strand
CACTGATTATTTTCGTCAGAGTAATTAAAATTGCTTGGTTTGTAAATGGTGCGGGCACTCGGAATCGAACCGAGGACACCAGCTTGGAAGGCTGGGGTTTTACCCCTAAACTATGCCCGCAACACTGCTTTTAATAAATCTAAGAGCTTTCAAATCGTCAAGGTGATTTCGAATCACTCTCAATCGATATCCAATGCCTTACAGACTTCCCGGTGAAAGAGGGCAGACCCAACGCGGAAAGGGCATGAGTCCATGGATGGGCTAAATTTAAGGAGGGGAAAAGCAGGCTCATACAAAAAGTGGAAGCTTGCACCGGCTCCTTCACAAATCGGATATCCGGCAGCACAATCCCATGGCTTGGATCGATATTCTAAGCAACCATCAAGTCGACCGGTGGCTACATTTGAAAGTCCAACAGCAGCTGAGCCAGGACAACGGATACGCCATTCCTGAAGAACTTCACGCAGGGCATCCAACTCTTTGGTAGGAATTGGGAAGTGCATACAGAAAGTAAGTTTTTCATTTACGAGATCGGTGCTGGCATGTACTGGTGTGATGCCCTCGATCGCTCCAAATTCCTTACCTCCCTGTAAGAGGTTGTCTCTCCCATAATCATAGATGAATCCATAGACTGGCATACCGTGCCTAAGTAGACCCAAGGATATCCCACACTCGGGTACTCCGACAGCGTAATTATTGGTACCATCGACCGGGTCAAGTACCCAGGCAAATTCTCCACTCAGGGGAATGGGCTCAGGAGTTTCAGCTGATTCTTCGGAGCACTAGTCATCATTTGGGAAAGATGTAGATAGCTGTGCACAAAGTTCCCGGGAAATAGTCTCATCCACTTCCGTTACACGGGTACCGTCGGATTTCCAGCGACTCTTGGCGGTACCAAAGTTTTCCCGGAAATAATCAACCTGATTAAGAACGGCAGAGTGACCGGCAAGGATTCTTTCCTCAAAGGGTGAGTCAGCTTGAGAGATGTCGGGAGTCTGATTGGCTAGGGATCGATCCATTTTCCTTCTTCTACAATGAGATCAATAAGACGGTCAACCGCATCGTTTTCAGTAATGGCTGATTTTACCCTATTTTTACCCACATATAGATCGATTTTACCCGGTCCTGAACCCACATATCCAAAGTCAGCATCGGCCATTTCACCGGGTCCGTTGACAATACATCCCATTACTGCAATGGTCACTCCTTTTAGATGACCTGTTGCCTGTTTCACTCTCTGAGTAGTACTTTGCAAATCAAACTGGGTACGTCCACAACTTGGGCAGGCAACAAATTCAGTCTTGGATACTCTAGCACGAGAGCCTTGCAGCAAATTGTAGGCAAGTCCTCGGTTACGGTCCAGTGAGCCCATGTTCTCCACAGAGATCAAATCTCCGATTCCATCGCAAAGAAGAGATCCGGAAAGTATGGAGGCATCAAGCAGTCTTGCGGAGAAGTAGTCAGCACCCGGAAAGAGACGATCTTTTTCACGGGTACGAATCCATAGAGGCAGAGAAAGTTGATTTAGAGAGAGGGATGTGGCTAAGACTCGATACCCTGCTACGGTGTGGATTTTGTCGGTTGGTGCAAGAGTAATAAGGGGAGACTTTGGTGAGCATGCCAAGAGAGCGACCGTGCCATCACTCAATTCTCGTGCCGGCAGGGAAATGATTGGATAATGCCCTGCCTGATCGCAAAAGGCAAGGAATCGAGCAAGGGGTGCTTCTTCGGTGAAACCAGCAGAGGGGTGCCAGGCCATAGGTACACATCCTAGCTTTGCAGGTGGTAATTCGTCATCATTCTCCCTTTCATCTTCCACGATGATCAGAGGGATTGCACCAACTAAAGATTGGGCGAGGGTTTGTAGTGAAGAAAATTCTGAAGATGTGCGAATACGAACAATTAATCCTTCCACTGGAACATCTTTTGACTGAGTCTGTACCTGAGCGATTTCCTTGATGATAGCTGCCGTATCAAAGGTAGGGAAATGAGTCGATACAAAGACAGTGGGTGGTTTTTTGTCGCCTAATGAAAGATGGGGTTGTCCAAGTTTTATTTCCTGACAGGTACGGCGAGTGTAAGTGAAGGGATCAATGTTTTCCTTAACTTCTGGATCGTATTTATTATTGGATGACCACCATTCCTGCGCACGGTTGGCTAAGTCTTGAGCCACTGGAATCTCAGCGACTGGATCTTCCGTAAGGGAAACACGGATGGTGTCGCCTAGACCATCAAGAAGAAGTGATCCAATCCCAATTGCACTTTTTATGCGGGCATCTTCCCCGTCGCCTGCCTCCGTAACACCAAGATGAAGCGGATAATCCATTTTTTCCTCATTCATCATAGCAACCACCAATCGGTATGCCTGAATCATTACCTTGGGGTTACTTGCTTTCATAGATAGAATTATATCACGATACCCAAGTGACTCAGCAATTCGAATGAACTCAAGAGCGGATTCTGCCATGCCCCGCGGAGTATCTCCAAAACGATTCATGATTCGATCAGAAAGAGAACCATGATTGGTGCCAATACGCATGGATCTGCCAAGTTCCTTACATCTAAGTACGAGTGGGGAAAATTCTTCGTGTAATCTTTCCAGTTCCTCCTCGTACTGTGAATCGGTGTACTCACGGATCTGAAATTTTTTACGGTCGGCATAGTTGCCCGGGTTCACACGTACCTTTTCCACATGTTTGGCTGCTTCCATGGCGGCATTAGGCATGAAATGAATATCTGCTACTAGGGGGACATCCACTTTAGCCTTACGGATCTCTTTTCTAATTTGGCCAAGAGATTCAGCTGCCCTCACATTGGGGGCAGTGATACGTACAATTTCACATCCTGCTTCCGCCAACTCGATGCTCTGACGGGCAGTTGCCTGAATGTCGAGAGTATCAGTGGTTGTCATCGACTGTACCCGAATGGGGTGCCTGCCACCCAGTTCAATATGCCCAACTGAAACCACGCGGGATTTTCTCCGGAGGGATTGGAAGCGCGAGGCGCAGTAAGAAAACGCCATACCTGTAATTATTTACGGGAAAATTCTCTGCACGTCAAAAAAAGTGACGTAAATCATGAAAGAGAAAAGCAATACGACAAAGAGCATTTGTGCTCTCTCAAGGAAAGGGATAGGGAGTGGTTTGCCACGAACTTTTTCGATAGTTGCAAACATCATATGACCACCATCCAAAACCGGAATTGGTAGCAAGTTGAGGATAGCTAAGTTTACATTTATAAAAACAATGAACCAAAGAAGTTTTTTGAATCCAATTTTGGCAAATATGCTAAGGTGATTAACGATTCCAACAGGTCCACTCATATTACGCAGTTTCACATCGGATTGAGGACTGACCAAACCAGTTAGTGTAAGGTACATATCTTTTACACGACGAATAATAAGAGTGAGTGGGTTTGGATAAGTGGTAATGGTTTTAAATTTTGGAACAAATCCAATTAATTTACGGCTTTTAATAGTGGTTCCCTCAACAAGGTCCTTTCTTACAGGTACTACATTATAGGTTTTTTCCTCACCATCTTCTCCCCCTTTATGAACAGTTAATGAGATGGATTGATTCTCTTCGGTTTTTTCCAAGTAATCGACGACTTGATAAAAGCAAAGAATAGCTTGCCCATCTATAGCAACTGGTTGATCACCTACTTCCAAACCTATTTTCTGTGCAGGCATATCAGGAGTGAGTTCTCCAATGGAAAAAGTTTCTTTGGGGCCAATTCCAATAACCCTCATTTCTTCCGGGCCAGATACCTCGGGATAGATTTCAAGGTCTATTTCCTGACTATTTCGTAACACAGAGAGAACAACAAGTCGACTTCCTTGTGCTGTCTGTCCTTTCCCTGTAACGATACGATTTTGAATATCCATGAAGTTTTCTACGGGTGCTCCATCAACCCTCACGATTTCATCACCCGGAAGTAATCCTGCCTTTTTTGCCGGGCCGGAAACTTCCTCTCCCTCCTCCACTAAAGGATTCCATCTTTCTACTGTATCAGCTACATATCCAACCTTTGTTGTAAGTTGGGCATCCGAAACATCGTAACCGAAGAAATAAAGAACGCAGGAAAGAGCAAAGGCGAGAAGCATGTTAAAGACGGCTCCCATAACTGAGACAAGCATCTTGTCTGTGTAAGATATTTTCGGCAGAGGCTTTGTTTTTTTGCTCTGTAAATCCTCATCTTCCTGATCGTCGTCAACATCTTTCCACTTGAAATCCTTATCCGTTTCCTTGGTGTAGGGTGAGTTGTCGATCTCCTTTTGTCCTTCCAGTCGACCCATGTCGGCAAGTTGAGGAAGAGCAACATAACCACCAAAGGGAATAGCGGACAAACGGTATTCAACTCCATTGCGGGTCCATCCGAAAATTTTGGGACCAAATCCGATTGAAAAACGAAGAATTACTAAACCGCGCTGTCGGGCTGCGAGAAAGTGACCAAGCTCATGAATAAAAATCGTGAAGCCAAGGGCGAAAAGTGCCACAAATATGAAGGCGAAATCGTAAATAAGGTTCATGATGGTTATTCGATTATTTCCCGAGCAATTCGGCGGGCTTCATAGTCGAGTGATAGTAAGGCTTGGAGGTCATTGTGGGATTGATGAGCAAATTTTGACAATGTTTTCTCAATAATGTCAGAGATTTGCAGAAAGCCAATACGATTTGAAAGGAAGGCACTAACAGCAATTTCATTGGCTGCATTGAAAACCAAGGGAGCAGACCCTGCCTGTTCGAGGCAATTTTTGGCTAGTCGAAGGCAAGGGAATTTATCGAGCGATGGAGGGCTGAAATTTAAGTCAAGGGGCTTTGAGAAATCTAAAGAGGGTTGCACTCCTTCGGCTCGGTCAGGAAAAAGTAGGGCATGTTGGAGTGCAAAAGTCATAGATGGAGGGCTTAATTGAGCCATGCAACATCCGTCAATAAATCGAACCATGGCATGAACAATACTGGTTGGATGGATAACGACCTCAAGCTTTGTAGACGGTAAATCAAATAGCCAGTGAGCTTCAATCAACTCAAGTCCTTTATTAGCCATGGTTGCTGAGTCAATTGTGACCTTATTTCCCATAGACCAGTTGGGGTGATTGAGTGCTTGCTCAATAGTAACATTTTTAAGTTTTTCCAAAGGAAGTTCCCGGAATGGTCCGCCGGATGCGGTAAGAATAATCGAATCGAGGTCTCTGTGATTTTCTCCCTGTATACATTGAAAGACCGCATTGTGCTCACTGTCTGCAGGAATGACGCGTGCTCCATTCTCGAGTGCCGTTCTCATGACCAAATCTCCTCCTAGAACAAGGGACTCTTTGTTGGCAAGGACTACATCTTTTCCAGATTGAAGAGCCGATAGTGTTGGCCCCAATCCACTTGCTCCTACAATCGCGACTAATATGACATCTGCTTCATCAAGAGCGGCAATTTTTGTTAGCCCATCGGTTGAGCGATCCAAAATACAAGTAGATGGCCAGTCGATAACTTTGGGAGCAGTTTCTGGTAAGTAAGCATAAGGAACTTTGAATTCTTTGGCTATATCAGCCAATTTTTGTGAATTAGAATGAGCTGAAATGCCTATCAATTGTAAACGATTAGGATGTTTACGAATAACCTGAAGCGTGCTTTCACCGATGGAACCAGTCGCTCCTAGAAGAACGATCTTTTTGGGGTCGGTCACGATTTAATTATCTGTAAGATAAAGTATCCAGTAGGAGCAGCTAGAATGAGACTGTCTGTTAGGTCTAACATTCCACCAATCCCTGGAATGGCACCACCAGAGTCTTTGATGCCCGCTAAGCGCTTCAGAACCGATGCAATTAAATCACCAATCACGGCAACTAAAGCAATAAGCAGTCCCCACAAACCTCCATCAAGGGCCGAGAAGGAACAAACTGAAAGATCAGTAAAGTTTGGAGCATACTCTGAGATCAACCAAGGAATCAAGGCTCCAATCCCGCCAGATGCAAGAAAACCACCAAGCAGTCCTTCAATTGTTTTACCCGGGCTAATTGAAGGAGCCATTTTAGTCCGACCAAAGGCTTTACCTATAAGAAGAGCTCCCATGTCACTGAATTTGGCAACAATCACGATCCAAAGACAGAAAAACAGGCCAAAACTTACCGCAAACTCTCCTGTAATAACCGGATCTGTATCAAGAATTCGAACGAAGTAATGAAGTAGGAATGGTACATAGAGAAGGCCGAAAAAAGTGGGCATCAGCCTTTTAATATACATACCCCGTTGATCCTGAGGGAATAAGACACAAGCGGAGCAGGTAAATAACGCACCGACCGCAAGGACATCAATACCGTATTCTGGAAAGTAATAGGAAATAGGGATCATGCAACCACCTGTCAGTAATCCGGAGAGACGGTTGGCAGCAAAGCCAAGTCGGCCAAGGATCGTGTATATTTCAAAAAGGGTGAGAGTCGCACAAAGGTTTAGCACCCACATTGCACCTATTTCGTCCATGGCATATACTATGCCTGCTATTGTGCTCCAAAGAAAAAGTGAGGAAAAGGTGCGTATGATCATAGAGAACTGGACAGGAAGAGAAAAGTTAGTTTGGTTGAAGAGAAAGGATTTGCTCGCTGGTTTTTCCGAATCTCCTTTCTCTGGTAATATAATTCCTTAATGCTTCAACAAAAGCTTCCCGATCAAAGTCGGGCCAGTGAAGAGGAGAAACAAATATTTCGGCATAAGCAGCTTGAAGTAAAAGAAAGTTACTGAGTCTAAACTCACCGGATGTACGAATAATGAGATCAGGATCAGGCAGGTCTTTTGTTTGCAAATACTTTGCAAATTCTTCCCAATCCGGCTTTGGGGTGCTTGGATTTGTGGTTTGTGAGTATGAATGGACCGCGTCCAATACCTCCTGTCTGCTCCCGTAATTCAAGGCAAGAGTAAGGTTCCAATCAGTATTTCCTTTCGTCTTCTCAATAGTCTCCTCAACAATTCGTTGTGCAAATTCAGGTAAACCGGCAAGATTGCCTATGGCCCGAAGGCGAATGCCATCTTTCATCATTGCACTCAGTTCACGCTTTAGGAATTCTTCGAGCAACTTCATAAGTCCTGATTTTTCTTCCTCAGGACGGTTTTGGTTTTCGGAGCTAAATGCATAAAGGGTGATGTAAGGAACCCCTATTTGCCTTGCCGCGTTAACCACACTGCGTACATTTTCTACGCCGTTACGGTGCCCAAATAAGCGGGGTCTTTTTCGGGATCGAGCCCAGCGCCCATTACCGTCCATTATGATTCCGACATGTTTCGGGAGATTCTTTTTCTCTTCTTCTGTAAATTGTTCTTCAACCACTAGGTATCATTCCAACGGTTTAAGGTCGAATTGACAACGAGGAAAGCAATCGCTAGTGCCATGTCTATATGTCGAAACCATTATCCGAAGAAGAAATTAATCACAAGTTAGGTGAACTAAACGATTGGATGTTTGAAAATGATCGCCTGAAGGGAAGTTTTGAATTTTCAAACTTTCGCGACGCCATGTCGTTTATTCTAAGAATATCGTATGAAGCAGAAGCAATAGATCACCATCCGGAAATTTTTAATTGCTACAACCGAGTAAATCTTTCCTTAAATACACATGATGCAGGGGGTAAAGTAACGGAGAAAGATTTTTCCCTAGCTTTAGCAGTCGATCGCCTGAAATCGTGATTATCCCTTTTTCTTTTTTCTTGGTTCACGTGGAGTTCGGGTCAATGGACGGGTGTCTTGAGGAACCTGATACAGTTCTCGAAGACGGGTTAACTCTTCTTTGAGTTCAGCAGTAATCTTTTCGTATCCTTTTTTACCATAGAGAGAATTCAATTCATTTGGATCTTTTTTAAGGTCGTAGAGTTCCCATCCATCGAGCATGTAAAAATGTATTAGTTTATAACGATCGGTTCTTACCCCATAATGTCTACGAACACTATGGCCACCGGGATACTCATAGTACTGATAATAAAGGGATTTTCTCCAGTCTTCTGGTTTTTTACCTTTGAGAAGAGGTACGATCGAAGCTCCCTGCATATCCTTGGGCGACTTAACTCCACAAATATCAAGAAATGTTTGTGCATAATCCAGATTCTGAACAAGGTCGGTATTTTTACTACCCACTTGGGTTACTCCGGGCCAGCGGACAATAAGGGGAGTACGGAAGGATTCTTCGTACATCCATCGTTTATCATACCATCCATGCTCTCCTAGATACCATCCCTGATCAGATGAGTAAATGACCACTGTATTCTCTGCTAGCCCCTCTTCATCCAGATAGTCGAGTAATCGGCCAATGTTTTCATCCACGGAATCAATACAACGCAGATAATCTTTAACATACCTTTGATATTTCCATTTGAATAAATCATCACCTTCAAGATTGGCTTTTGCGAAAGCTTCATTCTTTGGACCGTAAGCTGATTCCCATTTGGCCTTTTGCTCGGGAGTTAGGTTGCCTGGTGCTTTAAGCTTTAAATCGCTGGATGATAGATGCCGATCGATGGTCATCGCCTGAGTCGAGGCGGGTTCCAGCCGATTTTTGTAATTGTCCCGTAAGGTAACCGGTTCTGGAATTTCGACATCATCGTACTTGGTTAAATATTTGGGACCTGGTTGCCAGTTTCGGTGAGGTGCCTTGTGCTGGCTCATCACGAAAAAGGGTTTGTTCTTATCTCTGCCGTTCTTTAGCCATTCTAGGGTGACATCGGTAATTACATCGGTGGTGTAACCAGTAATTTTTTTGACTCCCTCTGCTGTGTTCATCGGTGGGTTGTAGTAGGGGCCCTGGCCTTGCAAAACTTGCCAGAAATCAAAGCCCGTCGGGTCACTTTTTAAATGCCACTTTCCAATTATTGCGGTTTGGTAACCTTTGTTTTGTAAAAGCTTGGGAAAAGTTTGTTGTGAGCCATCAAATCTTTGACCATTGGTTAGTTGACCATTCAAATGACTATGCTTGCCTGTAAGGATTACCGCTCGACTAGGAGCACAGATTGAGTTGGTAACAAAGGCCCGGTTGAAAATCATTCCATCTTTGGCAATCCGATCAATGTTTGGGGTTTTGTTCCGATTGGATCCGTAGGCTGAAATGGCCTGATAGGCATGATCATCCGTGAAGATAAATAAAACATTGAGAGCCTTTGCTCCTGACGAACAAAAGTGTGAGATTCCAAAAATAAGTGAGAGGAATACGGTCTTGTACATTTCCTAACATCAGCATAATTGGAATTCTCTTGGCAATGGGAAAATTCACGAACAAAAGAGTTTAATAATGTCAGCCTACCATTTAAAAAACAAATGAATCAGGAAAATAATAGACCATTTCGTGTGGTGTGGCCCTTGATGATTTCCCAAACCATTGGTGCGTTTAATGATAACGCGATGAAGGCCATGTTGCCAGTTATGGCCGCAGTTCAATTTGGTAAGGCGACTATGGATTCAGTAAATCAACAGGTTTCGATTCTATTAATCCTTCCTTTTGTGATATTCGCACCGCTGGCAGGGTGGATTTGCGACCGCTTTTCCAAAAGATTAGTTGTCAGGTATACCCTTTTTGCCCAATTGCTTGGGTTGGGAGTTTTGGCCTTAGCCTTTCGACAAAAAAGCTTAGAATATGCCCTTGCAGGATTTTTTATTTTATCAGTTCAGTCTGCGTTCTTTTCCCCTGCAAAGAAAGGAATTCTAAAAGAATTGATAGGCAGTAATCGCTTGGCTAAAGCAGTTGGTTTTATGGAGATGCTTGCCATGGTGGGTATTCTCGGGGGTGCATTTTTAGGAGCCTATGCTTTTGACCAGTTGGTGGAAGAGAGGGGAGGATGGGAGGCAGGTTTGTTAGTATGTGCTTTTATTTCGGTTCTAGCTTTGTTTTCGTGGATTATTTCCGGCCCGATTCCAGAGACTCAGGTGACCGGAAATAAACCCTTCAGATTATCTCTCATGGTGAGTCATTTCAGTGATTTGTTTTACCTGCTTAAACATAAAGAACTCCGCTATGCAGCATTGGGAGATGCATGGTTCTGGGCTGTAGGAGGTTTTTTCTATTTAGTTTTGGTTAAGTTGTCAGGGGAGGTCGTTTCAGGAAAAGTTGGAATGGGTACACTCTACGGATACTGGTTTCTTTTGCTTGGAGTGGGTACGATGCTTGGAAGTTTATTCTCTGCTTATCTCAACCGTGGAAGAATTGAACTCGGCCTTTCTGCAATCGGAGCTTTGGGGATGGCCATTGTCTTCATTTCTCTTGTGATTACTAAGCCATTAAACCTCATATTTGATGGCTTATGTTTAACTCTTGGTTTTTTTGGAGCATTATTTTTTGTTCCTCTAAATGGATATCTGCAGGATAAGGCTGCGGAGAATGAGAGAGGTAGAGTGCTGGCCGCATCTAATCTCCTTACTCAATTGTCAGGAATCCTGCTGGTTTTAGTTCATGCCTTTTTATCAAATTTTTTAGGGTTTTCAGCAAAAGAGGAACTATTGGTTATTTTCTTTCCGGCTTTGTTAATTGGAGTTATCACACTAAAGTTCCTTCTAGAAGATTTTTTCCGAGCATTATTTCATGTTTTGCTTAAAATATTTTACAGGATAAAAATCGAAGGAATGGAAAATTTTCCTGCCACCGGCGGATGTGTGATCGTAAGTAATCATTTATCCTACGCAGATCCTGTACTTTTAGGGGCAGCCTTTCCTCGAAAAATTAGATACCTAGCATATTCAGGATTAGCAGATTCTCGAATTATGAATTTTGTTTTTCGGCTGACGAAGACGCTTACGGTTTCTTCCGAAAAGTCACTGGAAAGTATCCGTATATCAGTCAAGAGCCTTAGGAAAGGTACCCCGTTATGTGTTTTTGCCGAAGGAGGTATTTCCCGCGTGGGAAATCTCCTCCCATTTATGCGAGGACCTGTATTGCTTGCTAAAAAAGCGAATGTTCCTCTAATTCCTGTTCACCTTGACGGAGTCTGGGGTTCAATTTTCAGTATGGATAGAGGGAAGTTTTTCAGAAAACGCCCACACAAAATTCCATATCCAGTAACCGTCAGAGTCGGTTCTCCAATGGATCATCGACAAATTGAACAAGAAAGCTGTCTTTATGAGGTAATGAAATTAGGAAGACATTCCTTTAATGAGCGATTATCTAAGAAATTGAGAAATAAGAATTTTTTAAGAAATCAAATCTTAAGTACCGGAAATGATTTACTCTTTGAAGATGAAAAAGGATCGCGACTCACACGGTCTGAATTTGTTGATATTATCAAAGGAAATAAGAATGCCAGTGCTGAATTTCCCGAGATTTGGATCGATCAAGTTCAAGAAGTATTAAAAGGTGATTTTAAAAAGATAGAAATGCAGATTAGCAATTGGATGCGAATCCGTGAGACTCACATATGGGATCATGAAAAGCTTATTTTGAATGATTATGGCGAAGAGTGGATGAATCAATTTTTGCCATGGGCAAGTGTTTTCTGGGGGAGAACAATTTATAGAGAGGGAAATTCTTACATTTTAATATCGAAGGCTGCTCCCTTGAAAAAGCCTGTCCTTACCCTCTCTGGACTAGCCTCTGGTGATAACGGATTAATTAGCATTAACGCGTCAAGCGACAAGGTTGAGATTGAGCAGGATGGACAGAATTCAACTGTAAAATTTTTTAAAAAAAGTACTTTTGGTCGACTGTTGATTGGGTTTGGATGCCGTCATGAAAAAGATAGTTTTTACATACATGGGTTGAAGCAGGAAGAGAGAGTAAATAGTTCGGGCTTGGATGAGGAGGGTTTCCTTATTGCTGACTAGTTAAGTTAGAAGCTTTCCCTTAAGGCATGCTTTTGATAGTATGGTAGTCTTGCAATTATTGTATACTAAAAATGACATCTTTTCTCTCCGAATCTCCTGCATTTTCTAACATCGTTCAGCAATTGCAGGGATCATCTGTGTTGGTTATCGGTCATCGCCGTCCTGATGGTGACTGCATTGGTTCTCAAGTTGCCATGACCCGAACCTTAAGGAACCTAGGTGTGAATGCTATTGCAGTAAATAATGATCCTGTTCCTCGTACTTTGCAAAAGTTTATTGGTGATACTCCTTTCGTAAGACCAAGTGAAATCAAAGAAGATGAATACAGAATAGTGACTGTAGATTGTGCAGATCATTCCAGAGTTGGTGACGATTTAAGGAACCGCTGCCCAGAAGTTTTTATCAATGTGGATCATCATGTGTCCAACACCAATTTTGCAGAGCATAATTTTGTCTTATCCGATGCCTCTGCTACCGGAGAGATCTTGGCAAAATTCTTTTTCGATTCGGATTATGAGGTCGATAAAACCACTGCGGAGGGTCTTTATCTTGGGATTTGTACGGACACGGGCCAGTTTTGTTATTCAGGTACCAATGCCTCAGTTTTTGAAATATGCCGAAAACTTTGTGACGCAGGATGTAATCCCGCAAATGTTGCCCACGAGCTTTATGAAAAAGAAAAGCCAGGTAGAATCCAACTTCTGCAGAAATTTTTGGCCAGTTTCCAAATGGAATTTGATAATCGGGTATGTATTGGCAGTATTCGGGGTGATTACTATGATGAAACCGGAACGAAACCTGAGGACGCAGAGAATTTTGTAGATTATGCAAGATCACTAGAGGGTGTCGAAATAGGTGTCCTTGTTGAAGACAGGTATGGAAAATTAAAGGGCAGTTTTCGTGCAAAAGATAAAAAATACCGGGTCGACCTTCTCGCTAAAAAGTTTGAAGGAGGGGGGCATGCCTGTGCAGCTGGATTCAATATGGATGTACCTTTTGAAGAATTTTATCCCATTCTAGTCCATAAGATTGGAGAACATTTAGAATTGGTAAGTAAAGGAGTTTTGTAAATGGGCTTACAAGATCCAGCATTTGAGGGTATTCTTCTAGTAGACAAACCTTCTGGGATAACTTCACATGACATAGTTGATCGTTTGCGGCGCAAGTTGAAGATGAAGAAAATCGGCCATGCGGGAACACTGGATCCACTTGCAACTGGTTTGATGATTATGCTTATCGGTAAAGCAACCAAAGTTTCACAGTTTCTCATTAGCTTGGATAAGGCTTACGAGGGTACATTTGAACTGGGAGTAGAGACTGATAGTCAGGATTCAGATGGTGAAATCGTAGAGCGAAAGGATTTACCTCATGATCTAAGCGAAGACATGATTCGCAGTGAAATGAAGCAATTCTTGGGAGATCAGTATCAGACGCCTCCAATGTTCTCCGCCAAGAAAATAGATGGAGTTCCTCTATACAAAATGGCAAGAAAGGGAAAAACGGTGAATAGAGAGCCTCGCGTAATAAGAGTCAATGAACTTACCCTGAGGAAATGGTCTTCTCCGAAAGGAGAATTTTATATGGATTGCAGTAAAGGGACATATGTTAGAACTGTTTTTCATGATTTGGGACAAAAGCTTGGTTATGGTGGTCACCTCACATCATTGCGACGAACCAAAATCAATGATTTTTCCATAGAAGGTGTAAGTACTCTAGAAGAGATAGAGCAAATGGGCACAGGAGAGTTTCAATCACTGCTTATTCCTGTACATGAAGCTGTTCCTGCACATGTTCTTTGAGGTATGGGAATTTTTTCCTCAATCGAGCAGTTTGGTGGTAAGTTTAAAGAACCCGTAAACTTGGCTCTCGGGATGTTTGACGGTGTTCATCTTGGCCATCAACAAGTTTTACAAGCATCTCAAAATCATGCACTTGAAATAAACGGGATTTCAGTTGCCTTTACCTTCCCATTGCATCCCGCCAATTTTTTAAGACCTAAAAATGCTCCTCCGTTGCTCATGAATGCCGAGCAAAAAGCGAAAATGCTTCACTCTTATGGTATGGATCATGTGATTTTGAGAAGTTTTGATCATGAACTTGCACAGGTAAAGGCAGATCATTTTGCGATTTTTATTAAGGAAAGAATTCCTTCGGTTGTTGGATTTAGTGTGGGGAAAAACTTTAGGTTTGGAAAAGGTCGTATTGGAGATGCATCTTTCTTACAACATACTGGAGGAAAAATGGGGATAGGGGTTGAAATTGTTGATTCCAAGAGCACTGAAGGATCTGTGGTTAGTAGTTCGCTAATTCGTGAAAAATTAAGGGCAGGAGATATTGTAAAAGTAAATAATATGCTGGGGAGAAGTTATCGAATTCATGGTGCCGTTTCATCGGGAAAGAAAATGGGTCGACAAATAGGCTTTCCCACATTGAATGTGGAGTGGAATCCTGAAGCTGCCCCTCGTTTTGGTGTATATGCTGGACATGTAAAGCATTCAAGTGAAGGTATAGAATTGCCTGCAGTTGCAAATTATGGAATACGACCAACCGTTGAGAATAATGCAACTGTTCCCAAACTTGAGATTCATATTTTGAATGAGTTTAATGAGGAAAAGTGGAGCTACAATTCTGAAGTAGAAATGTCATTGGAGTATTTTATCCGTTCGGAGAAAAAATTTGATTCCCTAGATGAATTAAAGAATCAAATTGAGATAGACCGAAGCATAGCGAGCGGTTTACTCTAGATTCCCTAAGCTTTTTATTTTTGGAGTTTTGGGCACCAGCAACTGGTTCTTCCGCCGATTTCCTTGCGGATGAGAGGTAGTTTTGTTTTCGGACAAATCCCTCCATTTTTCCATCGCACATGAAATAACCATCCTTTTGGGGGATCACCTCCATGTTTGCCTACAGATTTCATGGCACCACGAACAACAAATTTTATCTGAGAAAACAATTTTGTAGTTTCTGTGGAATTAATTTTTGATCCTATTCTGGCGGGATGAATTCCAGCACGCCACAAGACTTCATCGGCCATCCAGTTTCCCATACCTTGAAAATACCTTTGGTCAAGAAGAAGGGCCTTGACGGGTCTTTTGCCATGGCGAGAAAGGGCATCTGATAAAACAGAAAGCTTAAATTTTGGGTCTAGCATTGATGTCGGAAGTTCGCTCCACCAAGTTGGGGCAGTCTTTCCTCTGTGCAGACGCAGACGGCCAAATTGTCTTGGATCTCGAAAAATAAGTGCTTGTTTTGATTGAAATAAAATCAATGCATCATGTTTATGACTTTGATAATTGGAACTACTGATATGCAGGCTACCAGTCATCCCAAGGTGAATACCCAACCACTTATTTCCACTAAGTTTGAATAGCATTTGCTTTCCATGAGTTGCGGATAAAGAGATTTTCGCTTTGGTTAATTCAGAAACTACATCTTCTTGTAAAAGATCGCGATAAACCCGCGAAGAAGGATTTGCATAAACCTGTTTTATGAATTTTCCAATTCCAGGATTCCACTTTCCACATGCAAAGGCAACTTCAGCAAGTTCAGGCATAGGTAGTAGGTGAAATGGATAATAATTTTTGCCGTGTCTTGCGGTCTTTTTTTCGATCCGTTGGAATTTCAATTACTTCGATTCCGGATGCGATGGGCTTTTCTATTCTTTCAATGATTTGCGACCACGATGTTTCTAATGAATACTTAATCTCAAATGAGGCACAAAGTTTGGAAAGGTTGAAGTTTTGAGGTGTTGCAAAGCATTTTTCAAATTCTGGTTCTGTCGAAATGGGTAAGTGTTCGAAGATGCCTCCTCCGTCGTTGTTGATTACAAAGATAGTCAGACTTCCTTTAAATTGCTTAGCGAAAAGTAAAGCATTGGAGTCGTGCAAAAAAGCGAGATCTCCGGTTATCAAAAAGGTTGGATCTTCTGTTCCATGAGCAATTCCGATCGCAGTTCCCAAAGTACCGTCGATTCCGTTTACTCCACGATTACCAAAAAGTCTTCGGTTGGAAGTCTTCTTCTGCCAAAACCATTCTAAATCACGGATCGGCATACTATTTGCAACGAAAAGACTGGAGCAGTCAGGCAAATGAAGAGATAATAGATAAGCAAGCTTACCTTCAAAAAGAGTATGCTGTTTAGCAAAAGCTTTCATCACTTTCGTATTTATCTTTTCTTCTGCACTTTGCCAGTAATCTAGCCATCCCTGCTCTGAACTCGGAATATCAATTTCACTGAATTGTTCATATGAAATTTGATATTCTGTACTATTACCTGAAAGAGGATCTACTTTGATACCACGAGGCTCAATTACGATTCTCTTTGAAGAAGTATTTTCAATCCATTTTCTTAGGGTCTTGCAGGTAGGTAAAGGACCTAGGATTATAATGAGGTCGGGTTTTGCTTTTAGAGCGAAGTTGTGGTCTCGCAATAGATTTTCATATCGAAGAATCAATGATGCTTCATCAGTACTTCGCATCGAAGAGAGTGAATCACAGATAATTGGTATTTCTTTTTGGTTCAACTGTTTAAGGTGATTTTTGTCAACATACTGCCCTGCAACAACCAACAGTCTTCTGGATTTTGAAATTATTTTAGAAATTTCAGCTGGAGAATCTGGATAGATCTTTGGTTCGATTTCGAGGATCGAATCCGTAAGATCGATTTCAATACTTACAGGTGATTCAGCCAAAAGAGGTTCCCTGAAAGGGAAATTAATGTGAATTGGTCCAGGATTTATACCCAATGATTTTTTATAGGCTGATTTCAGAACAGATGTTAATTTGCTACGATATTTCTTATTCGCTTGCGGAACTTCAAGTTGGTGAAATTGGCGAACGAAATTTCCAAATAGATTTTCCTGATCGATAGTTTGACCTGCACCGCAATTTTGTAACTCAGGAGGGCGATCCGCAGAGAATAAAAGCAAAGGGACGCCCGAGTGAGATGCTTCCGTGACAGCAGGAAACCAGTGGGTAAGAGCAGAACCTGAAGTGCAAATAAGCCCGACAGGTTGGTTTTTCATCTTGCTTTGTCCAAGAGCCAAAAATGCAGCCGTTCGCTCATCAAGAACAGGGATTAGGTCTATTCCTGAATATCTTTCAATTCCAATAACCATGGGTGTCGATCTTGAACCTGGGGAGAAAAATATTTTTTCAACTCCAAGGTTTGAAAGTATTTTGGCGAAATATGCTCCAAATGCCATGTTGGCGTAAGCTATTTCTTCTGGAGTCTGTTTCACGATTAAGGAAGATTAGTTCTTCCCGTGATAACCTCAAGCATTGCTTGGAGTTTCCAATCTGTTTCTTTCTTTTCCTGTTTTGCGATTGATCCCTCAACTAAGCCTGCACCCGCATATAGAGTGAGCTTTTTGGAGGATATCTTACCACATCTTATAGGCACTACAAATTCTCCTCGCCCTCGATTGTCTATCCAACCCATAACTCCTGAATACCAACCACGTGGAGCTTTTTCTAATTTTTTAACTAAAGGGAGTGCAATATCTCGAGGACTTCCACCCATGGCGGGTGTGGGATGAAGGGCAGATAACACTTCGAAAGGGTGAATTCCAGTTACAGGGTAAGCCCGGAGAGGTGTCTTTGCGTGTTGTAAGTTGGCAAGTCTTAAGATCCTAGATTTCCCTTCCTCGCAGTTGTTTATGCCAATAGAAGACAGGCGGCGAAGAATGCTTTGTATGACTAGTTTATGTTCTAAAATTTCCTTATCCCGGCCTAGTAAAGTTTTTCCCCAATGTGCATCCTTACCGGCAGACAATCCTCTTGGAGCAGACCCGGCCAAGGCTTCCGTTTCAAAAGAATTTCCTGAAGTTCTCAATAATCGTTCAGGTGTTGCACCCACCATTAATCCATTGTTGGGTTGTGAAATACAAAAAGTATGACAGTCAGAGAATTTTTCTCGAAGGGCATGGGCGATAGAAAACGGCGGGAGTTGAGAATCAGTTTGAAATGAAAGTTGTCTTGATAGGACAATCTTGGAGAGCTTTTGTTTGTTGATTGCATCAAGGGCCTTTTTGACCGCTTCCACATAGTCATAATTCTCCTTCGGATTACCGACTTTAATTAATTTTGGGTCCAATGCATTTTTGTTGTTGTAACGTAAGCCTCTGATTTTGGAAATCTGGTCGTTAAATTCGCCAATTATATTTTCGGTTGAAGAATTTGGACAAATTTCAAAATTTAGAATGATGAAGTTGGTACCCTCTTTTCTTACTACCTGCCAGCGGGGAAGAAAAACTTCTAATGGAGGAATTTGTTCTGATTCGCTGGGTTCATTTTCAAATGTTGCGGATAGAAAAAGGGTTGGGCCGGTTCCTGGCACTCTATTATCTCCGGCAACTTGGATTTTTTTAAATGTATTTTCAGCCCATTCTTTACCTTTAAGGAAGCGATCCTCACCTGAAAATCGTCTTACTGTTAGATAGTCTCCAGCGGCTATTGAAAATTCTTTTGACGGCTTTTCTAGATAGCAAATAGGAGATTCATCAATATGAATCTCCTCTAGAATCGCGAGCGGGTCTGAATAATCCGTTTCTAAAGTAACAGATAAATAATGAGATTGATTTGTCCTTTTGGAATGGGAAATCAAGTCATCCAAGTAATGGTGCAAGTCAGTTTGCTCATCGCAATGTGAAGGAGGCAATACGGCTTGTGGCAGACTCATTTGATAAAAGTATGCGTTTTGTTTTCTTGCTGATCCGTAAAAGGCGGGTCGTAACCTCCTGGATGCATAGGATTGCATTTGGCGATGCGAGAAAGGGTTTTAGTTAAAGCATGGTGCAGAGGGAGATGACGAAAGCATTCCAAGCTATATTCTGAGCAAGTTGGATAAAATCGGCATCTCGCGTAGGGACCAAAAAGAACCTGTTTAATCGGTGAAAACAAACGGTAAACCCTAATAATTAAAATAAACGGGAAACTCAGGGTTTTAAAAAACACATTTTTCTTTGCAACGGACACATCGCAAATTCTATTGCATCTTGGGCACATGGGCAAAACGGAGAAACTAGTAATTTATTTTCTAATGATTTGATTCTGCTTTTCTTTTTTTTGGAAGTGACTTGGATTTTATCTCTTTTTCAATGTGGTCAATACATTCCTGAAGTTCGCATGTCCCGTCGATATCAGGGTTATTACGCGAACGGATTGACACCTTTCCTTCTTCGGCTTCTCTTCTGCCCAAAATGATCATGTGAGGGACTTTATCAGTCTCAGCCTTTCGAATTTTTGCACCAAGCTTAGCGGCTTGACGGTCGATGCCGGTTCGAATACCTACTTCAGAAAACTTTTTGGCATAATCTTCTGCGGAAGCTACAAGATCATCATTCATAGGAAGTAAACGAACCTGTTCAGGGGCCAACCATGTGGGGAAATTGCCTGCAAAGTGTTCGATAAGAACTCCGCAAAATCTTTCCATAGACCCAAATGGAGCACGGTGGATCATTACTGGGCGATGGTCCTGATTATCTGAACCGACATACGATAGATCAAATCTTTCTGGCAGATTATAATCAACTTGCACGGTACCCAGTTGCCATTCTCTGCCAATTACATCTTTAACAACGAAATCGATTTTTGGGCCGTAAAAGGCCGCTTCTCCGATTTCTTCATTGTATGGAACATCTAGTTTTTTGACAGCTTCACGTAGTGCATTCTCAGCTTTTTCCCATGCCTCAGGTTTTCCGACATATTTGTCAGATTCTTTATCTCTGAGGCTCACTCGCACACGATAATCATTCATTCCTAAAATTGAAAAAACCATTTTGACCAATCCAAGGCATCCCTGAATCTCATCCTGCAATTGATCTTCTCGAATGAATAAGTGGGCATCATCCTGAGTAAAACCTCTGACTCGGGTCATTCCGCTTAGTTCCCCGGATTGCTCCCAACGATAAACTGTTCCAAATTCTGCAAGCCTGACAGGAAGGTCACGGTATGAACGCTGTTCCGAGCGAAATATTCGAATATGCATTGGGCAGTTCATTGGTTTGAGCATGTAGCCCTCAATTTCTCCTTCGTCCAATTTGTTGGAAAGTTCCGAGCAAGTACAACCTTCAGATGCTAATTCACTAAGGCATTCGCGGTGAATAATCGGAGGGTATTGTGAGTCCTGATAGTAGGGGAAGTGTCCAGATGTACGGTACAAATCAAGTTTACCAATGTGTGGAGTATACACTTGAGAATACCCCTGCTTCGCAAGTTCCTGTGAAATGAAGTTTTCTAATTCTTGCCTGATAATTGCTCCATTAGGTTTCCAAAGAACCAAGCCCTGTCCAACCATTTCATCAATATGGAAAAGTCCTAAATCTTTACCTAGATTTCGGTGGTCACGCTTTTTTGCTTCTTCTATTTGCTGAAGGTATTCCGCCAATTCATCTTTGGTTGAAAAAGCTGTACCGTAAATTCGCTGAAGTTGCTTATTAGCTGCATCTCCACGATGATAAGATCCAGCCAC
>JAYZJX010000062.1:0-13836 GCA_036164015.1 Verrucomicrobiota bacterium | reverse complement strand
TCCTCTTAGAATTAATGAAAAGTCAATCGCTGAATTTGGATCACCTAAGTTTGTTGGGTATTCCCTGGGAAAAGATCGCTTGCCCACATATGATTACAAAGCTGGTAAACATTCAATATCCGTAAAAGTGAGCCCCGGACCCTCCACTCAAACTCTTCGTCTTGATTTCACTTCCACTTACAATGAAGATATGGATTTTAAATCGCCAAATACCCAAGTTAAACAAATCGAAAAGAAACCCGGAAGGTTGAGTATCGAAATTCGGCCGAATACGGGTGAAAGATTATCATCCGATGAACCAAAAGTAGTCATCAAAAAACCAACTCTGGAAATCGGCGAAAAGCTATACACGTCACTTGGATGCATTGCCTGCCATTCCTTGGACGGAGGCAAGAACCATGGCCCGACCCTGAAGGGATCATTTGGAGCAAAAAGGGAATTTTTAGAGGCCAAGCCTTTGGTTGTGAATGATGCGTACCTGAGGGAGTCCATCGAAAAACCCATGGCCAAAACCGTTAAAGGATATCTAACCGGTATGATGCCCCCATACCAATTACAGGAAGCAGAGTATGACTCCCTGATTATGTTTATTAAATCTGCCCGCTAACCTTCCTCCCTTTTAATAGTATGAAATCATTTTTCCTCTTTCTTCTCGGCTTTTACTCCATAGCCAATGCTTCCAAATCGAGTTATCAAATTGAAAACATAGCTTTCCCGGACGACATGCCACCTGAAATTGGAGGACTTGCCCTTGATAAAAAAGGAAATCTCTATGCATGTCTAAGAAGGGGTGATGTATTAGTAACCAAACCCAATAAAGATGCAGCTTCCACCAAGTGGAAAGTATTTGCCACAGGTCTACATAACCCTATGGGAATGGAGTTGATCGGCCCAGGTCATCTTGTTGTTACCCAGATGGCTGAATTCACCGAAATTATTGATACCGATCAGGATGGAGTGGCTGATCGCTACAACAACCTAGCCAATAATTTTGGTA
This sequence comes from Verrucomicrobiota bacterium, assembly GCA_036164015.1. GTDB lineage: Bacteria > Verrucomicrobiota > Verrucomicrobiia > Opitutales > Seribacteraceae > Seribacter. The sequence continues at coordinate 12,839 of JAYZJX010000062.1, read as the reverse complement.
TCAGTGGTAATTATCACGAGACCAACTCTATCTGTAGCGATGGAAAAGGTGGTTTTTACATTGCTTTGGGTACCGCATCCCATAACGGTCCCACTTTCTTCACTCCACGTGGTGAATATTCCAGGGAGGGAAGAAGAGGCAGAAATTTTTCATCCAATGACTTGCGCGGCTGGGTGGTACATTATCACAAAGACGGAATGCTCACCCCTTTTGCCAGCGGTTTCCGCATGCACAATGGAATCACCCGTTCTCCTGACGGAGAAATTTGGTGTGGAGACAATCAAGGAGACTGGCGGGGCGGATCTCCGATTTATCATGTAAAGCCGGGGTCTTTCAATGGACATCCATCGAGCCTTGTGTGGGATCCAGACCTCGATGGTTTTGGCTCCCCTCTTTTTCTGCCAAGAAAAATGCTTGATGACCTGTATAACCAACCTTCGGTACAGCTCCACCGTACTACAATGAATTCCTGCGGGGAACCTTTTATTATAGAAAGCAAAAAATTCGGGCCTTTCAACGGTCAGATGCTCATGCCTGATGAGAACGGCAGAAGAATCACCCGAATCATGCTCGAGAAGGTGGACGGAGCATGGCAGGGTGCATCCACTCTATTTCTTAACACAACGGAATTACGTGCCGGTGGTGTACGGATCGTGATGGATAATTCAGGAAAAACCATCTACTACGCTTCAACCGCCCGGGGTTGGCAAAGACCGGACGAAGGCTTACAGCGGATTACCTATAATGGAAAAACTCCTTTTCAGGTGAAAGACTGTAAGCTTACCACCAAAGGATTCAAATTATGGTTTACACTTCCACTCGCTGAGCCTGAAAAACTAGAGGATCAAATCAGTGTTCAAAGCTTCCGTTATGAATATGGCTTCCGCTACGGTTCTTCCGACAAGGATAAGAAAGATCATAAGGTACAAAGCCTAACTGGCGAAGGTCCTTATGAAATCAACATTGATCAACTCGAGCCAAGTAGGATTTACGAAATTAAGTTTAATGATTCTTTGCGTTCGCAAAATGGGCAATCAATGGCTGATTTGAATGCTCCTGCCAAAATTCATTATACCCTTAACCGTCTCAAGCGGCCGGAGACCAAGTATCCCGCAACCCTAACACAAAATGACGATAAGATTGAAGTGAGCATAGGAGATCAATTCTTTGCCGCGTATAATTTCAACAAACTTGCCCAGCCAATTATTTGGCCGGTTCAGGGCCCCGGTAATATTCGTATGCTTCGCGACTACCCTATGAAAAAAGATACTCCTGGCGAGGCCAATGACCACCCTCACCACCGAGCTTTTTTTATTGGTCATCAAGGAATGAACGGGGCAAATTTCTGGCACAACCAGTTCAAAAATTCCGGCACAGTTGAACATCTTAAAGTGATCGAAACCAGATCCGGAGGTGACCGAGCCTTAATCAAAACCTTAAATTCATGGAAAGACAGTGAGGGTAAGATCATCGGGGCGGATACCCGCACGCTTACATTCAGTGGCGACGACCATGCCCATACTCTTGATTTGGAAATTAACCTTCATGCAACCAATCGGGATTTAGTCTTCGAGGCATTTAAGGATGGATTCGTAGGCATTCGCACGCATCCAGACCTACGACTTAATCCGAATCCCAAGCATGGGGTCAAAGAAGTTTTTGGAAAAGCTCGTAATAGCGAGGGAACTCAAGGAAAGGCAATTTGGGGAAAACGAGCAGATTGGGTACATTACCATGGAACAATTGAAGGCAAACCGGCAGGTATTGCTTTCATGAGTCACCCATCGAATCTTACTCGCAAAGGTGAAAAACCATGGTGGCACGCCAGGGACTACGGACTGATTTCAGCAAACCCGTTTGCCCCTGAGAAAATCGGAGGAGACGGAGAGTATCGACTTCCCCGCGGGCAAAGTCTAAAACTTCGTTACCAATTTATTTTCCATGCCGGTCCGGCAAAAGACGCAAAAATTGGCCAACGCTTTACGGAGTATGCTAAAGATTTCGGCCATCCCACATCCCTAATGCCTGCACATCCCGGTTATCCTGAAGATTACCTTTCCCAAAAGCAAAAGTAAGGTATAAATACCACCTAATATGAAATTCGCACTTTGTAACGAAGTACTTCAACATCTTTCCATTGAGGATGGATTCTCTAAAATTGCAGAAATTGGATATGATGGAGTCGAGATTGCCCCTTTCACGCTTAAAGAAAACCCTCTAGACGTGAACGAAGAGGATGCCCAAAGATGTATCAAGGCAGCCAAGTCAACAGGTATTGAAATCATTGGACTTCACTGGTTGATGGCTAAAACTGAGGGATTACATTTGACTCATCAAGATGAAGGGATGAGGAGTGCTGCTTGTGAATATTTAAAAAAGCTGACCACCCTGACTTCTCAAATGGGTGGAAAAATTATGGTTTTAGGGAGTCCACAGCAAAGAAACCTTGAGCCTGGAACTCCCTATGAAGTTGCTTTCGAAAGAGCGGTTATTGTAATTCAGGAAGTTTGTGAACTCGCTGGTGAACTTGGGGTTATTCTTGCCGTCGAACCTCTCTCCCCCGTGGAAACCAGCTTCTTGAGCTCCTGTCAGGAAGCTCGCCGTTTTATTGCGGCAGTTAACCGTCCGGCATGCCGACTGCATCTGGACATAAAGGCGATGACCCATGAAACTGCCGGCCCGGTGGCTACTATTTATGAGCATCGTTGGGAGGTCGAACACTTCCACGGAAATGATGTTAATCTTCGCGGTCCCGGTCAGGGACCTACCGATATTCAACCAATCGCCAATGCCCTTAGAGCCATTGATTATAAGGGCTGGGTATCTGTCGAGCCATTCGACTATCATCCATCTCCCGATGACTGTGCTCGCATTAGTTTAGAGAACTTGCAAAAGGCTTTTGCCAATTAAGTCCCTTAGTTTCTTAGTTAGGAAGAAGATTGATTTTCAGGGCCCGGTTAAGGGGAATTTCGGTCTTCTTCTCCAGAGAAGCGTAATGCAAGGATATTCCCTGTAACGGATACATGTATGAATAGGTGCGACTGTACTCCAGTTTCATATCTTTAACAAAAGGAGTCACAACAATTCGCATTGGATCGTAAGGTGCACCTTTGGCTTCAAATGATTTCAAATTACTCAAAGCTCCACGTTTTACATTTTTCATTAATTCCACCCAACTATCGCCAAAAGGCAGCTTTACTGTTTTTCCCTCCACGGGTTGGGCATAGAACGCTCCGTCTCCGATGACATTTTTGATTTTATTCATCGCCATATCCCTGACCTTTGGAACTGTACCCTTGAAGGACATGCCGACATAATGACTGGTAGGCCATTCCTCACCACTGGGATCTTTAATTTTGGACCAAAACTGTAACCCTTTTTGAGTCATGCGAATATTGTACTCAAAAGTACCATCATTGGTTAATTTACCAGTCAGTTTAATTTCGTCTCTTTCAGTGGAAGGTTCGGGGGAAACATCAAAACTCTTTATTCCCCGGCTCTTTCTTCTTGGTCGCTCGGGATTTGTCTTATCGTAATATCTCGTGCTAAAGCCAACCGACATCCGTAGAATACCCAATGGACCTGCGGTAACTCCATCCTCCTTTGATTCCTGTTTAACAAAAATATGTAAACCAGTACCCGTGGAAGGTACTCCTACGGCATAACCGTCGTCTTCAAATACGGTGTTATACCCTTTGTATTTTCCACTGCCATAATAAGAAAGACGGTTACCTTTGGCTGGAATAATTTTCGGTTTTAAATTATCCGCCTCCACTCTTTTTCTTCGTAATGCTTCCAATTTAGCAAGCGATTCATCGGCAAAAGACGTCCACGCCAGCTTAAAAGGTGTACGGGATCGCCTGGCCATCAGCAGGGAAACCATCTTATCATCGGCTTCCACAAATTGAGCCTTCAACACCTGTCCACCTGAATTGGTAAATTCGTGTTCAATATAAAGATCCGCCTCGGTGACGGCGGGTACTTTCATTGCTTTTCGCTTCTTTGCCAGAGCCGCTAACTTTTTAGCCTCAGCAGATGCAAGTCCCTGTAATTTTTTTGCGAGAGTAAGGGAATTTTTGTTAAGAGAATCGACCGGAATTAGCACCTCTCGGGTTCCTCGATTCATCAAAATCTTTAAATCCGACTTACCAAGTTCCACAAAAGAACCGTAAGCTGTTTGGCCAGCAGAGTTTTGCCATGGATATTCTTTGGAGATGTCCATCTCCCCAGCCAGATCAATTTTTGGATCAGGTTCATTTCCTAATGGTATTTGGGAGTGTTGATTTTGTAATTCCGCAGCCAGCTTACGGGAGCTTGCACTAAACATAGTCAGGGGTAAGGTCGTGACTTTTCCATTCCAATCGATGGTCAATGTCAGTTTGTCTGCTTTTACGAACTTTGCCTCGATTGTTCTACCCTGCGTATCAGTCCACTTTTGAACCTCTTTAGAAGAATCAGTTGGAGCAGCTGACTTGCTCAGTCGATCAACGAGCGACTGCGTTTCGGAATCAAGGGTAATTAATGGCAATTCAAAAGTCTGCCCATTCCATTCGATCTTGACGGAATCAGCACTGGATTCGATGAATTTAGCCTGCAATGTTCTTCCGTTAACATCAGTAAAAGGATGAATAGCATTGGAATCCTGTCCATGGCAGATAAATGATAGAGCAAGGGAGACAAATAACAATAGTCGCATTATTTAAAAGGGTTTTAAACATTCCCGAAAATTGAATAGTTTTTTTCAATCGAAAAATGGTCACCTCTTACTTATTTCATGAGCACAGACTTGCCATAGTTTAAATCCACTTTCTGAATAACTGCGGATTTTAAGGCAGTTGAGTTTTGCAAAAATGGACTCTTCTCCGACTGCGAAACACCGTAAAATGTAAAAGTTTTCGAATCTATATCATATCCTTTTTGAAGGAATGAAACAGGGGGTGTAGAAGAACCTTCCTATTTACAAACTACAAGGTAAAGATAAAAATTTTAGCCCGTATCAGAGCTCCGAAACTGCAAAAAGTTGTAGACCACGAAGAAAAGAAATAAAAGAAAAGTCCCGAGTGGCCAAGCATACCAACCCATTCCCAATTTCAAGCCAACAATAAAGCTAACAACCCAAAAAATCAGCATACCTACCATGCAAAATATGGCCTGAGTAAGCGAAGGTTCCTGCTTCTTAGGAATGGGTTGAAACTTACCATTTGAATCTCCGAATCCTCCAGGGTGAAACATGTAAAACAATAATGCCTGTAAAGTTGTTAGCCGCAAACTTTTTAAAAATTAATGTATTCCTTGCTTTCGCCTCTCACTCTTACTTGTTAAAATTTGAGTAGTGGATGAAAAAGAAAAGTTGGTTATTATTGGGGGCGGAGCAGCAGGCTTTTTTACTGCCATTTCAGCTGCAGAAAAAAACCCCTCAGCTGAAATCATAATTTTAGAGGGAGGAAGCCGGGTTCTCAGAAAAGTAAAAATCTCCGGAGGTGGAAGGTGCAATGTTACTCACCACTGCTTTGATCCGTATGAATTATGTAAATATTACCCACGCGGTTCTCGTGAACTACTTGGTGCTTTTCATCATTGGCAACCTAGGGATACAATTGAGTGGTTCGAAAAAAAGGGAGTCAAAATCAAAGCCGAAAGCGACGGTCGGATGTTTCCAGTATCTGATCAATCTCAAACCATCATAGATTGTCTCCAGCAGACTAGTCGCAAACTTGGAATTTCCATCCAGCTTAACCAACGAGTTTCTTGCATTGTGAAAGAGAAAGATAAATGGAAACTACATCTTTTATCGGGAAATACCATGTCAGCGGACAAGGTATGCCTTGCTCTCGGTTCCCTCAAGGAATCAAACATTCTGAATCAACTGCGGGAGCTTGGTCATACGATTCATCCGCTTATCCCATCTCTTTTCGCATTCAATTTACCCAATCATCCGATGAAGGATTTATCCGGACTTTCAGTTAAAAATGCGAATGTTCGAATCTCACCCAAAGGCAGACTTCAAAACGGCCCCCTTCTTATTACACATCGTGGATTAAGCGGTCCAGCCATCCTCAAGACATCCGCATGGGATGCCGAACAACTTGCGCGAGTAAATTACAAGTTCGAAGTTTTAGTAAATTGGCTCGACTCCTACTCTCCCCATGATCTAACCGATCATTTTAATATGCTTCGTAATGAGCACCCCACCCAGCGGATCTCACTGAATCCATTCCCTGAAATTCCCAAAAGACTTTGGGGCAGAGTGATTTCACTCGCTGGAATCGAAAATGATACGACCTGGACACACCTTAGCCGAGATAAAAGCCTTCTTTTGAAAAATAATCTTTCTGCCATGCTTTTTAAAGTGGATGGCAAAACCACAAATAAGGATGAATTCGTGACCTGTGGAGGTGTTTGTCTGAAAGAAGTAGATTTTCGAAGAATGGAAAGTAATCTCAACCATGGACTTTTCTTTGCGGGCGAATGCCTAAATATTGACGGAATCACAGGTGGATTTAATTTCCAAGCCGCCTGGACAACCGGAAAAATCGCAGGACTGGCAATGGGAAGTAAGAGTAGCAAATAATTCTTTTTCTTGTGAGTAATTCACTCATCTTTATTTTGGCAATTTCGAATGAATATTACAGATTTCAAAAATACATTATCCACGCTTGAAGAGCTTACCTTTGTCCTACCCAATGGTAGCCATGTCGCACCCCATTTCCATGTCACTGAAGTGGGTGAAATTACTAAAAAATATGTCGATTGTGGTGGTACTGTAAGGAGTGAAAAAATCGCTAATTTTCAGCTTTGGACAGCCAATGACTATGATCATCGCTTAAACCCACAAAAGGTAATTGATATAATCGAAATGGCGGAAAAGGAAATAGGTCTTGAAAATCTAGAGATAGAAGTGGAATACCAGTCCGAAACCATTGGAAAATACGGACTCGAATTTCAGGAAGGCAGATTTCTTCTAAAAACCACCCAGACCGATTGCTTGGCTAAAGAGAAATGTGGCATCCCCGAAGCTCAACCAGTGAATTTGGTATCAGTTCAAAGCAGTTCGGGATGCTCTCCGGAAAGCGGTTGTTGCTAGGCAAAAATTCTTGGTACCGGGCCGGGGACTCGAACCCCGAACCAATTGATTAAGAGTCAACTGCTCTACCAATTGAGCTAGCCCGGCATCAAGTTAAAGGATTGAAAGTAAGCCTTTTCACATTAGGGTCAAGGCGAATGACCACGCTACATTCAGCATTTTTGATCCTCGCCACTTGGGCTTATACAAATTCTACGCCGCAGACGATTTCGACATTTTCGATTGTGGCAAGGGATGAAAAAACCAGCGAATTAGGTGTCGCAGTACAATCAAAATTCGTAGCAGTAGGATCAGTTGTACCCTATGCCAAAGCAGGTATTGGAGCCATTGCCAGTCAGGCATGGGGAAACCCAAGATACGGGTCAGTCGGGCTTGAATTACTGGCATCCGGAAAGTCAGCTATGGAAGTGGTTAATTTAATGACTTCTGCCGATCCCTATCGAAATAGTCGTCAGCTTGCGATTATTGGAACCGACGGAAACGCTTCTGTGTTCACAGGATCTGAATGCCTGGAATGGGCAGGTGGGAAACATGGAGTCAATTTTGCAGTACAGGGGAATATTTTAACCGGACCGGAAGTTATCGAAGCAATGGGCCGGGTATTCGAAGATACCAATGGTACTCTTGCCGAAAGAATGATCGCTTCTCTTCATGCTGGACAAGAAGCAGGTGGTGACAGGCGGGGAAGGCAATCAGCTGCTCTTTTGGTTGTTAGGGAAGGCTGGGGATATGGCGGGCTGACCGACCGCTTTCGCGATCTCCGTGTTGATGACCACCCTACTCCAATCAAGGAACTGGAAAGAATCTATTATATTCACCGGAAGATTTTTCCGCGACCAGATTAATAAATTGTAAGATTGGGTGTTCTTATCTTTTATGGAAAACCGTTGGATATTTGCCTAGAATTGGATATTTAGAAAATCCCAAATGTTTAACCAAATCATCATTTCATGAAGGCAGTCGTGCTTTTCTCAGGAGGTCTGGACTCCACTGTACTTGCCGCCCAAATGAAGCAGGAGGCCAATGAGACTCGACTGCTCTCGATTTATTACGGTCAAAGACATTCTAAGGAACTCGATCACAGCCAAAAGATTGCTGATCATTTAGGACTAGGTCATGAGATTCTTAAACTCCCGCAACTTGGACAAATACTGGGCGGATCCTCCCTTACCGACCAATCCATAATTTTACCTGAAGGACATTATGCGGAGGAATCCATGAAATCCACGGTCGTACCCAACCGTAACATGATTCTATTGGCACTCGCAGGAGGGCATGCCCTTTCGCTCGGTTTTGATACAATTGCCTACGCCGCTCATGCTGGGGATCACACCATTTATCCTGATTGCAGACCAGAATTTGCCGATTCCATGAATAAGGCACTAGGGCTAGCCGACTGGAAAGACCTTAATCTTCACCGGCCCTATGTAGAAATGACCAAGTCCGACATTGTTTGCCTAGGTGATCGATTAGACGCTCCGCTGCACTTAACCTGGTCATGCTATGCGGGAGGAGAAATTCACTGCGGAAAATGCGGAACCTGCGTGGAGCGAAAAGAAGCATTTGAACTCGCAAACATCGCTGACCCCACCAAATATGAGGCATAACAATTCAACCTCATGATCACATGTACCAAAACATACCGGGACATACCTCTATCCCACCGTCAGCCTTTACATAGTGGAAGGTGCTCCCGTTTGCACGGCCATAGTTGGGCAATCACCCTTACCTTTGTGGCTAAGGAAATGGACGACAATGGATTTGTGATCGATTTTGGAGATCTTCATTTCCTAAGGGACTGGATTGATGACAATTTGGATCATGCGACCGCATTGAAAGTTGACGATCCCATGCGAGTAGAATGCGAGCAACTTCAGCAACAGGGGCTACTCAAAATACTTTGGGTACAAAGTGCTTCGTGTGAAGGAATTGCTCAGTTTCTGTATCATACTTTCCAGCCAATGATTGAACAGAAAACCAATGGTCGTGTCCGCATCCAGTCATTGCATTTGGAAGAGGATGCAAAAAATTCTGCAACCTATTCTCCCGATAGATGATGCAGGAAGGTTATCCCGTATATGAACGCTTCCACTCCTGGCAGGGAGAAGGCACGCACCTGGGCAAATCAGCATTCTTTATACGTCTCCACGGTTGCCCGGTGCATTGTCCATGGTGTGACTCAGCAGGCACCTGGCACCCTGACCATAAACCGCAAAACATTGAAAGAATGAACCCGGATGATCTCGCTGATGAAGCATTTATGTCATGTCCTGAAATTGTTGTGATCACGGGTGGCGAGCCTGCAATTCACAACCTTCAGGGACTTGCTTACCAGTTAAAAAGCAGAAATCTACCAGTCCATCTCGAGACCTGCGGTGCCTACCATGTGAACGGAGAGATTGATTGGATAACCGTGAGTCCAAAATGGGCAAAACCTCCAATCGAAGAGACCTTGGAACGCGTGGATGAATATAAAATCATTGTCGAGGACGAGACCAGCATCGAGAAGTGGAGTGAGGCCCTTTCGCTCAAAAACGAAGATATTCCGGTCTGGTTGCACCCTGAATGGTCAAAGAGTCAGGAGCCGGCTATTCTTGATTCAATCACCTCCTGGATTAAGGAACATGGGGCACCCTTTCGGGCAGGTTTCCAGACTCATAAACTTTATTTTGCGGATCAATCCGATGATCGCAGTCTGCCCGAAGCAAGTCTCAGTCATTTGCCCCAATGAGTTTTCAATGATAAGAGATAAGAAATGTGCGGAAGATACATCTGGACAACTACCAACAGTGGAAAATTTAAAAAACTGGTTAAAGAACCGGAACATCCCTATGTGCCTAGCTACAATAGGGCTCCGGGCCATTCACACCCCTGCATTTTCAATCAAAAAGGTGCCACTCAATGGGACAATATGCTGTGGGGAAACCCAAAGTCTGATTCTTCGCCAAACAGTTTTTTTCCCATCAATGCCCGCTCGGAAACGGTTCAACAAAAACCGATTTTTAGAGAAGCCTATCTAGGTGGTAGATGCCTTATTCCTGCAGACGGTTGGTTTGAATGGCAGGTTATTGAGGGTCAGAAATATCCTCATCATATTTATTCAGATAGTGGCCAAAGTTTTGCGTTTGCAGGTATTTCGAAAAGTATTAATCAAAGAAAAGTATTTTCCATTTTGACTCGCAGTGCCAGCCCCAACATTTTACACATCCATCATCGTGCTCCTGTTGCCCTGACTGAAGATTACTGGGAGTTATGGCTTGATGAAAAACAACCCCAAGATTCGCTAAGGACCCTCACAGAAGTCTCACAACCAAAATGGAAAGCCCAACAGGTAAGTTCGCGAGTCAATTCCACTCGCAATAATGACCCAGAGATTGTAAACCCCTATTCGGGTAAGCAGTCTCTGCTTTTTTAAAGGGGTTGATATTTTGGCCGATAAAAATTCCTACGACAAAGCAAGGGCTGAGGCGGAGAAATTTTTTCGGGACCGCAAATGGAAGCCTTTCCCTTTTCAAAAGAAAACCTGGGATGCCTACCGGCAGGGAAATAGTGGCTTGGTTCATGCCCCTACCGGCACGGGTAAAACATATGCCGTCTGGACGCCCGCACTGTTGGAATGGATGTCCGAACAAAAAGCTGGAAAAATTCCCAAGCGTGCTCCCCATCTGCGAGTACTATGGCTTACGCCGCTGCGAGCATTGGTGGAAGACACCACTCGCACGCTCGAAGAACTAAATGAGGGTTTGAGTTTACAGTGGAGCATTCAATCAAGAACAGGAGACACTTCCGGCTCAGTCAAAGCTAAACAAAGAAGAAAATACCCATCCTGCCTAGTCACAACTCCGGAAAGCTTATCTCTCCTTTTATCTTATCCTGAAACCCGCGAAGCCTTTTCGGATTTGAGAGCAGTGATTGTGGATGAATGGCACGAATTACTTTCCAGCAAACGTGGCACTCAGACGGAATTATGCCTGGCGAGATTAAGAAAATGGAATCCTGAACTCAAAACTTGGGGGCTTTCCGCAACCCTGGGAAACCTTGACACTGCTTTGTCCGCTTTGGTCGGTAGCCATCAGAACTCCGTCCTTATCAATGGCGATTTAAAAAAGAAATTTGTGGTAAAGACAATCATCCCCAAAGATATGGAAAAGTTTCCATGGGCCGGTCATCTTGGAGGAAAGCTTGTCGAAGCAGTAGCCAAGCAGATTGAAAGAGCCAAAACCACGCTTGTGTTTACCAATGTCCGCTCTCAGACAGAATACTGGTTTCATGCCCTACTTTCCGTTCGTCCCGAGTGGGAGGAAGAACTGGGCATCCATCACGGTTCCCTCGATCGCAAAGACCGTGCATCTGTTGAGAATCGCCTGCGTAGGGGCGAAATTAAGGCAGTGGTGTGCACGAGCAGTCTCGATCTCGGGGTCGATTTTTCACCAGTCGAACAAGTAATTCAAATTGGAGGACCTAAAGGAGTAGCAAGACTGCTACAACGAGCAGGCAGATGTGGTCACCAACCGGGTGCTGTTAGCCGCGTCTTTTGTGTACCGACTCAGGCGATGGAACTGATTGAATACGCCGCTGCCCGTGAGGCGATGGAAGCAAGGAAGATTGAGGAAAGAAAACCACTCCGTGCTCCGCTCGATCTACTAGCCCAACACTTGATAACTTTGGCACTCGGAGGCGGTTTTAATAAAAAAGAGGCACTGCAGGAAATTCGAACAGCCTGGTCATACAGAGATCTGTCAGATGAGGAGTGGGGGTGGACGCTTGATTTTGTGATCCAGGGAGGAAACACATTGCGTGCCTATGACCAATTCAAACGCGTTGTCGTAATCAATGGCACTCATAGAGTGGAATCAAAAATAATTGGTAGATTCCACAGGATGTCGATTGGCACAATCACCAGCGATCAGGCAATCACCGTAAAATTCAAAACGGGGAAAACTCTCGGTACAATTGAAGAATCTTTTATTTCCCGTCTGAAACCCAAATCTAATTTCTTTTTCGCAGGAAAACTGCTCCGATTGGAAAGAGTGCGTGACCTGACTGCGACTGTTTCACGGGCTAAAGCAGGTTCGGGAGCCATTCCGGTTTGGGGTGGTGGCAAGTCACCCTTATCCTCTGAACTTTCCGTAGCAGTTCGTGAGAAATTAGTGCAGGCAAAAGAAGGAAGATTCACAGAGCCTGAAATGATTGCCATCTCCCCTACCCTTTCGATTCAGGAAAAAAACTCAACCCTACCCGAGCAAGACGAATTTTTAATCGAAAAAACCGTAACCAAGGAAGGGATTAATTGGTTTCTTTTTCCTTTTGCAGGGAGGCTTGCGAATGAGGGACTGGCAGCCCTGATTAGTTATCGAATGTCAAAAATAATTCCCATGAGTCTTTCGGTATCTTTCAATGACTATGGTTTTCATCTTTGCTCAAATGAGAATCTTGAGCTAGGAGAAAAGGAATGGAGGGAACTTCTCACTCCTGAAAACCTGATTGATGAATTGCTCGACTGCATGAATTTAAGCGAAATGGCAAAGCGGCAATTTAGGGAGGTGGCACGGGTAGCAGGTTTAATTTTTCAGGGGTATCCAGGCGCCCAAAAATCTGCCCGGCAGGTGCAAGCTTCCGGCGGCCTTTTCTTCGATGTATTCTCGAAATACGATCCTGAAAATTTACTCCTCACGCAATCGCGAAGGGAAGTCTTGGAAAGGCAACTTGAAGTCGAGCGAATCCTTTCCAAACTTGAAGAGATCAAAAATCAGAA
>JAYZJX010000061.1:0-5047 GCA_036164015.1 Verrucomicrobiota bacterium | reverse complement strand
TCCGTGAAGAATCATTTGGGGCACCCATCCCTGCATGCAACCAGTAAAGGCAATTAGCCCCTTGGCATGTTCAGCCAAAGTTTCAAGATCAGTTCTAGGTCGATAGTAAAACCCATCCACATGGGCATCAGAAACAACTTTTGAAAGATTTTTATAACCCTCATAATCTTTTGCTAAAAGTCCCATGTGATAAGACTTATGATTCTCTCGTCCGGGTTTCTCATCATTCTTATGGTCCGTAACCATATAACCCTCACATCCAATAATCGGTTTAATACCCCGTTTTTCTGCCTGTTTAATGAAATTAATCGTTCCGAATAGATTGCCATGATCCGTTAAAGCCATAGCTGACATTCCAAGTTCCACAGCCCGATCCATCAACCTGTCCATCCGGCAACATCCATCGAGAAGACTAAAATCTGAATGTACATGTAAATGAACAAAATCTTTATCTTTTTGGGCCATAGATATTAAATTATATTAGACACAATACTAATCTATTTTTTCAAGGTAATCTTGCTCACAATTAAAGTTTCTTCCAATCACTGGTTTACTAGAATCGTAAAATAATTTACGATTCCAAGTTCTTCTTTCAGCACATTGAACTCTTAAGGTATTTCCGGCAAAGTAATCTCCACAAAGTGATAAAAAAGGCTGTTAGTGGGATTCCAAAAATCATTCCAAGTATACCACCCAACGCAGTACCCCAAAAGAAAATAGACACAATAACCATAACTGGATGAAGTCCAGTCTGTTGCCCCATAATCTTAGGTGTAAGAAAGTAACTTTCCAGAAGTTGTACTAAAAGGAATGTTGATCCACAGCCAATCAAAATTAAATAGCTTCCTCCTTCCGCAAGCCCTCCAGGCTGAAAATAGGCAACAACAAGAGTTGTAGATATGCCTATAATTGAACCCAGATAGGGTACCACATTCAAAAGTCCGAAGAAGATTCCTAAAGTTATTCCAAACTTAAGACCGCTTACACTAAAACCGATGGCATAACCTATTCCCATCAACATACCTATTAGCAGTTGTCCCCTAAAAAATGCGACCATGATACTTACAAACTCCCTAAGTAGGAAAATTAAATCATCGCGAATTTTATCTGATAGAAATGATAACTCTCTCTCCAATAAATCAATCAAGTTTCGGTTGGTTCCAAGAAAATAAAACAAGTATATCGGAATGACTGCCAGATAAGTTAAATTTGCAAATAAGTTCAACATTTCAGTCCATGCAGATTGAAGTACTTCAGCAGATTTTTGTGCGAATTGTTCGCTTTGCATACCAATTGTTTCAACCACCCGATTTTGAATTTCTAATTTTTTTCTTTGGAGAAAATCATCTCGAGAATTATTATCATCTATTTCATAAAAAATTTCTTTTTCAGAAACATCCAACTCAGACCATATCTTCATTTGGCTAGGAGTTAGAGCACCAACAAGTTTCTTCTGATGAGAATCTAATCCTTCCAATATATTTTCCTCTACTTCTCCAAATAATCCTTTCCAGTATTCTTTAAAACCGTCGATATGAGGAGATATACCTTCCCACACATCCGGCGGAAGTTTAGCAACTGCTTTTTCTTCCAACATTACTGGCCAATCTCCTGCAGATCCTATAATTTCTTTACTTTGCTGGAGTATTTTGCCGCCTAAAAACCAAAATGCTGAGATGACCAAAACCACAACCATTGAATAAAGGGTAAGAATAGATTGGATTCTTCCCATTTTCATTTTTTCCTCGAAGAAGCAAATGACCGGCCTTAACAAAATCGCCATCATTCCAGCGATGGCTAAGGACCAAAAAACTCCACCAAAAAGGTTAAAAGCACGGTTCAGCAGGAAAATAATCAGAGTAAAAAGGGCGGCAAGCAAAACTACACCTGCACAACAAAGGACAAATCCGATAAACTTACTCTGTTTTTCCGAAAGAATTTTCATATGGTTTGGATTTTAGAGTGGTTTGACTGATTGCAAATAGTTTACATTTTGATCCATAAATAATTTTGTCTGACTAATTGAATTTATTAAGTCAAACTAATCTCCGTAAAGATTCCGCTAAGTAAATAATGAATAAACAATTAAAATGGGTCTACCTCTTTTTGACATTACCCTTTTTTTCAAAGCATCTCCTTGGCGAGCAGATAAGTAAAATAGACCTGAATCAATCATTATCTGATGTTTATAAAGCCATCGTTCGCATAGATGTTATTTCCGAAAGAGGATCTGGTGGAAGAATGATGAAATCAAGATCCACGGGCAGTGGCGTAATTATTTCAAACGCAGGTCTTGTTGTCACTAATCACCATGTTGCTGGCAAAGCAAAGCGTCTGAATTGTAGGCTACACGATGGAGAAGAATTGATGGCTGATCTTATTGGAGCTGACCCGATGACCGACCTGGCAGTCTTGAAATTGAGATTGGATGAAAGGGAGCAAAAAAAGGAAAAGCTTTTTGTCGCTAAGTTTGGAAATTCCGACGAAGTTGAAGTGGGAGATATTTGCTACGCTATGGGTAGTCCCGCTGGACTCTCTCAGTCCGTAACTAAGGGAATTGTATCAAACCTTGCCATGATTTCACCCTTTCAAGGTAGTTTTAGACTGGATGGTGAAAATGTTGGTGAATTGGTTAGATGGCTTGGCCATGACGCAATTATCTTTCCGGGAAACAGTGGGGGACCACTTCTCGACCAGCACGGACTAATTATTGGAATTAATGAAGTAGGCATCGGTAGTTTAGGAGGAGCTATACCTTCAAACCTTGCCAAAAAGATTGCAGATGAACTCGCCAGAACAGGATTCGTATCACGATCGTGGACAGGATTGGAATGCCAACCGGTTCTCGACTCAAACAAGCGTGGTATTTTGGTTGCTGGCATTATTGAAAATTCTCCTGCACAAACTGCTGGTTTGGCTGCCGGGGATCGCATTATTAAATACAATGGGAAAAAAGTTGATGCCCAAATCCCTGAAGACCTCCCTGTGTTTAATCAATATGCATACGGAATTGAACCGGGAAGAACCGTATTGATAGAAGGGTTCCGTAATCAACAAAAGAAAAATTGGAAACTAAAAACTCAACTTCGCGAATCTGCTTTTTCGAAGGAAATTGAGATTAAAAGCTGGGGAATTACCGTCCGAAACTTCACCCTTATGTCCGCGCTCGAATCCAGGCGGCAAAACTCAGATGGTGTGCAAGTTCATTCTGTCGGAAGAGGAGGTCCATCATTTAGTGCAAAACCAAGCCTGTTAGCTGGTGATGTGATTACAAAGATCGGAAATCAGAAAGTTGATTCGGTACAAGATTTGATGGATTTTAGTAGAAAAATAACCCGCGGAAAGAAAGTCCCAGTATCCACACTTGTGGAGTTTGAAAGAAATTTAGCCAAAATTCTCACCACAATCAAAATCGGACCGGAAGCTGAAGAAAATCAACCTTTGGAAGCATGGAAACCTTGGCTTGGAGTCTCAACTCAAGTTTTAACTAAGGATTTGTCTAAAGCATTGAATCTTCCCGAAACCTCTCGTGGAGTTAGGATAACTCAAGTATATCCTGAAACACCCGCAAAAGCAGGAGGAATCTTAGCAGGTGACCTTCTATTCAGAATTGACGGACAAATTATTTCTGCAAACCGGCAGGAGGATTTTGAAGTTTTTGGGAACATGATTAAAGAATACCGCACTGATTCAACCATACGCCTTACCGGTTTAAGAAACGGCAAGTTATTAGATTTGAATGTTACTCTGGACCGCAGACCTCCCCCCTCCAATGAATTGCCTAAAATTAAAGACAAAACATTTGAATTCACAATCCGAGAAATTTCATTTGCGGATCGCATCAATTCAAGATTGGACTCCAATCATTCAGGTCTCTTTGTTGAGAATGTAGAACCAGCAAGTTGGGCTGCTTTAGGTGGACTTAGGCAAGGGGACTTACTGCTTGAAATTGAAAAATCCCCCGTCTCCACTGTTGAACAATTCCAATTCATGATTGAAAAAGAAGTTCAAAGAAAATCAGATACGATTATTTTTTTCATTCGTAGGGGAATCCATACTCTATACCTTGAAATTCAACCTGATTGGGATGAACAGTAAAATGAAAAACTTTAAAACAAAACTATTGATCGGGAGCCTGCTCTTTTTGATATCCTTCGCCAGTGCTCAAACAAATACTACTAAAGTGTGGAGGAATCTACTTAAACAAAATTCAGATTGTGTAACTTGGGTATCATTCACTATGAGAATCGAGGTAAGTGCAAACGGGCGTAGTATGCCTCCGCAGGAACAAAAAGTTGAGGCACTTGGAACTGTTATTGCAAGAGATGGTCTAACGGTATTGTCACTTTCTACCGTTGATCCAAGAAGCAAGATATTTGCTCGCCTTCGTAGTAATTCTGCATCCGTCCAAGTCAATTACACGGAAGTTTTTATTTTAAAACCAGATGGAACTGAAATTCCTGCCAAAATGCTTTTAAAAGATGCCGACCTAGACCTTGCCTTTGTTCTTCCAATCAATTCATCGGACAATTCCAAAAATTTTCCTATATTTTGTGAGCATTCATCTGCTCCCATCCAATTAAATGTTCTGGATGAAGTTGTTTCCATCGGAAAACTGGGTAAAAACCTATACCGTCAATCGACCCTACGCAAAGGTTGGGTAAATGCATTAATTGAAAAGCCAAGAAAGTATTTTGTAATTGAAAATATTTCTCCTGGTGCTCCTGTCTTTGATAAAAAAGGATCTTGGGTAGGCGTCGCGGTTTATAAAATGGAAAGGGGTATTCCATCTGCCCTAATTACTCTCCCTTCGAATGATATTCTGGAGATTGCAAATCAAGTGCGGACGAGAACACAATGACTTTTCATTTGCGAAGTATCCATCTCGACATGTAAAGTAACTGAGATTTGGTCATGGTATTAGAAATGCATAAGACATTAATTTCAGTAGTTCTTCTTTCATTTTTTCTCATTTCGTCTTGCGGCGAAAAAACATTAGGTCCAGATGATGTGGAATACAGGAGGGACGAAAATGGTACAAGAATAC
>JAYZJX010000060.1:0-11699 GCA_036164015.1 Verrucomicrobiota bacterium | reverse complement strand
TTGCCAATTTTCTCCACTTAGTAATCTTACCTTCAACTTTAACAGAATCTATCTTCGCCTCGGTCCTTTCGGTAAAGAGAGGGGTGATTTGATTTACTCCCAACTCAGTCAAAGGCTTAATCAATTCATCCCACTTTGCACTCTTGGTCAAAGCAATGAGCATTCGTGTATATGGGATGATGGATGGAATATTTACTCGGTTTAAAATCCTTAAAGTTACTGCCCCCTTTGATACCTTTAGGCATTCAGCACATGCCACTCCCCCCTGACCATCAAGTAGTTCAACATGGTCGCCAATTCTTCTTCTTAGAACTTTAGCTAAATGATGACTTTCTTCCATATTCAAAGTAATCTCTGTTCCTTCATTTCCCAAAGAAGGTTTCACAAAACTTCGAAATACTCTAGACATGGCAAATTTGATAATTGATCGCTCTCCACTTGGCAAACCATCCCTTTTGCTTCTAAATGAAAACATGATTAAAAAAATGGAAAAAAGTTTCCAGAAATGCGCATAAGTGGAGGGAAAGCACGGGGCATCCCCTTACGATTATCGAAAACAAAAGGTTTACGTCCTGCTACCGAAGCAAATCGTGAGAGATTATTTTCTTCCATTCAAAATAAAATGGAGGATCAAAGAGTGTTAGATTTATTTGCTGGTACCGGTTCTTACGGTTTGGAAGCCATTAGTCGTGGAGCAAAGGCTGCTGATTTCGTTGAGAAGAATCATAGAGTAGTAGGTGACCTTAAAGAAAATCTCAAAAAGGTTATCCACAGTGCCCGACTCGAATCAAGTGTGGGCAGGGTACACAAGAGAGATGTGCTGGAATTTCTAAATACTCCTACTATCCATTCCTATGATATAATATTCCTCGATCCTCCCTACTCGGAAATCGAAACATTTGTCCACCCAACATTGGAAAAATTAATCAACAATGGCTTCGTTCATTCTAGATCTCTCTTATTACATGAATGCCCTGCTGGACAGCTTGAAACGAATGAAAAGTGGAATCTTGTTCGATTACTCGGAAAGGCTAAGAAAGGATCTCCCGTCTATCACATTTTTGAACCAAAAGCTTTTGCAGTAAGCTAGATGAGATTGCTTAGGGTTCCAACGGCTGAAACGACGGCAGTCTCAACCCTGAGCACACGCTTCCCCAAACTGCAAAGAGTGAATCCCTCATTTGTAAGAAGTTTTCTTTCCTCAGCAGACCATCCCCGTTCAGGACCAAAAGCTAGCCAGTTATTGGTTTCAGATAGTGGAAAAACTTTTTTGAAAGCCCTGTCTGCCTCGTAATTATCAAATGCAACCCGAGGTTCATCCTTAATAGGAATATCTTGGAGGAGAGAATCTAAACTAGGATGAATCTTACAGTCAGGCAACTGACTTGAAAAAGCCTGCTCGGCACCATTCCTAATTCTTGATTTCCACTCATTGGTGATCCATAGCCTGCTTGATGCGTAGGAAGGCTCTCCTTTTCGAGCTGAAAAGAAATGCAAGCACCGCACACCCAGAGTTGTGGCTTGTTCCAAAATCTTTCGACAGGTTTGGGGGCGTGACAATCCAACAATTAGACTAACGGGCAAAAAATCTGAATCATTTGTCTCATGCCATTTGCATGAAATAATAATTTCATGCTCGTCCAAATATTCTACGGTTCCTTTTCCTTTAGGTCCGTTTTCGACCGCAAAATCAACTACACTTCCTTTTTCGGCTTTAAGGACTTCTGTAAGATGAACGGATCTTTTATCAGATCTTAGCCAATGTACATGATCGACCTTTTCGGAGATTAGAAAAAGATTCAAGATGAACTTAACCAGATGGCCTGATATGGACGAAGCGTGAGAATACCTCCGGATTTTTTTGGACCAGCCCATTCAATCTCCCCACCGCTAATCAGTTCACGAGCTTTTCCTGATGGAAAGACATCGTTAATTTCCTTCATTTTTTTCACAGTAATTTCCCCGGAAGTAAAATTAAACAGACAAAATACGGTTAACCCACCATCAACCGTATCTCTTCGCAAGGCAAATACAGAGGCTCCTAGATTGATGATTTCCTGATGGGCTTCCGGATGAAAGGCTGGACAGCCAGCTCGAACTCGTAGCGTCCTTAAATACCATTGAAAAATTTGGGAAGGCAGGGTCTCTTTTTGGTCAAGTAAAGTTTCTAATTCAGATTGCTGCCATTTCCTTCGATTTACCGTACGATTACGTTTGGTTTTCTTATAGCCTTCCAGATCATTTGGTGTTCCACAAAGGGAGTGGAAATAAACTGCTGGAATTCCCTTCATGGCCAATGCAACCGCCTGCGAACAGAGGAACCTTGCCATACCTAGTTGCTCATTATCCAAATCTGATAAAGCAGAGTAGTATGTACAATTCAGTTCGTAAGGAGATTCTGTTCCATCTTCCAAACTTCTCATAGAGACAAACCCTCCCTTTTCCCTTACTTCATCAGCAAGACCTAGGATTTCATCACGGGGCAGAATTCCCTCAAGCGGACGAACCCCTACCCCATCATGACTGGCAGTAAAATTCAGAAAATGACACCCCTTAGGCGGTGAAGTCAAATTGTTCGCCCAATTTGTAAGCGGGACCGATGTTCCTCTAAGCAGTCCGTGAAGCAAAAGAGGCGGGAGTGAAAACTGATAGACCGCATGAGCTTCATCCCCCTTGCCAAAATAGGATATGTTTTCTTCATGAGGAACATTTGTTTCTGTTAGAATAACTACTTCAGGTGCCACAATTTCCAGAAAATTCCTAACTAATTTAATAATTTGATGAGTCTCCGGTAAGTGCAAACAATTAGTGCCTATTTTTTTCCAAAGAAACGCAACCGCATCCAACCTAAGGATTCTACAACCGATCGAAACATAATACAGAATAATGTCCAAAAACTCGAAAAGCAGATCAGGACTAGTCCAATCAAGATCTACCTGGTCGGCACTAAAAGTTGTCCACACATGCCGCTCACCCTTACGGGTTTGGTATGGAGTCAGTAATGGGGTTGAACGAGGACGAACAACCATCGAAAAGTCCTTTTCGGGATCTCCTTCCATAATATAATTCAGTCCAGGCTCGACTCCAGAAACATACTCTTTAAACCATGGACTTTTTGCTGAACAGTGGTTTAACACCAGATCAAACATCAAATCAAAGTCTTCCCCCAATTTGCTGATATCTTCCCAAGTTCCATAGTCCGTGGACACCTCACGATAGTCCACAACTGAGAAGCCATCATCAGAAGTCCAAGGGTAGAAAGGAAGTATGTGAATCGTGGAAACAGCACCCTTAAGCCTAGCTGTACAAAAATCTCTAAGCGACGAAAGAGAACTTTGTCCAACCTCATCGGCTTTGACCATATCTGCATATGTGATAAGAACAACATCCTTAGAACTTAGACTAATTCCTGTTTGGTTGGGTTGCATACCAACTCCATATCTGCCGACCATGCGATAAAGTCGCTCAAGTAATACATCTGCTTCATCAATGCCATAAATCAATGACAATCTACGGCGAATAATCTTTAATTTAGAACTGGAAATATGAGTAATCACAGGAAGTTAGAAAGATAAGAATTTAGTACCCGGTAAAACTGGAAATAAAAGCACGCAAATTACTACGAACCACGGAGTAAGAATAAAATTGACGGGCCACTTCATAATTATGATCAACAATTTCCTTTTTCAAATCCTGATCCTCCAATACCTGCTTGACCCTCTTGGCGAGAGAAGGCGTCACAAACCCATCCATGGTTAATAAACGAAAGCCTTTCGGCTCAATATCTCGGATAAAGATAGAGTAGCGGTTGATCAAAACCGGTTTCTTGAAATAGATCGCTTCAAGTAATGCATTACCAAAACCTTCATATATGCTTGGATAAGTAACAAAATCAGCATGGTGATAGAGATCCCACAATGTGTAAATTTTCTTACCTTCAGAGTCTCTCTGTCTGACCTCCCCCACACGATGGGCCACAATTCGCATGTCCACACCTTCTTCCTTTGCCAACTGCTCAAGCATACCAAGATATTCATAACCTTCGTCACCCGCTTCATGAGAAATTACTAACTTACACCTTTTGTCCTTTAACAGGCTGACCAATTTAATTGCCTGCTCTATTCCCTTGCGTGGAACCACCCGGGTTGGTTGCAGGATAAAGAAATCATCATCATCCAGACCAAGCTCACTCCTTACATCAGATGCGTATTCGTCCGCCTGTTCGGGTGGGTTATCGAAATCAAAAACATTTGGTATTACCAGAGATGAACTACCCTTACGCAAGGCAAGTTGCTCCTGTGCTTCCTGATTGATCACCACATCCCTCATGTTGGTTAGTTTAGGAGGAAAGCTCATATCTAGATACTCTGGTATACAATTTACGGAAAACCGTGTTCTTTCCCAAAAGAAATCATGATGGTGGGCAATCGCAGGCATCCGCGTCTCCGACAAAAATTCAGTCAGTGCAAGACCGAGTGGGACATGCATGGGAATGGCTAGGCAATTTTGTGGCACAAGAATATCAATTCCAAATTTTTCCACGAAACGATACAGGGTACCTTTCAAATAATCTGTAAGTTCCCGAATTCTTTCGGTCACAAATCTTTCCCGTTTTTCCGTACCCCAGATCCTTTCATTGATCCATTTATTTTCTGAAAATCCGAAGTAAGCTTCCGGAGTGACAAAACTTATTCCAGGATCTCTGTCGCTCTGCCCGCTGTACCAAAAGCTAATGTGTCGATCTTCCCACAAAACCTCCGCCCATTTTGCGCTCTCAAGCGACACTCCGTCCTGCCCTGCAAAACGGGTTGAAATAAATCCTATGTTTTGTGCCATGATTCGAAGAGGTGAAACAATTCAAGCAATCACCGGATCGACTTATGCAAGAATTAAGCCTTTTTTTCAATGAAGAAAAGATTGTTGATACTTTGACATGGCAAACTTGTCCATTTTTTCGTAATGCCTTTTATTAATGACATTTGATACTCAAACCAAAGATTCAACTTTGGACAATTTATTGAAAGAAGTACCACGCCAGATTGAAAGCTTGCGATCAATAAGGGAGACTTTTTTGACAGATGCCGTTTTACTTGGCGAAATTCCTTCCCCGACCTATGGGGAAAAGGATCGTATTCGTTTGGTCATTGATCGATTTCGGGAAAATGGATTGCAAGACCCCACGCTTGATGAATTTGGAAATGCGAGCGGTATCGTACAAGGAAGTTCCGGAAACTCCACCATTTTGGTTATGGCTCATGCAGACTCAGTATTCAGTGCTGACACTAGGCATGTACTGGAAGTCGGCTCCGATTTCATAACCGGGCCTGGTATTGCAGACAACGCAATTGGACTAGCTGCGGTCGTAGCTCTTCCCAAACTCCTGAGCCACCTTAATATTAAATTCAAGGATGACATCCTTTTGGTAGCGAATGTAAAAAGCTTGGGTCGTGCCAATATGGAAGGTACTCGCGGCTTTCTCGAAACAATGAGCAGACCGACCAAGGCAGGGATTTGCGTGGAAGGAGCCACACAGGGAAGACTTAGCTATTCGGGTCTTGGGACCTTGCGTGCACAAATCAATTTGAATATTCCGAGCGATTATGATTGGTCAAGTTTTGGTGCAGCCGGTGCCATCTCACACCTTAACAGGTTGATTAATCAACTTATGGAAATCTCCCTCCCCAAAGAACCTAAATCTAAAATGACTTTTGGCGGTCTTACAGCTGGCTCGAGTTTCAATACTTCTCCAAGAACCGGACGCCTTCGTTTCGAAATCACTAGTGAAGGTGATGAAGTGATCGACGACTTAGAAAAGAGTCTTAATGAAATCTGCGAGCAATTCTCACTTGAGACAGGCACGGAAGTCAGGATGGAAATTGTGGCCAAAAGACAAAACTGCGGAATTCCTTTCACACATCCATTGGTAAAGACAACTCGTGCCATTATGCATGAGGCAGGTATAACCCCAAAAGTTGATCCGAGTACGGGAGATCTAAATGCGATCATTCGTGCCGGTCACCCCGGTATCACGCTGGGATTAACAACTGCTGAAAACTTGAGAGAAGAAAATGAAACGATTCATCTCGAACCCATATACGCCGGTCTCGCACAACTCATAACTTTGCTTCAGGCAATCGACGAAGGAGTGTGCGAGCTATGACAGAGGAGGAAAAAAGTAATTGGCTTTCCAGAAACACTTTTCATCACGGAGAATTTTGGGATATTCTCAAATTAGTTGAGGAAAAAGAGAAAAAAGACCTAACAATATCCTTATGCATACCGACCCTGAACGAAGAGAAAACGATTGGCAAAGAAGTTCTCATACTAAGGTCCGAATTAATGGAACGCTATCCATTGATTGATGAGTTTGCTGTCATAGATTCCGGTTCACAGGATAAAACCCTCGAAGTTGCATGCAATTATGGTGCGGACACTTATCTTGCCTCTGATATTCTTCCTGAAGTCGGAGACAAACGAGGAAAAGGAGAAAATCTATGGAAAGCAATTCACCAACTAAAGGGGGATATTATTTGCTATGTGGATGCGGACATCACCAACATTCATCCCCGTTTTGTCTATGGTTTGGTTGCCCCCCTTATCCAGCGGAATGACATAAAGTATGTAAAAGCTTTCTATGATCGCCCTCTTAACTATTCAAGTGGTCTTCGCCCTAGTGGTGGCGGAAGAGTAACTGAAATCCTCACCCGTCCTCTTTTCTCCCTTTTTTATCCTGAACTTACTAATGTCATCCAACCTTTATCTGGAGAGTATGCCGCCCGTCGAGATGTATTGGAAATCATTCCCTTCCCAATCGGTTATGGCGTAGAAACCTCACATCTACTCGATCTTTACTATAAATTTGGAATTGAAGCATTTGCTCAGACTGACCTTGATCGCAGAGTCCATCGTAATCAAACCACTAATGCACTTGGTAAAATGAGTTTTGGAATTCTTCAAACCTTTATCAATCGCTTACATGCACAGGGGAAAATCAACCAATTACCTGACATGGAAACCTTTTACCGAAGATTTGAAGTGGAAGACGGTACTTACAGTCAGATCGTACAGGAAGTGATTGAGGAAGAACGACCTCCCATGATTGAAATAGAAGGATACCGCGAACATCGCGCATCTCTTGCCGATTAGAAACATTTTTGCGGCTCAATGAAGATTGCCGTCGTCCATTATCACTTACAACCCGGTGGAGTTACCCGGGTGATAGAAAATACCTTGCAAGCATGGAATGAAAATGGCAACGAAATCGAAGCAGTTGCTCTAAGTGGTAGAACCTACCTTGGGGAAATTCTTCCAAATACAAAAACCATCGAAGGCTTGGATTATACCTCTCCTCAGACAAAAATTGCACCCCAGATACTTGTGGACCGAATGCAAACATCTGCAATGGAGGCACTTGGGCAAAAACCAGATCTCTGGCACATTCATAATCATTCCCTCGGTAAAAATCCTTCGCTAACTGAAGCAGTTGCCCTTCTAGCACAATCTGGGGAGCGGATATTGCTACACCCTCATGACTTTGCAGAAGATGGCAGACCTG
Source organism: Verrucomicrobiota bacterium (assembly GCA_036164015.1). Taxonomy (GTDB): domain Bacteria; phylum Verrucomicrobiota; class Verrucomicrobiia; order Opitutales; family Seribacteraceae; genus Seribacter. The sequence continues at coordinate 4,144 of JAYZJX010000060.1, read as the reverse complement.
GGAATTATCTCTCCCTCAGCGAAGTTTATCAAAGAGCTTACCCAACTGGCCCTAACATTCATTATGCTGCCCTTAATCAACGCGATCGGTCTTTCCTTGCACACATGCTCGAAGATTCGCCCAGCCCGGTACATTTGCTTGCCAATGCTGTACCAACAGTTAGCTCTTTTCCGGCTCAGGAAAGTAACCATCAATCAGGTCTGCCAGAAAATCTTTTCCTTTACCCAGTCCGGGCGGTTCGACGGAAAAATCTCGGAGAACTCGCTCTGCTTGCCTCATCTCATTTAGACTTTCACTTCGCAAATAGTTTGGGGCCTACCAATCCTGAATTCGTTCCGATATTCGAAGAATGGAAAAATTTTGCCTCGGAATTAAAACTTCCCCTAACCTATGGACTTGGGCAAGAAAGCGATGTGTCCTTTCCTGAAATGGTCCGGCATGCACAAAGTATGCTTTCGGTCAGCGTTGCCGAAGGATTCGGTCTTGGATTTTTAGAACCTTGGACATTTGGAAAAGGTTTATGCGGAAGGAACCTGCCAGAGATCACTTGTGATTTTGCAGAACTTGGAATATCCCTTCAGCATCTATACAATCGCATGTCCATTCCTCTCGACTGCATACAATCTATAAAAAACCTAAAACAAACAATTCAGCTTGCCACGGAAAAATTTTATCAAAGCTATCGACAAGATTTTCCTTTGCATGGTGCTGATATTGCATACAAATCGATGGTACAGGAAGACGGGATTGACTTCGGCAGACTGGACGAAAAAAACCAAAAAGCCATTATCCGAACCATTTCAAAAAGTCCTGATTTACAAAAACTCATACGTCAGCACTCAAACCTTCAAGTTTTATTTAAAGATCTGATTAATGCCAACCAATTGGCAGTTACTGAAAAATTTTCCCTATCCTCGTACGCTGATCGCACGATGAAAATCTATCAGGCACTAATGGAGGTGGATAGTACTCCCGAATGCCAGTTTGCTGATGGTAAAATGTTACTTGATCAATTCCTCTCTCCAAACCGCCTTAATTTATTGCGGACAAGCTAGCTGAGGAGGAACAAAATCTGTTACTTGACAGAACCGCGTTTTGCTTCAAAAAGGCGCTTTTCCTTAACCTTGTTGGCCTCCTTACCAATTCTTTCACGGAGATAGTACATACGGGCATTCATCTTAATTGACTCACGGTCAACTTCTACTTTATCAATCATAGGAGAATGAACGGGGAAAACTCGCTCCACTCCAACGCCAGAAGCAATACGGCGAACGGTAAATGTTTCATGAATACCAGATCCTTTGCGGCAAATAACAATACCTCCAAAAATTTGGATACGTTCCTTCTCACCTTCCCTGACTTTCACATGGACTTTTACCCCATCACCCACCTTAAAATGGTCGCGTTTATCTTGTATGTACTCACTTGTGATTTCTTCCAGCAGTTGATTATTCATCGTAGTATCCTCTTTAATTCTTGGTTGCTTTCAATAAGTCCGGACGCAGGAATGAGGTTCTTTCCATTCGCTTTTCCTGTCTCCATTTAGAAATTTCATGATGATTGCCGGAAAGAAGTACATCCGGAACCTTCATTCCACGATATTCCGCTGGGCGGGTATATTGTGGATGGGCTAGTAAATTATTTTCGAAACTTTCGTCATTTAGAGATTCTTCATCACCGAGCACGCCCGGGACCTGTCTTGAAACGGCATCTATTAATACGGTTGCCGGAAGAGCACCATTGGTGAGCACATAATCACCTATGCTTATTTCACGATCGACCATCTTATCCCGTACTCGCTGGTCGATCCCTTCATAGTGACCGCTGATTAGGAGCAGGTGCTGGGATTCGGATAATTCTCGGGCAACTGAAGTGGATAAAGTCTCTCCATCAGGAGCCATATACACTACAGTAGTCGATTCGTTTGAAATTTCTTCAATTGCTTCAAATAGAGGCTCGGGTTTAAGAACCATCCCTGCTCCGCCACCGAATGGTCGGTCATCTGCCTCGCGGTGCTTTCCCACCGCCCATCTTCGCAAATCAAGCGAATTTATTTCCAAAAGTCCTTGATCAATCGCTTTCCCAAGTATGCTTTCCTCAGTAAACCCCTCAATCGTTTTGGGAAATAGAGAGAGAACATCGAAACGCAAAACTGGATTTTTCATGCGAATCATCGGTTACGCCAAAATACATAATCGTGAATTAGAGAAGACCTCAGGAATCCTTCTTCTCGTCTTCTTCGGGAGAAGCTTCATCTGAAGATTCTTCGGCTTTTCCCTTTTTCTTAGTTGCTTTCTTTGCTTTGGGTTTCTTTTCAGCTTCGGCTGGCGTTTCTTCGGCTTTCGCCTCACCTACTGGCTTTTCTTCAGACTTCGGTTCTTCCTCAGGTGCTTCCTCCTGTTTTTCCTCCTCGGCTGGCTTTTCTTCCGCTTTTGCCTCCTCAGCTGGAGCCTCTTCTACCGGCTTTTGTTCAGACTTCGGTTCTTCCTCAGATACTTCTTCCTGTTTTTCCTCCTCGGCTGGCTTTTCTTCCGCTTTCGCCTCCTCAGCTGGAGCCTCTTCTACCGGCTTTTCTTCAGACTTCGGTTCTTCCTCAGATACTTCTTCCTGTTTTTCCTCCTCGGCTGGCTTTTCTTCGACTTTCGCCTCCTCGGTTGCAGGTGCTTCTTCCGCAGGTTTTTCTTGTTCTTCAGCTTCACCAGTATTTTCTTCCATAGATGGAGCAGTATCACCCTTGCTTTTACGCTTGAGTTTGGCTTCAGCCAATTTGTTCGCACGTTTTAACCACTCTTCCGGGGACATTCTTCCCTGACGGATCAAACTTTTAGCAGTGTCTGTGGGCTGTGCACCAACACCCAACCAGTGATCAATACGGTCGATCTTAAGCTTCAATTCCTCTTCGCGTTTGTGAGCTTGGGGGTTGTAGGTACCAAGCACCTCGATAAACTTTCCGTCGCGACGGGATTGCGAAGGAGCAACCACCATACGATAAAAAGGAGCGTGTCTGGCTCCGTGTCTTTGCAAGCGAATCTTAATCATTTCAGAGTACTGGGGAAGTAAGGTAGAATTTCGAAGAAAAGCGATTAATAAACCGAAAATTGCAAAAACTGTCAATGACAAAGCGGGTAAACAGAGAGGTTCAGAAAAATAAAGAATAACTTTAAAACTCTCTAAAAGAAAACTCTCATATGAATAATTTTTCTTATTTTGTAATAATTTACATCTAAATTTTACGAGATATTTTTAATAACTGCAAATCAGTAGCTCTTTTAAAAGTTCATAAATAACTAAAGTAATTTAGAGACAAGCTTGTAAAATTTAAACAAACGTTTAAATTAAGATGCCTGTGCAAAACAATGATCTCATTTCATCCGCGAGGTCTGAAAAGACGAGGAATCGTTTACTTAAGACCACGGAGTCCATTTTCGCTACCCGAGGATTTGGAGGATTGACCCTTCGGGCAGTCGCCCAGCATTCGCAAACCAACTTGGCTTCCGCCCATTACCACTTTGGATCGAAGGAAGCAATGGTGTTGGAAATGTTGCAGGCACGGGTGAGACCCATCAATCAACGTAGGATACAGTACCTAGCAGAAGCAAGAGAGAAATCGGCAGGGCAACCGTTGAGCACAAAAGATATTCTGCGTGCCCTAATCCTTCCAATCGGGGAAGAAATTGCTAAAAGTGCACATACGCGCGAAACCCTTGCTCAACTTGTTGCCCGTACTTTTACGGAACCCGCGAAATTTATCCAGACGATGCATCGTAAATTTTTCGGTGAGCTTTGCGAAAAATTTATGGATGAATTACGAAAAACACACCCCCAAGTAGAGGAAAAGGATTTGTATTGGAATTTACACCTTTCAGTATCTTCCATGCTGGGAGCTCTGGCACAGCATCGCAGACTTAAAGATTTTTCCAAGGGTACTTGTGATGAGGAAGACACCCAGGATATGATCGAACGATTAATCACATTTGCCACTCATGGTTTTGAAGCCGGTATCTCCCAGCCATCTGTATGAGAAAGATTTTTAATATTCTCCCCTTCCTCTTCATAACAACCATTTGGTACGGGTGTATGCCCTCACGCACCAAACCCATGGATCCATTAGCGGGATCAGAAATACCGGTCGAATGGGAGGCAA
>JAYZJX010000059.1:0-10265 GCA_036164015.1 Verrucomicrobiota bacterium | reverse complement strand
TTGCAAGTGTGGATTTACCGCACCCAGATTCCCCTACTAGGCCCAATGTCTCCCCTTCTTTGAGAGAAAAACTAACTCCATCAACTGCCTTACAAGCTCCAATTGCTTTTCTGAAAACCCCACCACGAACAGGAAAATGTATTTCGACATCCTCCAAGCGTAAAAAATTATTTGCCTCGCTCATGCGTTAGTACAAACCGGACAGGCTTCAACCCAATGACCTTTTGAAATTTCGTTGAAATCAGGTCGTACAGTTAGTTGATCTTGTGTGTGTACCCGCCCGCTGCGTGGTCCATAACGGCATCCTTCATTCAAGTCCAATAATCCTGGAACAATCCCTTCTATTGTTTTAAGTTTGGCTTTGGGGGCACCGTCCAACCTGGGTATCGAATCCATAAGGTCTTGAGTATAAGCATGCTTAGGTAATGAAAATATCTTGTTGGTTGATCCTCTTTCTACGACCCTGCCAGCGTACATCACGCACACTTCACCGCAATTTTCTGCAATTACACCTAGGTCATGAGTTATTAGCAAAATGGAGCACCCAGTTTCCTTCTGCATGCTACTAAGTAGATCTAAAATCTGTGCCTGAACCGTCACATCCAGAGCAGTGGTTGGTTCATCGGCTATGATTATTTTTGGCTTACAAGCCAGAGCCATAGCAATTACAACTCTTTGTCTCATTCCGCCAGATAACTGATGAGGATATTCATGCATACGGTTCTCTGGAGAGGGAATCCCCACAGCCTCTAGCATTTCGATAGACTTCAACCATGCTTGATGGTCTTCTATCTGCATGTGCAGATGAAAAACTTCGCTTAATTGATTACCAATTTTTTGAACAGGATTGAGAGCGTTCATCGGTTCCTGGAAAATCATCCCAATCTCATTGCCTCGTATTTCCTGCATTTCTTCAGTACTCAAATCGAGAAGGTTTTTACCCTGAAAGAGAATTCTCCCTCCTGAAATCATGCCCATGGGCCGCGGGAGAAGTCTCATAATGGAATATGCCGTTACGCTTTTACCGCATCCTGATTCACCAACTACTCCAACGGTTTGACCAGGGTATATCTCAAAGCTAACTTTATCCAATGCCTCGACATCACCCTCATCGCTTTTAAATTGAACCGAAAGATCTTTAACCTCTAATAAAGGTTCAATCTGTTCTTTCCCAGTCATTTAGAAAATTTCGAATCAATTATTTTTGTAATTATCGTAAATAACCACAGTGGGCTGTTCGGTTACGGACACTCCCGCATCCATTGCTTTCAAGATCTTATCTTTTTCAACCTCATCAATCCAGAAAACCTGAAATTCTTCGTAATCACGCGTTTCTTTCGGCCCCCAATCTTCAGGGAACTTCACCCAGTTCCAATGACCTATCCTAAGCCAAGGTTTCTTCCATGCAGGTACCCAAACAGCGTGATCATGAATCATTTGACTTAATTGATGGGCCATTTTGGTAATCTTACCCAAATCTTCTTCATTCCTATATTTGTTGATCAAATGATCAATCTCACGGACAGCTGTTTGGGTGAAATTATTGGTGCTCACCTTTGTGGTCAGGTTCGGCTTGAGTGAACCGTCTTCTTCAAACTTTGAGTCCCCAACCTCCTGATAGGCATTGTCTGAGTGGTAAGGCTCCCAAAATCTGGGAAAGAGTTCCACAAATGAATTAAATGCCGAAAAAATCACCTGATGATTTTTTTCATTGGCGGCTTTCCATGCGGCAGTCGGCTCCAAAACTTTAAGCTTCAACTCCAATCCGGCTTTTTTCGCCTGCTCCTTAAGAACGACCAAGACATCCTCAAAATGCCTGTAACCAGTGAGTAATTCGATAGAAAGTCTCTCGCCCTTAGAGTTTACCAATATTCCATCTCCTCCCCTTTCCTTAAAGTCGGCCTTAGCAAAATGTTCCAAAGCTTTTTCAATCGAAAACTTCCTTGCTTTTAATGTTGGATGGGAACGTGCACCATAGCCGTCTGCCACCGTGTTCATGCGAACAAAGTCACCCCGAAAAATTTTCTCAAGAACCATGTCAAAATTCATGGCATGATGAAAGCCAATCCTAATATTCAAATTATCAAAAGGTGGTTTCTGTGAGTTGATTCTTAATGCGTAAGACGGGGGAGGGGTTTGATTAAAAAATGTCACTTTTGAAAGGTAACCATTTTGAACCAACTTATGAGTGTCAGGAAGTTTGTCGTACCAAAATTCCGTCTTGGCTAATCCAAACATATCCACTCCGCCTTTAAGGAAAATCTCAAAAGCTTTGTTATAATCCCTAACCACACTCACTTTTATTTTATCAGGATTAAAGCGGTAACGGAAAAATCTTTTTTCATCCGCCCACCAATCTTTTTGCCGCACCAGTGTAACCGACTTTCCTTTATCCACATTTTCAGGCAAAGCCACATAGGCACCGGTTGTAGGCTCTGGGTTCCACTGATACTTACTCAAAAATTCACCATCAAGTTCTTCGTAGAAATGCTCAGGTTTTGCACGTATAGATACCCTTTCGACCACATCAGGCTTTGCCTTATAAAAAGTAATTGAAAGGGTTTCTTCATCATAAAGTGTCACCTTCTCGAATTTGTCTTTCCCGTAGAAGTCATTGTACCAGGGGGCCTGTATATGCTTACTCCTCATGAAATAAAAAAAGAAAAAGAAATCAGAAACTTTTACTTTTTCTCCGTCACTGTATTTTGCCTGCGGGTCGAGTCGAAAATAAACGGTTTTGCCGTCTCGTCCAACGGCCCAAGACTTAGCCAGTCCTGGATAGTATCCATCCGAATTAGGGTGTGCGTGCACCAGGCTAATCACATTGTAATCTAGAAGATAACTACGAAAAGCACCGTTTGCATCAGGGCCGATCGTTCTCAGTGTACGCGGGAAATCTCGCATGAAAACTTCCCATGTTCCCCCATTTTTCGCTTTCGGAGAAGCAAACTCCTGCTCTTCGCTTCCATCCTGCCAATTCAAATCATTCGGCAAATTATCAATTGATGAAATCGAAAAACAATCCGGGTGCTTATGATAAAATTCAAGGACATCCTCGGAGCAATGAGCAAGTAATGGGTGTACTTTACCATCTCCACCCAAAATACCTTCCATCGATTTCGTGACATTTATGTCTTTCACAAAACCCAAATTAATTGGGTTTGAGGAGTCTTTCATTTGTCGGGCAAATTCAATGGCAAATTCCCGCCCAAATTCTCGTGCCAACTCCCGGGCAAATTCTCGATCAACTTTTCCTGCGCTTTCTGTTGTCTCTTGATTCTCATGACTGGAATCTTCACGGGGCGGTTTAAGTTTAGGACTGTCACAACTGGATAAAAATATGCACGCTGTGATAATGAGGGAAATATGCAAATGTAGTGATTTTTTCATGTTATTCGTAAGTGGAAAATTTCTTGGGATCAAAGGCCTCACGCACGGCTTCCCCAATAAAGGTTACTAGAGTTAGGGTGAAGACAAGTGCAGTAACAGTGGAGATAACAATCCAAGGGGCGGTTCTTAGATTACTTACCCCCTGCTTCAAAAGCTCTCCCCAGCTCGGGGTTGGAGGCGGTAATCCATAACCAAGGAAATCTAGGGCCGTAATCGAAGAAATAGCGGCAGCTATGGTAAAGGGGGCGAAAGTCACCAGAGTTGAAACGACATTTGGGAGTAAGTGTTTAAATATAATTCTAACAGGGCTCGCCCCAATTACCCTTGCTGCTGCGATGTAGTCTCTCGATTTTTCCTTATACACTGAAGCACGTATATAATATGTCATCCCAGTCCATGAGAACATGACCATAATAATCAAAAGAGAAGAGACCTGCCACCCTACCCCCCATCCACCGGGCATGACTGATACTAAAATAATAACCATGTAGAGGAATGGAACATTTGCCCAAATTTCCACAAAACGCAGACCAAGCATGTCGCTCTTTCCTCCCAAATACCCCATTAGGCTGCCAGCGGCGATAGCGATCAGATAGGTTAGAACTAGATAGCCAATGGCAAAAGTCATCGCTATGCGAAATCCATAGAGCAATCTTGCCAGCACATCCCTTTCTGTTTTATCTGTCCCACAAAAATGGCTTCTTCTCAAATTAGGTGGAGAAAATCCGGTTGCCTCCTCCTCACCATAATCCATTTCATAAGGACCGTAGGGTACAACCGGCATTAGGACCCAGTTTCCAGAATCCTCGCGAATAAATTTCTTTTTCAATTCCCTATAGTCGACCTCATATTCATAGTCCAAACCAAAATCCTTGCCGCTCATTTGCTCCCCATATGTTGGAAAGAAAATCTCATTCTTATAGGAAACAAGCAATGCCCTGTTATTAACGAACAATTCACCGGCCAAACTTAAAAGGTAAAGAAATACCAAAATTAAAAATGACCAATAGCCTCGCTTGATAGATCGAAAGCGTGCAAGTTTTTTGCGGGTTAGTGGATTGAGTTGAAACATTTTGACTACTCGAACCGAACTCGCGGGTCAACCAATGCAACCAATGCATCTGAAAGGATATTGCCCAAAAGCATAAGGGTGGCAGAGAGAGTTAAAATCCCCATTACCACGGGATAATCCCGATCTATAACGGAATTAAAGCCAAGCAGACCAAAGCCATCGATATCAAAAATTGTTTCGATTAGAAATGATCCGGTAACAAAGAGCGTAACTTGATGGCCCACATTTGTGGCAAGTGGCACAAGCGAGTTTCTTAATGCGTGCTTGCGAACTGCATTTTTAAATGAAATACCCTTGGCCATAGCTGTTCGGACATAATCTGCAGAAAGGTTATCCATCAAATGATTTTTCATGAGCATAGTGACAAAGGCAAAACCACCAATTAGATAACAGCACAAAGGCTGAACCGTATGAGCAGTCAGATCAGTTAATTTTTGCCAAGTACTCATCTCCCCAAAACCATCACTAACCAATCCTCCCATGGGCAAGAGATCCAAGTTGACGGACAAAAATAGGAGTAATAAGGAACCTAGGGCATATCCCGGAACGGCATAGCCAACGAAAATTAAAATCGAAGACAGATCATCCGAAATTTGGTTGTGACGAATTGCTTTGAACACACCCAGCGGAATGCAGATTAAGTAAGTAATAAAAAAGGTAAGCAGACCAAAGTAAGTGGATACGGGTAATCGCTCAGCAATGACCTTGAGAACAGATTCTCCATATCTTGTCGACTGCCCAAAGTTTCCCTGTAAAACCCCTTCGTATCGGGTCATAAAAAGTTCTGCTATGGGTGCTGACTTTTGAACACTTTCATCTTCTTCTCTCATCCTTACTGTCCAATTTCCTAATAATTCAGTTTCGTTGAGAAGCTCCACTCCACCTCCGTCGTCCCTACGCAGATCAATTCTTTCCCTTGCACCCTCTACCTGAGAATTGATTTGGCCTGCTTCAATAGCATCGATTTCTCCGTCTTTATTGAGATCGATTTCATTGAATTTTACATATCTTGCAATCTTTCCGGGAACCTCGCCCTTTTGTAAATAGCCATCTTCATTCCAATCCAGCTCGGCAAGATGAAAATCCGGTATTCTTACTCTCTCGGAAATTTCGTATTCAAAATTGGCAAAGCGTATTTGTCGAAATTCGGTTTCCCTGGGCAAAATTCCAAGCCAAATTAGGTATGCTTCCCAGTGCGGTTTATCAAATCCATACAACCGCTTCATTTGTTCCATCTGATCCTGTGACAGGGACTGGTCAGAGCCCATGCCCTGTCCTCCCCCTCCGTCCTGAGAAACCTGCTGCATTTGCATCATCGCCTGTTCCAGTGGTCCCCCGGGTGCCAGCCTAGTGATAGCAAAGACCAAAACACTGATTCCAAAAAGAGTTGGAGGAATCAGAAGCATTCTTCTTATAAAATAATCACGCATAATTTTGGTTTATTCCTATGGACAGTGTAGCTACAGTTCAAAGCCAAAGCACAAAAAATCTCAACTAACCCTTAATGCTTTTGCTTGCCAACAGAATAAGCCTAGGCACTTTTCATGTTATCAAATCTTTTCTTCCATGGATTAAATCAAACGGTAATTCCTGCAATTATGTTTTACTTGGGGCATGCTTAGTTTTGTTTAGCTCGTGTTCTGCCCCCAGTAATGTAGAAAAAGCAGTTGATGAGCAAATTCTTCATTTTGGATTAGGCTCGGAACCACAGTATCTAGATCCCCATCTGGCCAACAGCGTTTCTGCTCATAATGTGATCATTGCATTAATTGAAGGCCTTGTCAGCGAAGACCCCAAAACACTAAAACCTGTGCCGGGTGTTGCTGAAAAGTGGGATATTTCAGAAGATGGATTGGTTTACACATTCCATCTCCGAAAAAATGCCAAGTGGAGTAATGGTGATCCTGTTACCTCGCATGATTTCGTTTATTCATACCGAAGAATTCTTAACCCGGAACTAGCATCCCAATATGCAAGTATGTTACATGGTCTAAAAAACGCTCGAAAATATCATGAACAGGGATTGAGTTGGGAAGATGCTAAAGTCGGAGCGATCGCTCTTGATAACCATACGCTGCAATTAACATTGGAAAATCCCACACCTTATTTTCTGGAGTTACTCAATCATTACAGTTGGTTCCCCGCTCACCCTTCTACGATTGAAAGATTTGGTGCTTTTGGAAAACAAGGGACAGCCTGGACTCGTCCGGGAAATTATGTAGGGAACGGTGCCTTCACCCTCTCCGATCACAAGGTAAATTCAGTTATCGAAGTTAAAAAAAATCCGCTTTACTGGGATGCTCAAACCGTAACGCTCGAAGGTATTCGTTTCTACCCAATCGAAAGTGCGGATACTGAGGAACGAGCGTTTCGCTCTGGTTTCCTTCATCTTACCCAAACCGTTTCTCCCGACCGTATAGATTTTCTGAAGGCTAATAATCCTGATTTAATTCATTTTGAATCATATTTGGGGACTTACTTTTACAGGTTTAATGTAGAAGAACCTCCTTTTGATGATGTACGGGTTCGTCTAGCCTTTAATTTGGCAACGGATCGGCAAGCCATTGTTGAAAAGGTGACTAAAGGTGGCCAACTTCCAGCCCGTTGTTTTACTCCCCCCGGTACGGGTGGTTTTTCTCCTGAATCAAGGTTTCGTTTTGATCCCCAAAAAGCAAAAGCCTTGATAAAGGAATATCTTGATGAAAAAGGGTTGAAATCTCTTCCCAAGATTGAATTGAAATACAATACTTCTGAAGGACATAAAAAGGTGGCGGAAGCTCTTCAAGGAATGTGGAAAAGTCATTTGGGAGCTGAGATTCAACTTCTCAATATGGAGTGGAAAGTTTTTCTTTCAACCATTGCCAAGCGGGACTTCGCACTCGCACGAGCTGGATGGATTGGGGACTATGTAGATGCCAATACTTTTCTCCACATGTGGAGAACAGGCGACGGCCATAACAACACCGGATGGTCCGACGCCCGCTATGATGAACTGCTGGAACTTGCGGCACAGGAATCTGATACTCAAAAAAGATTTTCCTATTTTGAGGAGTGCGAAAAATTAATCGCTGAAAATGCACCGATTCTTCCCATCTATTTTTATGTGCATGTTACCCTGCGAAGTCCTACCGTTAAAGGATGGTACCCAACTCTACTTGATCACCATCCATACAAATATGTACGTTTGGAATCAATAGCCGGAAATAATTAATGGTAAAATTCATTTTAGTCAGAATTTTACAGGCAATACCCACACTTTTCGTTATTGCCACACTTACATTCTTTATGACGAGATTGGCCCCCGGCGGTCCTTTCGATTCCGAAAAAAATATTCCCGACGAAATTAAGGAAAAACTCGAAGCTCACTTTGGGTTGGATAAGCCATTGCACGAACAATTCATCCAGTATATCGGTAATTTATTGCAGGGAGACCTCGGTCCGTCTTTTAAATACATGGGATGGGAAGTCTCGGAACTGATTGCTAAAGCATTTCCTGTTTCTGCACAGCTTGGCATGCTTTCCTTGTTCACTGCGCTGCTTATAGGACTACCAGCCGGGATCATTGCCGCCCTCAGAAAAAATTCAGCTTACGATTATTTTCTGATGATTTCAGCCATGTTGGGTATTTGCCTTCCGACTTTTGTACTGGGTCCTCTATTGATTTTAATCTTCTCTTCGTGGCTCGGCTGGTTACCTCCGCTCGGTTGGTATGCTTTTTCGGATATGATTCTACCCTCTCTTACCCTTGGGCTTTTTTATGGTGCCTACATCGCGAGGCTTACTCGGGCAGGTATGCTTGAGACGCTTAACCAAGATTACATTCGAACAGCACGGGCGAAAGGAGCTTCACCCTTACGAGTCGTTTTACGCCATGCACTGAAGGGCGGTCTCCTTCCGGTTGTCACTTTTCTGGGACCTGCCTTTGCCGGATTGATTAGCGGATCCTTTATCATCGAAAGCATTTTCTTTATTCCAGGCTTGGGACGTTTTTTTGTAACTGCCGCCTTTAATCGTGATTATACAATGGTTCTTGGCACAGTACTTTTTTATGCCTGCCTCATCATAATTCTCAATCTAGTTGTCGATATAATACAAGCTAGCCTTGATCCAAAATCGAGAGAGAAATGAGTATCGAAAGTGCCAAAGCTCAGAATTTGATTTCGGAATCTCCGGAAGGCTCTTCACTGTGGCGGGATGCATGGATCAGGCTTCGGGCCAATCGCCTAGCTACCTTTAGTCTCTTCTTTTTTATTTTTATCTCAATTCTTACTATTATTGGACCCGAAATCATCTCGATCAGTTACGAAAGTCAGGATCTTGATAATACTTTTACACCTCCCGGATCTAGTCACCTTTTTGGAACTGATAATTTAGGGAGAGACCTGTTTGCCCGCGTACTTCACGGTGGAAGAATTTCCTTAGCTGTAGGATTTCTGGCTACTGCTGTATCTCTGGTCATTGGAGTAGCCTACGGGATGACATCAGGATACCTAGGAGGAAAACCCGATGCTCTTATGATGAGAATTGTCGATATTCTCTACTCCTTACCCTTTACCATTTTCGTGATTCTGCTCATGGTTCTTTTCGGCCGAAATTTTGTTCTTCTCTTCATTGCTATTGGTGCAGTCGAATGGTTGACCATGGCTCGGATTACCAGAGGACAAACCTTGGGTCTAAAACAAGCCGAATTCATCGAGGCCGCCCGTGCACTTGGGTATTCACACTCGCGCATACTCTTTCGTCATATTCTCCCCAACTTGATCGGTCCTGTAATTGTTTACGCCACCCTTACCGTACCTGCCGTGATGCTATTGGAAGCGGTACTTAGTTTTTTGGGACTCGGAGTACAGGCGCCCATGAGCTCATGGGGAAGCCTGATTAAGGAAGGGTCCGAGAAAATGGATATTGCACCCTGGCTGATCTTCTTTCCCGGTCTTTTCTTTTCCCTGACTTTACTCGCCCTTAACTTTCTGGGAGATGGACTACGTGACGCACTTGATCCCAAATCTGCCAAAGACTGATGAAATTTCTGGAGATAAAAAATCTTAAGACTTTTTTCCACACCCGGTCTGGAACAGTAAGAGCGGTGGACGACATCTCATTCTCCATTGATAAAGGAGAGATTGTGGGAATTGTAGGAGAATCGGGGTCCGGTAAATCCGTGACCTGCCATACCATGCTTGGACTACTTCCCCAGCCTCCAGCCCGTGTAGAAGGCGGCAGTATGCATTTTCAAGGAGACAACCTTGTAAGTTTGTCCAAACCTGCCCTAAGAGCTTTACGGGGGAAAAGAATTTCCATGGTCTTTCAGGATCCCATGAGCTGCCTAAATCCATTTATAACGATCGTGGAGCAGGTCGCTGAACCACTCATTATTCATGACAAGTTATCGCGTAATAAAGCTGAAAAGCAAGCCATTGAAATGATGAAGAAAGTGGGCATTCGGGACGCAGAGAAAAGGGCCCGATCCTATCCACACGAATTTTCCGGAGGCATGCGCCAGCGCGTGATGATTGCCATGGCTTTAGTTACCAAGCCAGACCTTCTACTGGCAGATGAACCAACCACCGCTCTCGATGTAACCATTCAGGCGAGAATCTTGAAAATTTTAAAATCCTTGCGTGAGGAACTGGATGTTTCCGTTTTATTTATCACACACGACTTAGGAGTGGTTGCGGAGATTGCCGATCGTATTGTGGTTATGTATCGTGGAAAAATTGTTGAGCAGGGAAGAGTTAATGAAATTTTTTCCAATCCGAAACATCCTTATGTGAAAGGACTTCTCGCCTGCAGACCCACCCTT
>JAYZJX010000058.1:0-8866 GCA_036164015.1 Verrucomicrobiota bacterium | reverse complement strand
CCGTCAACTCACCTCAAATAAAGGAGGCTTTTTCTCGGCCGAAGATGCTGACAGCGAGGGCGAGGAAGGAAAATTTTATCTATGGACAAACGAAGAACTTGTAGAAATCCTCGGCGAAAAAGATGCTTCTTTTTATTCATCAAAATTTCAGTTTAATTCCAAAGGAAACTATCATGACGAAGTCACTCGCAAACTGACAGGCAAGAACATACCCCACCTACCTTCCAACCAGACCGCTGCTGAATCAGACCGTGAAAGAACAATCCGAAAAAAGCTCTTTCGTCAACGAGAGAAAAGAGTGCATCCACAACTTGATGACAAAGTGCTGACCGATTGGAATGGCTTGATGATCTCTGCTTTTGCCAGATGTGCGAGAGGACTTAATGATGCCTCCTATTTGAAAACTGCAAAGAAGGCGGCTGACTTCTGTTTGAACAATTTACGCAGTCAAGATGGAAGACTTCTTAAACGATGGAGGATGGGGAAAGCAGGTCTGGCAGCTCACCTTGAAGATTATGCTTTTTTTATTCAAGGATTGATCGATTTGTATGAAGCCAGTCTGGAAAGCAAATATCTGAAACATGCCGATGAGTTAACCAAAATGACCATCGATTTGTTTGAAGATAAAAAGGACGGTGGATTCTTTTTGACCGCTGAGGACGGAGAAAAAATTTTGATCCGCCCCAAGGAGATCTATGATGGTGCCATTCCTTCTGGAAATTCTGTTATGGCACTGAATCTTGCACGTCTTTCCAAGATAACCGGTAATATAGATTATGAGAAAAAACTATTTCGCATCTTTTCTAGTTTTGCGGGATTTCTCAAAGAGAATCCGGCGGGGGCAGAAGTTCTGCTCCATGCCCTTGATTTTATTTTAGCCCCGCCTCTTGAACTAGTGTTAGCAGGAGATTTTGAAAATAATGCAACTCAAAGCATGCTCACCGAAATTAACCAAAGATTTATGCCTTCCAAAGTGTTAGTTTTCAAAGACACCACAAAAACGGATGCTACCCTAATTGAACTTGTTCCTTTTCTTGCTAATCAGAAGGCGATTGAGGGCAAAACCACATTCTACGCCTGCCGCAACCAGACTTGTGACAAACCGCGAACTCAAATACAGGAAGTAATCAAATTCCTCGATGGGATAGGAAAGTAGCTATTTTTTCTTGTATCCAAGGTGCAAGGCAACAATTGCAAAAGTAAGAGAAGAGAAGCGAATCTTTTCAAAACCAGCGTTTTCAAATTCCTTCACCAATCCAAACCGATCAGGAAAAGCTGAAATACTGGAACCAAGATAGAGGTATGCCTCACGGTCGCCCGTTACCAGTCTCGCCATCCATGGTAATATTAATCTAAGGTAAAAATAATATAATGGTCGGAACCAAAAGAAGGGCTGACTGAACTCGAGTACAATTAGGCGTCCACCTGGTTTTAGAACACGGTACATCTCTTTAAGTCCTTGTTCTCGGTCTGCGAGGTTGCGAAGACCAAATGAGATGGTTATTAAATCGAATGAATTATCTGGAAAATCGAGAGATAAACAATCTCCCCACAGAAATTTGTTTGGGGTTTCATCAAGTCCTTTTGCGTCACGCTTGCATCTAGCTTCCTCAAGCATGGGTTCGCAAAAGTCAACCCCGGTCATTTGAGTCTCAACGGGCAAACCATCACGCAATGCAAACAAGACATCCCCACTCCCCGTAGCAAGATCAAGCACATTTACGCAGGACTCTTCTGCCGCCATTTTAACCAACCTGTTACGCCAATAGAAATCAATTCCACCTGATAAAAAATGGTTGGCTAAATCATAACGAGGAGCAACACTTTCGAATGTTGCCCTCACTGCATCAGGATTGGGGTTACTCAACCGCTTGGGGGTTTTTACCAAAACTATCGACAACCCACTTTGAAAGTTCCTTGTCCGGGTCGTCTATAGCCTTTCTTTCAATAACAAAAGATTTTTTTCCAGTACGTTGCGAAATGATCGAAAGTCCATGTTGGAAATCAGCAAACTTCTTTTCACAAAAGGCCAGTACAGAACGATTTTCTTCAGCCGCCTGTTTTACCAAAGCAATTTTAGCGGGCTTGCGAAATCTCAATTCAAATCCATGGTTTCTTTTAAATTCATCAACAAAGCGATCAACATCTCCCAACATTGAATCATCCACCTGGTCGCGATTCTGCTCTATCAACTCAGACATGGTACCCACGGGATGATCAACAGTTTCCTCATCGACTTCAAAGGAACGAATGCCCGTTGAGGGAAGTTCAAATTTAAAATCTCGGAAAGTTCTCTCCAAAACCGTGACCAAACCACGGGCACCGGTTTTTTCTTCTGCCGCTTTCTCTGCAATTTTAGCAATCGCACCATCAGTTAATTTGAATTCAATATTGTAGCCCGCGAAATCACTACGATATTGTTCCAAAACATTTCCTTCCGAAGAGAGCAATATATCTCGCAAATCGTCTTTGCTTAATTCCTCACACGCAACACGAACAGGCAAACGACCGATGAATTCAGGCTCAAATCCATAATCAATAAAATCCCGGGTCTCCGCTTTCCCTAAAAAGTTTGCTGCCGAGGTTTCGACTTGCGACTGTTCATCAGACGAACCAAACCCGATGCGGTTTAAATTGAGTCTTTTGCGAACATTCTCGCCGAGTTGGTCAAAGGCACCACTTACAATGAAAAGTATATTCTTTGTAGAAATGCTTGGTTTTTTCGGCTTTCCACCTTTTTGCATATCCATGAAAGCTTTCATTTGTCCCATCATATCCTGAGGAGAATGTAGGTTTACATCCGTCTCTTCCATCAATTTGAGCAGATTGATTTGCACTCCCCTTCCAGATACATCCCGTCCACTTTTAGAAGATTCAGAAGCAATCTTGTCAATTTCATCAACATAAACGATACCGTATTGTGCGAGTTCTACATCACCGTCTGCCGCTTTTACAAGATCCCTAACCAAGTCATCAACATCGTATCCTACATATCCGGTTTCTGAAAATTTGGTTGCATCTGCTTTTACAAAGGGAACCCCAATAAGTTGTGCGACATTTCTCATTAGAAAAGTTTTCCCTACCCCCGTGGGTCCAAGTAACAAAACATTGGGTTTCACATAAGGAGCGTTAGCTTTTTGAGAATCCTTAATGCAGGTACGGATATGATTATAATGATCGCAAACAGCAACTGATAAAACCCGCTTTGCTTGTTCCTGCTTGATTACAAATCGGTCGAGATAATCTCTTATTTCTTTGGGTTTACGATTAAATGCTCGAATGCCATCCAACTTCTCATCCCGAGTAATTTCAGGTTCCTCCACTGAAGTTTTTTCTGCACCGCCTTCATCTTTTTTGGACCCGTCTTCATTTCCAGTCATCGATTGCATAAAGGGAGCAAATGCGACTTGTACATTTTTGTTCTTCAAAAGGTCTTGCAACTGCTTCTGCATTTCCTCGAATGGATTATCGTCGTCTTTTTTGGACATATTATAAAATTATGAGTTTGACAGGTTGTTGCCTGTTGGGAATTTATGAAAGTACACAACTTTACCCTAAACCCCAAGCTTTGTGCTTTCAAACAGTTTTCGATCATGTCTAATAACCTGACCAAAAGAGAAATCGTTCAAAACATTTACGAGAGTGCTGATTACAATCATAAAGATGTTACTGAAATTGTACAAAAAACTCTCGATAACATAAATAAGGCTCTGACCTCCGGCATGAATGTTGAGTTACGGAATTTTGGTGTTTTTGAAGTACAGATTAGAAAATCTCGAGTTGGTCGCAATCCTAACAAGCCTGAAACCGATGTCTTGATTCCCCGTCGAGCGGTTGTAAAATTCAAGGCCGGCAAAGAAATGAAAGCAGGACTATCCAAGTTAGACTTGGATAGTATATGATTTTAGAAAGAAGGATTTTTCTTCATGTTTGAAACCCTCCCGGGATTTCGGGATTTCCCACCTGAGGACTGTGCTAAACGTAATCATTTGTTTCGCGTATTTCGGAATGTTGCACGAGCATTCGATTTTCATGAATATGATGCACCCATCCTAGAACCTCTGGATTTATACATCGAAAAATCAGGCCCTGAAATTGCATCACAATTGTTTCACTTCCAAGATAAAGGAGAAAGAGAGGTGGCACTGCGTCCGGAACTTACCCCTACCCTCGCAAGGATGGTAGCGACAAGAGCCAATTCCCTACCGAAGCCAATAAAATGGTACAATATAGGTGAGCATTTTCGTTATGAAAGACCCCAAAAAGGACGAGGGCGTTCTTTTTATCAATTTAATGCCGACCTTTTGGGAGAAAATTCGGTGGAAGCGGATGCAGAACTTATTGCTTTGCTGTGTGGAATAATGCAAACACTCGGATTAGGAGGAAATGAATTCGCATTAAGATTAAGTGATAGGCAGACTTGGATTCTATTTCTTGACAGCATTAAAATCAAGGTGGATGAAAGAGCCTCCGTCTTGGGTGTCATCGACAAAAGCGAACGGATGAAGCCCGAAAAAATTCTTGAAGAGTTGGAAAAAATCTGCCCCGGAAGAGGAAATGAGCTCTTGACTAAAATTCACGAGATCAAGCAAGTTAATTCTTTGGACACCCTTTTGGAGAAACTTTCCTCTTTTGGAGCCGAAGGTGAGGTAAGGGCTCAGGAATGGAGTAAACTGATGGATCTCCTTCTAGCTCATGAGGTTGCTCCATTCATTAAAATCGACTTATCGATTGTCCGTGGTCTAGCTTACTACACTGGGTTTGTATATGAAGCGTTCGAAGCCTCAGGAGAAGGAAGAGCTCTAGCTGGAGGCGGACGATATGATGAATTAATCAAAAAACTATCAGGCAATATCGATCTTCCCGCGGCCGGATTTGCAATTGGAGATATGACCCTGAGTGATTGTCTTGAAAAAAATGGGCTACTTCCTTCCTATGTCTTGGCCCCTGACCTATTCTTGATTTGTGGTTCGGGTCAAAAAAAATCTGGAATCTCATTAGTTGCCAATACACGTAAGGCAGGCTTTTCAGTTTCATATCCCCTCAAAGAAAGTTCATTTAGCAAGCAATTTAAAGAAGCCGGTAAATCAGGTGCCAAATATGCTTTAATTCTGGGTGAGGAGGAGGAAAATGAAAAAAAGGTTAAAGTAAAGGATCTAAATTCTTCTGGGGAAGTCACTGTTTCTCAAAACCAACTCATTCATCAGCTTGAAAAACTGGATGAAGAAGGTGGAATTCCCTCTTAAAAGAAAAGGTTAGCTATTTATGGGACAAGAAGTTCCAGATTATTTCGAATCGAAAAAGCAAACTCGTCAAACACGAAAAAATAGTCTGTTTAGTAGAAGATCTGTTTTAAAAAACCTCACTCTATTTGTTCCGCCACTCGCAGGATGGAGTTATAGTAAGTATGAATCGGGTTGGCTTGATCTATCTAAACAAACCGTTCCGTTACAGGGTTTAAAAAAAGAGGAAAATTTAAAACTACTTCACATTTCTGATCTTCATTTATCAAAAACTTTTTCCCTGGATCAAATTGAGACCGCACTTCGAAGAGGGCTTTCTGCTTCACCAGATGCTTGCTTCATTACTGGAGACTTTATAACAGACAAGCCAAGTCACAATGAATTTCAAGCACTCGGTAATATTCTCTCCAAATTTTCTTCAAAAATTCCAACTTATGCATGCCTTGGAAATCATGATGGTGGAAGTTGGGCTTCCTCTCATGGAGGGTTTGCGACATCTGAAAAGATCAGGTGGATTTTACAAAAAGCAAGGGTACGCCTGCTAGTCAATGAAAGAGTAACTGTAAAAATAAAGGGTATTCCATTACAGATTGTTGGTGTGGGTGACTTCTGGTCGAAAGAATGTAATCCCAGATTATGCATGACTCAAAACTCACAAAACCCACCGGGTGAACCGGTTATTTTGATGTGCCACAATCCGGATGCAAAGGATATATTAAAGCCTTTTTTTTGGAACCTTATGCTAGCTGGGCATACCCATGGTGGACAGTTTGTGGTTCCTTTTACCAAATTCGCACCATTTGCTCCCGTGACCGACAAATCAATTGTGGAAGGTCTCCACAGTTGGGACAAATCGAGATATATTCATGTCACTAAAGGGGTTGGTAATCTCTATGGTTTGAGGTTCAATTGTCGTCCTGAGATCAGCCTAATCCAACTGGTTGCCAAATAATTGGCAACTCCTCCTATGATCTTCTTATTGGATGATCGATATCCAACCCTGCTACCTGATCCAGAACAGGCAGACGAGAATGGGATGGTTGCCGTGAGTAAAACTCTTGGTATAAAAAGGATTATCGCTGCCTATAAAAAAGGGATCTTTCCCTGGATGAAAATGGAACAGGAACCATTCTATTGGTGCTGGTTTTCCCCGAATCCACGGATGGTCCTCCACCCCAGTGATCTAAACATTTCTCGAAGTTTAAAAAAAGCCATGACATCCAGTAAGTTTGAAATACGGATCGATCACTCTTTTGAGGATACAATGCGTTTATGTGCCAGTGCCAAACGACCCGGCCAGGAATCCACATGGATTGAGGATGAAATGATAAAGGATTATTCAGCACTGCATCACATTGGAATAGCACACTCGATAGAAGCTTTCATCAAAAATGAAAAAGTTGGTGGACTATATGGTTTAGCAATAGGAAAAATGTTTTTTGGCGAGTCAATGTTTCATCGGGTACCTGAGGCTTCCAAGGTCTGTCTTGCCAAGCTCATAAACATTTCGACTGAATTTGGGATCGAGTTGATTGACTGTCAGGCACACACACCACACTTAGAAAAAATGGGGGCAGTAGAAATATCCCGAACAGAATTTTCTAACAAACTTAACCATTTATTGAAAGTATCAGAATCCATCGTGCCATGGAAAAAACTGGCTAAATCTTCTACTCTTGCCCGCAGACCAGAGAACTGAGATAAAAGAACTCTCTATGAGCGAGCAAAACCCTGAACATATAAACTTATCCAAACTCGGAGAAGGTGGTACCCAACCCAAAAGAGAACTGGAAACCTTTCCCAACCGTAATCCTGATCGTGATTATGTGGTGGAATTAAATACCAGTGAATTTACCTGTATTTGTCCCAAAACCGGACAACCTGATTTTGCGGAGATTCACATCCGCTATGTGCCTGATCAGAAAATAGTCGAATCAAAATCTCTAAAGCTTTATCTTTGGTCATTCCGTGATGAAGGCACTTTTCATGAACACTTTGCCAATCGCTTGCTAGATGACTTGGTCAGTGCTTTGAACCCGCGCTGGTGCCATGTGGAAGTCAACTTTAATGCTCGTGGAGGAATTGGTATTATCGTAAGGGCAGAATATGGAACGCCGCCGGAAGTTGCGTACTCATGATACAGCAAAATATAATCCAAGTTGGGAGTCTTAAAGTATCCAATGATTCGCCTTTTACATTGTTTGGGGGCATGAATGTACTGGAATCTCGTGAACTCGCACTGGAAGTTGCATGTGCCTACAAAGAGGTTACTGACAAACTGGGTATCCCCTATGTCTTCAAAGCATCTTTCGACAAAGCCAACCGTTCATCCGTGTCCTCATTCCGCGGGCCAGGCTTAGATAAAGGGTGTGAAATTCTGGCTGAAATCAAAGAGATCTATCAGCTACCTGTAATTTCAGATATCCATGAACCCTTCCAGGCTAAACCGGCAGCTGAAGTAATTGATGTTCTTCAACTACCTGCCTTCCTCTGCCGACAGACTGATCTGGTTATTGCATTGGCAGAGACTGGTCGCCCTGTAAATGTCAAAAAAGCTCAGTTTCTTGCCGCCCACGAGATGGGACACATTATCAACAAATTTAAAGAGGCAGGAAATGAACAGGTTCTTCTTTGCGAGCGAGGAAGCTCGTTCGGCTATAATAATTTGGTGGTCGATCCATTGAATTTTGGAATTATGAAGCGTACTGGATGTCCTGTAGTCTTCGATGTTACCCACTCTCTCCAAATTCCGGGTGGGCGGAGTCATTCAGCCGGTGGGCGCAGGCAGGCGGTGTTCGATCTTATGCTTGCAGGTATGAGCCAAGGGATTGGCGGACTATTTCTTGAATCTCACCCCAATCCGAGTGAAGCAAAATGCGACGGCCCATGTGCTCTACCACTTGAAAAACTTGAACCGTTTCTTGCCCAGGCAAAAGCGATTGACGATCTGGTCAAGGGATTGGATGAGGTTGAAGTTGAGTAAACTAAATGAGTGAATCCACTGACCATTGGGAAACCCTTCGGATTTGGTTTCCAAATTTGGACAATAAAACTTGGTCAAAATTACAGAAATACTGTCACCTTCTTCGTGAATGGAACAGTAAGATTAATCTCGTATCCAGAAAGGATACCGATCGACTCGAAATCAAACATCTCGCTCATTGTTTAACGATTACCAATTTTCTTCGGCTTATGCCCAAGGCTCGTCTTCTTGATGTCGGAACGGGTGGAGGACTACCTGGTATCCCCCTTTCAATTTGCTATCCACAGGCACGGTTTACCCTTATGGATTCGATCGGAAAAAAAGTTATGGTAGTCGAGGATATGGTCAAACAACTCAACCTAACTAATACAGAGGTCAGACGGGGACGGGTGGAGGAACTGCCCAAGAAAAAGACTTATGATTTTGTTATCGGACGGGCGGTAACCTCACTGCCGGTCTTTTTTGGCTGGGTACAAGATAAAATTGCCAAAGGTGCTAAGCATTCACCGGCAAATGGTATTCTCTATCTCAAGGGAGGCGACTATACAGAAGAGTTAAAGTCCTCTGGTCTTCATCCCGCAAAAATATGGAACTTGGATGAACTTCTCCCAGATGCAGAGCTTGGGGAAAAGTTCTTGAT
>JAYZJX010000057.1:0-49423 GCA_036164015.1 Verrucomicrobiota bacterium | reverse complement strand
GGGAGGCAAGTCGGAATTTGAATAATCGCTCACGGTAAAAGAGGCTGTTCCTTCATACTCAATCTCTAGGTTTCCACTTTCATTCAATTCGTATTCGGTCCAATTTATTGTCCCAGAGTTTGAAGAGCTAAAAGTTGCATTTGCGACCATTGCCCATCCCCCTGTAGGAAACTCGTCCCACTTCAAAGTCCCCGATGAACCATTATAAGACCATATGTAATTCTTGGATTCCCAGTCACCATTTTCATACTCGAACTGCCAAGCATGAGAGGAGTTAGTAAAATAATTATCATTCTGGTAGTTTCTTCCACTGTCAGTGTAGGAAACGCTTACTTTTTTACCAATCAAGGAAGATGGCGCATAGGCGAAAGCAGAGGCTCCGATTAGTAATGAAATAAGAATAGACCCAAGAAAAAGAAAAAAAAGTTTATTGAATTTCATTCCCGTTCGTATAAGAGGAAATTCAATAATTCAATTTATAAAATATACGCAATGAGTATTAGGTTAATTTAATATTTTAGTAGGAAATTGAAATGGATGAATACTCAGTAGTTTACACCTAAGATTCCGATGCCCAGTTTACTGGCTTCATGTAAAACATCATCTTTATTTAGGAGCAGAACAGATTCCGATTCCAAAGCTACATTCTTAATATTTGCTTCGCTAAGAGTTTTCAGGGTTTGAAGACCAAATACTGGCACATCAAACCTTGTATCCTGCTTCGGTTTTCCGAGTTTCACGAAGAGGCAATTTTTGGCTCCAAATTTGCCCGCCCGTTCGAGCATGGCATTGGTACCTTCGAATGCTTCTACCGCAAGCACAGTTCCGCGACTGACGACAACACCCTGTCCCACATCCAATCGGGCATTTTCGCGTGCGATCTCTATTCCGTGAGCAAGGTGTTCTGCTTCTATCTTTTCCTTCCCCTTAACCATGGCTCCTTCCTCCGCTAAATCTTCATCCATGAAGGCTCGGGCATCGAGCAGATGAACACCCGCCTTTTCAATCTCGTCTCCAATTGCACCAAAAATAGTTTCCGCATTTTTTCGGTCGAGTCCGGCGAGCATGCGAATGGCTTTGAGGTCGGGATGTAGGCCTTTGAAGAGTTTACCGGGAGTTACTTGTCCGGCCATCACGGCATATCCTGCATCAAATTTCTTAAGTTCCTTGAGTAATTTTCCGACTTGTCCAACTTTTACGGAGGAGCGTTTATCATAAGAAAAAGATTCAATCAATTCCGGTGAAGTTTCACCGCCCAGTTCGATTAGGCGAACTTGTATTCCGTTTTTTCTAGCTCTTTTAGTGAGTAAAATAGGATAGTTCCCCTGACCCGCAATGAGCGCAAGCGGGCGACTGGCATCAAAATCATCGGGCAGGAAAACGGACATGTGAAATTTTAGCCCTTTGCTGCCAGGTTTACCAGTTTCCCGGGCACATAGATTTCTTTCACTATGTCTTTACCTTCGAGAAAGGATTGCACTTTTGGGTCTGCCTTAGCTGCGGAAAGAACAGTTTCTTTATCTACTTCTTTTGGAAACCGGCCTTCTCCTCGAAGTTTTCCGTTAACCTGAAATACGATGGTTACTTCCTCTGCGACCAACAACTCCTTACGGGCTTGTGGCCATGGTTCATTTACAATGGATGGCTGTCCGCCTAGGTTTTCCCAGAGCTCCTCCGCAAGGTGTGGTGCAAACGGGGCAAGAAGTTGTAGCAAAGCTTTTGCTGTATCGATAGAATAGGAATCAACTTTTTGCAGGTGGTTAATCAGGATCATCATTTGCGAGATTGCCACATTAAAGCGAAGATCCTCTATAGACTCTGTCACTTTGAAGATGGTCTCGTGCAATACTTTGAGGGTATCCTTATTTGTTTCTTCTGAGCTAACATGTTTTTCCGTATTGAGGCACTCGCGGTGAACTTTTCGTAGAAAACGGTGTACGCCCTCGATGCCTTTTTCACTCCATGGCTTGACGGCTTCCAAAGGCCCTAAAAACATTTCGAAAAGGCGAAGAGAGTCGGCTCCATAGGCATCTATGACCACATCAGGATTAACCACATTACCCACGCTCTTTGACATCTTGTTTCCGTCTTCTCCAAGAATGAGCCCCTGATGAAAAAGTTTTTTGTAGGGTTCCGGATTGGCGAGAACACCTTCGTCGTAAAGAAATCTGTGCCAGAACCGTGCATATAAAAGGTGAAGCACGGCATGTTCGGCACCTCCTATATAAAAGTCGGGTCCTCCCCAATAGGCTTCTTTTTCTTTATCCACTAAGCAAGCTTGGTTTTGTGGATCAATATAGCGAAGATGATACCAACAGGATCCTGCCCACTGGGGCATGGTGTTGGTCTCACGGGTGGCACTTACCCAATTGTTACCCTGTGGTTTGGATTTTTGTCGAGAAATAGATTTACCGGTTTCCAGATCGAACCAGATATCCAACCATTCTGAAATTGTAGCGAGAGGGCTCTCACCATTTCCTGAAGGTTGATAATTTTCCACCTCGGGTAACTTAAGGGGCAATTCACTTGCAGGTAAGGGCAGGGCGTAAAGAACTTGTCCGTCTTTATCAGTTGTTACAGCATTTTCAGGTATCAAATCCTTGAGTGCACCGTCTGTTTCCTTTGCCCTATCATAATCTTCAGAGGATACCCAAACCAAAGGTATCGGCTCTCCCCAATAGCGCTGGCGGGAGAAGATCCAGTCACGCAGTTTATAGTTTACTGCACCTTTACCCATCCCTTTTGATTCCAAGTTGGCAATGAGTTTTGACTTGCAGTCATCTGCATTCATGCCGTCGTAGTTACCAGAATTCACCATGATGCCAGGTCCGCAATAGGGTAGTTTATTCTTTTCCTCATCTCCATCGGGGTGGGCGATCACTTGTTTGATTGAAATATCGAACTTTTCTGCAAACTCATGATCCCTCTCATCATGAGCGGGAACCGCCATGATGGCACCAGTTCCATAGCTAATCAGTACATAATCAGCCACCCAGACGGGAATTTTTTCTCCATTTACTGGATTTATACAGTAACTTCCTGTGAAAACTCCGGATTTGTCCTTGGCGAGATCTGTGCGGTCCAAATCACTTTTTTTGGCTGCTGCCAATACATATGATTCCACTTCATCTTTCTTTTCGGAAACAACTAATTTGCGGAGCAGTGGATGCTCAGGAGCAACCACCATGTAGGTGGCTCCAAACAAGGTATCAGGACGGGTAGTGTATACCGTAAGTTTTTCATCGCAGTCATCGATTTCAAATTGTACTTCTGCTCCTTCAGAGCGACCGATCCATGCTTTTTGCTGACGCTTGGTGGAATCTGGCCATTCGAGATCATCAAGTCCGGCGAGAAGTTTCTCTGCGTAATCGGTAATTCGCAGTACCACCTGACGAAGGTTTCGTCGTTCAACAGGGTGATTCCCAACTTCTGACTTTCCATCAACCACTTCTTCATTGGCAAGAACCGCACGAAGGTTTGGGCACCACCAAACGGGTTTTTCATCTACATAGGCTAGCCCTCTTTGAAAAAGCTTTAGGAAAATCCATTGGGTCCATCGGTAATAGCCAGGATCGGTGGTATTGATTTCCCGTTCCCAGTCTATGGCAAATCCAATACTTTTTATCTGACGGCGGAAATTATCTACATTTGTCTGTGTGGTTTTTGAGGGATGGGTTCCCGTTTTAATCGCGTACTGTTCCGCGGGTAACCCGAATGCGTCCCATCCCATAGGATGTAGGACATTGAAACCGCATGCTTTTTTGTAACGGGCAAGAATGTCAGAAGCGACATAGCCTTCAGGATGACCAATGTGTAATCCGGCTCCCGAAGGATAGGGAAACATATCCAAAGCATAATACTTGGGTTTTTCAGATTTATCCTCCGCACGAAAAATATTTTCGCGTTCCCAAAATTCCTGCCACTTTTTCTCTATGGTGGTAAAATTATAAGTCTTTTCTTTTTCAGCCATAACTTTCTAAAATCCTATACATTGAAGCATTTGATCCCACTTGGCAAAAGCAAAGCCTTAAAACTGATAAAGGATTGATATCAAATTCAATCGGTCAATACTCTGATAAAACATGAATTTAAAATCCCATTGAAATAAATTTATGGGAATTTAAGTCGAAAAAAAGGATTTGTTTTAAATTATCTGAGGTCTGAATTAAATATTGATAGAAATAATTCTTATTCTAGTGCTTTAAAATACTGAGCAACGACACCATCCTCATGTGTCAAGATCTCAGGCAATCAAAGAAGGAATTGCTTTGAGGATTTTAGAACAACCTAATTTTAAGGATAAAACAATTTGGTCGTATATATCCGACGCATCTGTGCCGTCGTTACGTTCATATGGATCATCAAGAAATGGTAAACTGCCTGTTGGCAGAAAAATACCGAAAGGTCTAACAATGCCAATGATCGAAGTGTGATAAACTCTTGTGAAATCTTCACTTTCATGATCCAGAGGGATGATTAGGTCCGCCTGTGCTAAGTCTGGTACGGTAGCGAATCGAGAATAACCTTGAAGAAAATAACCAATTTTGTCGGCATATGTTCGTAAATTTCCATCTATTGGACAGTGATCATATGCTTTAGTAACCCCTCTAGAGGTGACTTGGCATTTTCCAAAAAAGGGTGATTGACTGATTTGCTCACGAAGAACTTCACGAGCAAGTGGAGATCTGGACATTCCCCTTTTGCTGAGAAATAAAATAGTACTAGAATTTTGATTTTGATATCTATGATCTAGTGGTTTTTTCGATTTTGATTCAAGATAGTCAGACCCGATTGATTTTTTCATGATGACATCTTCAACCTGTGGGATTTTAGGAAAAAGGGGAGGGAATTTTGTTTTGTTTTTATTTGTCATTATACCGCCATGATTAGACACATAAGTTTATAAAGTTATATCCTGAAATTCAAGAATTTGGACTAGAATTGTTAATAATTTCGGGATATGGCATAATCCATGCCAACATTTTAAATTTTATTAAAACGTTTAAATCCTAAATATTATTGTCCTGCCTTCAGTTTTTTTGTGTTTGGACCAACAATTTCCACAAAGTTTCCATCTGGATCCTTGAGCATTAAAAGACATACATCTTGGGGTAAACCCTTAGGCAGGGTTTGTGGACTATCTGCATATGGTTTGAGTCCTTTTTTTCTAGCATTTTGCATCACTATATCTACGTCTTTTACAAAAATCGTTAAATAAGAGAATCCAGTCAAGGTATGAATGTAGGGTTGTTTGATTTTACGGGAAGGTTTTGACGAAGAAACTTGCATAAGTTTGAGTTTCGTAGCTGTTTCTTGATCTCCCAAAGTTAAAACATGTATTTTTAGAGGAGTTCCGTCGGTTAAGCCGACTTTCTTAGGAAAGGATCCTTCTACTTTAAATCCATCTTTTTCAGTAAAGCCAACAACCTCTTTGTAGAATTCAAGGGATTTATCAATGTCGCTGACTACAACCCCGAGATCGATAGTCTCCGAACTGAAATTCTCAGCGTTAGCGAATCGGCAACTTAGGATAAATAAAAGTGATAAAAGATGAGATTTCATAGTGAAATAGCATCAAATTTAATAACTAGATAGTCAGCTATCGCAAGAAAAAGACTACTATCAACAAATTTCTTTGTTGAATGTGAAGCATTTGCCTGTTGATCATATTAATATGAGTTCCTTTGCTTTTAGAATTATCTTAATCTTTCAATCTTTTGCTTTCTTGTCTGCTGATCAAAAGGTAAATGTGATCCTTATTTTTGCGGATGATCAGGGATATGGAGATTTGGGATGTTTTGGATCTAAGAAAATCAAGACACCACACATTGACCAGATGGCAAAGGAAGGAAGGAAATTTACCAATTTTATGGTAGCTTCCCCAGTTTGCACTCCTTCACGTGCGGCTTTACTTACTGGATGTTATCCGAAGAGAGTCGGCTTGCACCAGCATGTTCTTTTTCCAAGTTCAACCAAGGGATTGCATCCAAATGAATACACTTTGGCTGATCATTTTAAATCTATGGGTTACGCTACGGCATGTTATGGTAAATGGCACTTGGGGCATCATCCTGAAACACTACCCAGACAAAATGGATTCGATCACTATTTCGGAATTCCTTACTCCAACGACATGAATCATCCCGATAACAAAGGAAAACCAAGAAGTGGTCCCGCTGGGATGGATATTTTATGGAATGACCCTGAATCGACATTGACCAAGTGGAAGACACCATTAATTGAAAATGAGAAGATTGTAGAATTGCCTGTTGATCAGCGGACAATAACACGTAGATGCACGGATAAGGCCATTTCGTTCATTAAAAAAAATCAGAATAAACCCTTCTTTATTTATGTGCCTCATTCCATGCCTCATATTCCTCTTTATGTCCCGGATGAAATTAGAGACCCCAATCCATTAAATGCTTACACTTGTGTGATTGAGCATATTGATGCTGAAGTCGGACGAATCATCAAAACACTTAAAGATCTCAAATTAGAAAAAAACACTATCGTGATCTACACAACGGACAATGGACCTTGGCTTCCATTCAAGCACCACGGAGGGTCCGCTGGTCCATTACGCGAAGGAAAAGGTACTACATTCGAGGGTGGTCAGCGAGTCCCCTGCGTGATGTGGGCACCTTCACGCATTCCTCCGGGAAGTATTTGTGAAGAGTTGATGGGAACGATCGACCTTCTTCCAAGCCTTGCTGCAATAACTCAAAAAGCTCTTCCCGTAAAAAATAAAATTGATGGTTTGGACGCATCCGAATTGATTTTGGGAACAGGCAATTCTCCCCGAAGAGAATTTCTTCACTATACTTCTCGTGGAGAATTAGAAGGTATTCGTTCGGGTGATTGGAAACTTCTCCGAAAAAAGAGTAGAAATAAGAAGCAAACTGAAACTATAATGCTCTTTAACTTATCAAAAGATCTGGCTGAAGAAGACAATTTAGCTGCTGAACAGCCTGCTATTGTGGCAAGACTAAGTGCTCGTATGTTAGAACTTGATACTGAGATTGAAAAGAATGCCCGTCAACCTTGGGTTAGGCAATAAGGCTAATCTAGCTTAAGATATTTACAGCTTTTCTGACGGCTTCAACTAGTCTATTTGCCTCTTCTTCAGTATTGTAGAGGGCGAATGAAGCCCGTGCAGTTGCTTCAACCCCTAGAACTTGCATGAGAGGTTGACAGCAATGATGACCGGTACGAATAGCTATACCTTGTGCATCAAGAAAGGAAGCTAAGTCGTGAGGATGCAAACCTTCAAAAGTGAAAGATAGGACAGCAGCTTTATCTTGTGCAGTACCATACTCCCTAAATCCTTTAATCTCTGAAAGTCCTTGTTTGGCAATTTCATAAAGTTTGTGTTCATGAATTGCGATCTCATCCATCGAAAATTGTCTAATGTATTCAATGGCTTTTCCGAGTCCTACAGCCCCTGCGACATTAGGAGTACCTGCCTCGAATTTCTGAGGGGATGAAGCAAATGTCGTTCCATCAAAACTGACCTGGTCAATCATGTCTCCACCAGCTTGGTAGGGTGACATTTCATCTAGTAAGTCTTCTTTGCCCAGAAGTACGCCAATACCCATTGGTCCAAAAACTTTGTGACCTGAAAAAGTGAAAAAGTCACAGCCCAGTTTGGCAAAATTAGTTCTTTGATGAGGAACCGATTGAGCTCCATCTATTACTACAAGTTTACCGTGTTCTTTTGCTTCGGAGATAATTTCTTCAATTGGGTTGATGGTGCCGAGTGTATTGGAAATGGCAGTTAGGGAGATTAATTTTACAGAATCCTTCGAAATATTTTGAGATAACCAATCTCTATCAAGGGTTCCATCGGGTAGAGTAGGGCATACTAAAATGGTTGCTTCTAATCTTTCGCAAACTAACTGCCACGGGACAATATTAGCATGGTGCTCCATTTCAGTAATAATCATTTCATCACCTTTTTTAAGAGCCAAAGCACCTAGTGATTGAGCCACTAGGTTTAAGCCCTCAGTTGCTCCTTTTACAAATATAGTTTGCTTTTCAGAAGCATTGAAATAATT
Source organism: Verrucomicrobiota bacterium (assembly GCA_036164015.1). GTDB lineage: Bacteria > Verrucomicrobiota > Verrucomicrobiia > Opitutales > Seribacteraceae > Seribacter. The sequence continues at coordinate 41,366 of JAYZJX010000057.1, read as the reverse complement.
GCAGATAACCTTTCGTGCTTTATAATAAAGATTTTCAGCTTCTTCAGCTAATTCATACACACCACGATGAACATTAGAGTTGGATTCTCGATAATATTTTCCAAGCGCCTCGATAACGGGAATAGGTTTCTGAGATGTCGCAGCATTGTCTAGAAATGCAATAGGTTTGCCCCTATTTTCTCGGCTCAAAACCGGAAAGTCATTTCTGATCTTCTCAATGTTAAATTCCTTCATTATAGAAGTATCATTTTGCAATATAGTTTAAGGATTGCAAATAGTACCTGAATGCATGGAGGAAATCATGCAATTTGGTATCTTCAACAACAAGAATACTGAGGTAATCGGATTGGGGTTACCTTGGACCCAAAAAGTTAAAAATTATTTTTGCATCTGGCAGTTCCTTTTGTAGAAAAGCAACACCGTCTTCAGTCACATTTGAGCCCCATAAATAAATTTCTTTGAGCGATTTAATGGCCGCAATTGATCTCAGTCCGCGATCAGTAACTTTAGTTTCAGATAGATTCAAATAGGAAAGGTGCTTTAGCTTTGATAAAGAACTTAATTTTTGATCAGAAACAATCGTTCTTCTAGCACTAAACCAATACAATCTCGGCATACCTGCAGCAGCGTCTATTGCTTTGTCAGTTACTTTAGTTCTAGAAACATCAAAGTGAGATATATTATTTTTGATGCTACTTAGAGGAGAAAGGTTTGAATCGTTTATTTCACCAGCAAATGATGAAAATTCGGCACGTACGAGGGGATTTCTTTCTGAAAGTTGAGTTACCAATGCCAAAGATTGGTCAGCAGCAGATTTCAATTGTGATTTTCCAGGAATGCTTACTCCCCTGGCAATTTGTTCTAATGGAGAAAGATTGGTTTGAGATGTTTGAGCAACCATGATGGCATTTTCTTTTGGTTTGGGAGTTGCATTTGGGTCGGCTGCTTCAGCAGCAGGTTGCTCAGATGCACCTTCTAAAATCCATCTTTTAATCATGGTTCTCTCATCTTCGGAAAGTGGATCCCCTTTGGGAGGCATGAGTTCGGGGTCATCGTCTGGAAGAATGACGACTTGATAAAGTGTACTAACAGATGGATCTCCCGGCGTGACGATTGTTCCATCAAGATTACCTTTAATTACCATTTCATGCGTGTTTAATTGTAATCCGGCGGTCGGTTTGATTGTCCTCCCATTTTTTACATAAGTTTCGCCATGACAATTTAAGCACCTTTTTTCAAAAAGAGGAAGTATGTGATCATTAAAGCTAACAGGTTCATCAGCGGCAGGAATACCACCTTTTGTGGCAGAAACGCTATTTTTTGATGGCTTGGCACCTTCTTCAATCCACCTTTTTATGACATCTTTTTGTTCTGAATCCATAGGTCCACCTTTAGGGGGCATAAAAAGATCATCATCTTCGGGCAAATTTAGGACAGTATATAATCGGCTTTTTTCGAGATCTTTGGCTACAATTACGGGTCCATCTAAATTACCTTTCATAACTTGAGCATATGTGTCAAACCGGAGACTGGCTTTGGGGTTTACTAGCCGTCCAGATCTGTCGAAAGGTGCATGATGGCAACTATTACATCTTTGTTCCAATATCGGTAAAACATGACGATCAAAATCAATAGGTTCACCCGGTTTAGGCTTGGAACCTTGAATCTTAGCGAGCGCTTCATCAGGACTTACACCAAGTGGGACAACGACATGAGCAAAAAAAGAACCGGGACGGAATGTTGGTTTTTTCTTTGGTGCTGCCTTATGAATGACATTATCAGGCTCTTTAGATTCAGACTCAGTATGTGCAACCGTAGCAGTTGAAGGCTGAACAACTTTTCCCGAAGGTTTCTCAGTAGCACCTTCTAGAATCCATCTACGAAACAAATCAATTTGCTTTTCTGTGAGGGGGTCGCCTTTAGGAGGCATGATCATGTCGTCGTCTGGAGGAAGTGTTATAACTTCAAAGAGTATACTGGCATCGCTATCACCAGCAACAATTACGGGTCCGCCATCGTTTCCTTTCATTAGCCATTCGTAAGAGTCAAACCTAAGCCCAGCTTTGGGATTCTTGGTTCGACCATTTTCTTCATAAGGTGCTTTATGGCAGTCGTTACAGCGAGCTTGCAAGATTGGCATTATTTCAGAGTGGAAATCTACACCTTTTGCTGTTTGCGAATCTGGTGCTTCGGTAGTAGAAGCTACGGTATTTGGAGCTGGTCGTCCTTTAGGTATCCTTTTTGCTTTAACAGCTTCAACCAAATACGCCTTGTCCGCATTGGACAAGGCGTTAAATGGAACCTGAAATAGTTGACCTGATTTGTTAGTTAGAATGAAGGTTTGACCTTCATAGCCAACTGCTTTTCCTTCAAAAGACTTACCGCTAGGGGTTTTGAAAATGCGGAAAGATTCTTCTGCGAAGGCAGCTGAGAATAGGAAAATGCAAAATAAAACTTTGAGTATTCCTTTTCCCATCAGGTCATGATTTCAAGAAATTATGCCAAAACATCAAATAAAGGTTCACCCTTATGAGCGATGGTAAAAGGACGTCCAGAAGGTGAGTATTGAACATCGTTTAAAGGAAGACCTAAAGCGTAAGCGATTGTAGCATTCAAATCTTCAGGCTTGATAGGTTTACCTTCGATTGGTGAACGTCCTGTTTCGTCAACATCACCGTACATTACGCCACCCTTGATTCCTCCTCCAGCAAGAAAAGCGGAGAAGCAGTATGGCCAGTGATCGCGACCATCTCTACCGTTTGGCACTGGTGTACGACCAAACTCGGAAGTCAACACTACAAGAGTATCTTTCAAAAGACCTCTCTGCTCAAGATCGGTTAGAAGACCGCTTAGTGCTTTATCTATGTCGATGCAGTTGTTTGCAACTCTGTTAAAGTTGTCATCATGTGTATCCCAACCGCCACGGGTAACCTCAACATATCTAACTTTGTGTTCAATCAATCTGCGAGCTAGTAAGCAACCTTGTCCAAAGTTGGTTTCACCATAAAGCTCCTTCATGGAATCAGGCTCTTTATTGATGTCAAATGCGTTGAGATCTTCACTTTTCATTAGTTTTACCGCATCTCGGTAAAGATCAGAATAAGCACGGACTTGCTTTTGGGGATACTCTGCATTGAAATTAACATTCAACTTTTCGGCAGCCGCGATTCTATTTTGGAACATAGTATCATCCAAGTAAGAAGCCATCTTACTATTTGCTAAACCCTGACCCGGGCGACCGATTGGAAGAGCTCCATATTTAGCTTCTAAGAAGCCAGCACCGCCACCGCCACCGCCAATCTTGACATTCATTGGTATGGTACGATTGATTTGTCCTGAGAGTTTCGCTACCCATGATCCAAAAGTTGGATGCACAATAGTTCCTCTTTGTAGGTAGCTCGTTCTCATGAGATAACTTGCCTGTTGGTGAGCACCTTGACTAGAAACCATCGTTTTGATGATTGATGCGTTGTGCATATGTTGTGCAGTCAACGGAAGATTTTCAGCTAAAACAACCCCATCAGCACTGGTTGGGATCGCTTTAACATCATGCATGAGTTTTGGATTATCGATTTGCGGGGCAAAAGTGTCTAAGTGAGACATTGCACCTGTCATGTTAAGATAAATGACATGACGGGCGGCAGCTGGGCGTGCACCAGGCGTGAGTGCCTTAACACTGTCATGAATGTATGAACCAGCCATTGGCATTAAACCAACCCCGAGGCAAGCTTTTGCTGCATGAGCGATGAATTCACGGCGTCCGTATTCGTCTACATTTTGGAAGTTAGTCATCATTTTGGATATCTCCTTTAATTATTATGGTTTAGAGTGGTTATTACAAATTTTGAAAATAAAGATTATTGAATAAATAAAAACTCGTGACTGTTTACTAAGACCCAAACAATCTCCTTGTAGAAGTTGTCACCAGCACCTTTGATTGAGTTTTTAATGGTACTTTTCTCTTTTGATGTGGGCTTTCGATTTAAAATGGAAAGAAAAGCAGTATCTATTTGCGAATCCATACCTCCAGCATTTTTAACATTGTTGAGAACAATCGCATCCTTTTTTCCCAAAATTCTTTGTTCAACATATCCGTTGAGAAGATTTAAGACTTGGGTAACCGATGCTTGTTTATGACTGTTCTCAATTTGATCTCGGTCAGATCCACCAAATTCTCTTATCAGGTGTCCATTCGGAGCGGGTGAACCGACTTCGGATGCACGTACAGAATTTCTGTCTCTTACATAACTGACAGTGGAAGCTGAAGATGTGGATGATGGCCTTGTTTTATTCTTCATGTCAGCCATGGTTCTTTTGAACTGATTAAGACATGATTGACAACAAAAGCCGACGGTTTCACCGTCTTCATTGAGTGCTAGCAGGGATGGGTCAATTGCACGACCCGGTTTAATTGGACAATCTGTATTGATTGGTTCACCAAGTTTAGAAGCCATTGCTGGGGCGTTTTGCATTGCATTTCCTTTAGGAGCAAGAGTTGCGAGCGTTTTCAGAGCAGTAACCATTTCAGCACGTTCTTGTATAGTTGGCTGGAGTTGACGGTTGCGAGGGGGCATTTCTTTCTTTTCGAGTGCAGATACAAACATTCCAATCATCGAAGAATCGGATGCTAATCTTTCAGGACTGTCATGAAATTGCTCAATATTAATATCACCCCTTGATTTTCCGGAATCATGACAACTCATGCAGTATAAATCGGAATATTTCATCACCACATCTATAGCCTGTTTTTGTTGGGGGTTGAGCTCCATTTTTGGGGCGTTAGGTTCACGAGGTGCAGCTCGAGCATTTGGGTCAATGCCGGTCCGACGCATAACCTCAGCGAAAAGTTCATCGCCAGTCATTGAGGAGTATTTGACAAAGTTGTCATAATTGGGAGATGGTTTTTGGAATTTCCTGTTATCTACATCTGGATAGGCGAGGGTAACTAAGGAGTCCCAAATTTGCTCGCCACTCATGCGCTCAAGAATAGGACCCTGATAGAAGTAGGGAACACTGTTGCGAGTAGGATCGTCCCGGTAAGGTCCTGCCACTACCCATTTTACTTCAGGTGGCATGATTGTATCTTTAGCATCGCGTGGCATAATCTCACGAGAAGGCGATTCTCTTTGGAAAGCCTGCGTATTGTAAAGTATTCTAAGGAATTCCTTTAAATCGTAATTTAAAGCAACCATTACTTTTTCCAAGTGCAGTTGGAGTTCTGGATGAGTTGCCATTGTATCATCAAACATGTTGTCTAGCGGTTCCACGAGTGCTAGACCGAATACTTCTTTCCAAAGTCTGTTAACGATAACAGTAGTAAACCGAGGATTTGCTTCGGATGCGACCCAATTTGCATAGGAAGAACGCGATCCAGTTGATTGGAAATTTGCGTCCAATTCAGTAGCGAGTCCAAAAATAGTCTTTGCAGTCAGCTCTTCACCTGGTCTGGCGTTGTCATATTGATAATCATTTGGCAACTTAATCTTACCTCTACCCATACTTTCAAGTCCAACCTGAACAACATCTGAAATATCTCTGGCTGCATCTCTTACCCTTCTGGCATCTCTGGGACGTTCCATCTGTTCAAGTCGTCTTTGCTCAGTGCGAGCTAAACGGTTAAGAGCATTAAGGTTATCAGCTCCTCGGCGACGTAAGTTGCCCGCACCCTCGGTGTATGCAGCCATTTCATAAAATTGCTTCTGAGTCCATCGGTCGAAAGGATGATCGTGGCATTGTGCACATTCTAGGCTTGTGCCCAGGAAAATACGAACCGTATTGGACATGTTATCTAATTGCATCCCTTGGTCACGGGCATAATAACCTATGCCTCCATTCCCTTTTTCCCAATAAGGTCCGCTCGAGGAAAGCATTTCTTTTACCCATTCGTCATACGGCCGGTTCAATGCAATAAATTCTTTGATGTAGTCAATGTATGGGCGACCTGACATTCGATTACCAAAATTTTCCTTTGCTCGAAGAATATCTGCCCAAAAATGGAACCAGTGGCTAACATAACCTTCTGTTAAAAGAAGACTGTCGATGAGCTTGGCTCTTTTATCTGAACCACGCGAAGAAAGAAAAGCTTTGGTTTCTGCAAAACTTGGTATTCTCCCTATGATTTTAAGGTAGGTTCTTCTTAAAAAGACTTCGTCACTGGCTGGGCGACTCGGGCGTTGGTTGTAGGAGCGTAATTTTGTGTCAATAATGCTATCTATAAACTTGGCATTTGTTTTTAATGCATTAACAGATAGGGGGCGTTGAAATTCTGGGAGGGCATCATGATTGGGAGGGAAGTTGTTCTTCACGAATGCCTGATCATCTTCTGTAAAGATTTTGAGATTAATACGAAAAAGCTGTAAATCTTTTGATCTTTTTAAAATAACATCTCCATCATCAAGCCGTTCAATGATTGTTCCTCGAATAACTTGTCCATTCATCGAACGAAAGTCTCTCTCTGCAAAGCCAAAAACCAGCGATGAAAAGGTAAAATAAGAAAGTAGGCAAAAGATATTACGAGTCATACACTATATTTGTACTCAAGATTGATGGTTTGCAATGCTTTTTTAGAGAAATCAATGAATTCCAAGATTTTAAACTTTTATAAAAATATTATTTACGACCTTTTATACCGATAATACGGAGCATGTGACAAATTACATGTAATTTTTTTGAATGTATTAAAAATTGTCAATTCTTGCATTGATCGTAAGCACAATACAGTGCGACATGAGCGACAGGCAAAGTAACCATTGCTCCAACACCCAAAAGTAAGAATCCAGAAAAGGCAAAGATTGCTAAAATGACAAGTAGGAAGAAGATTTTAATGTAATTACCCTTAGCTAGCCCTTTAGCCTCTTTCATCGCTTGAATAAAAGTTAATTCCGCTCTGTCTCCTTGAATACAAGGAGTAAAGACCCACATAAGAGTCAGAATTATGCCCGGAATAATCAGGCAAATAAAACCAATTCCGATTAATATACCAACCACGATTGGACCGATGATCTTGTCCAAAGCATTATTAAAATCAAATAATTCTCCGAAAGACATTTTTTGACCGGATTCTCGATAATTTCGCACACAGGTGTAAAAATTTACTCCCATTAGGGGAACGATAAGATTTGCTAAAGGAATTGCACCAATAAGTATGCTCATAATAATCCATGCCATAGATCCACACATGTTGCCTTTAAAAAAAGAAAATGCTTCACCCAAAGCTTTGCCAATTTGAAAAGTTCCACCTTTCGCCGATTCAACCGATTGTTTTAAACTTTTTTCCTTCTGCCCTGGTATTTGATTCGTTTCCGTAATATTTCCACCCTGTGGTGATAACGGACCAGATTTACTAGTTGATTGTCCACCAACTCCAAGCAACTTAAATGTATCACATGTTAGAGATTCCCAGTTAGCCATACCTTGTTTCCATGCAAGTGTCTCAGCAGTAATCTGATTTGATAGTAGCATTTGATTGACCGCCTCTACCTCATAGGGACCAGCTTGCTGATTATTTATATTAAGATAAATTAGGCTCATAACTAAATAAATTTCCAATTCTACTAGTTAAATACCCAAAAATTTTGTCAAGATAACAAACAAACGAACCTCGTTGCCATTTTAATATCTACTGCCATAATGTTATAAATTCATGCCCACTTGTGTTGTCAGAGTTTTTTTTACTATTTTAGCCTCCATTTGGCTTTCTTCATGTGGGGATACCTCAAACGATGAATTGGTTGAAGAAAATGAATCTTTTGACGAAAAAAAAATATACAAACTGAACCAATATGTTGGGGCACATACTTGTGCTGAGTGTCATCAAGAATCTCACGAAAAATGGTTGGAGTCACATCACTACCACGCAATGGAATTACCTAACGAAGACACCGTTCGAGCGGATTTCAATAACTCCAAATTTGTAAATTATGGTGTAACCACACGTTTTTTTAGAGAAAATGAAAAATATCTTGTCGAGACCGAAAATCAGCAGGGTGAATTGGAAGTATTTGAAGTTGCTTACACATTTGGGTGGGAACCGCTTCAACAATACTTGGTAAAGTTTCCAGATGGTCGTATGCAGGTCCTTCCCACCTGCTGGGATGTTGAAAAAAAAGAATGGTACCACTTGTACCCGAATGAACGGATAGCTCCGGATGATCCGCTTTTTTGGACACGATCTATGCAAAACTGGGATCATATGTGTGCGGATTGTCACTCCACTAATTTGAGGAAAAAATTTGATGATTCCTCACAAACATTTTCCACCGCTTATTCTGAGATCAATGTTGCCTGTGAATCATGCCACGGTCCTGGCAGAAAACATGTGGAATTGGCTAGAGCCAATGAAGGTTGGGAAGGTCTTACCCATTTTGGGCTAACAGATGTCAATAGCACCAATGTCGCTCAGATTGAATCTTGCGCAAAGTGTCATGCCCGGCGTGGATTCGTTCATCCGGGACATCATGCCAATGATTCTTTTCTCGATCACTTTCTACCTGAAGTGGTTCAGCCCTGGTCGCCGGATATGCAGGTGCCAACCTATCATGTTGACGGGCAGATTGATGATGAGGTGTATGTTTATGGATCCTATGTGCAAAGTAAAATGTTTCATAAAGGAGTACGCTGCGTCGATTGTCATGATCCACATTCCGTAAAACTTCACACTTACACCAATCAACTTTGCACTCGTTGTCATGTCCCTAATGAGGATAACCCAACTGGGTTTGATACTCCAGATCATCACTTCCATCAGTCAGGCACGAAAGGAGCCCAGTGTGTGGAGTGTCATATGCCGCATAAAACCTACATGGGCATTGACAAACGCCGTGATCACAGCATCAGAATTCCCCGTCCAGACCATACAGTGAAATTTGGTACTCCTAATGCCTGTAATCAGTGTCACACAGATAAGGATGCAAATTGGGCAGCCGACGCAGTTGTCAAATATAAAGGACCTGACCGACCTAAAGATGTTCGTCATCCCGCAGCTTTTCACGCTTTTCGCAATGGAAAACCGGAAGCAGAAAGATTACTTTTGGAAACATGTCGCGACCCCGAGTCCCCTGCCTTTACTCGTGCGGGTGCGATGCTTGCACTTCGCCAATTTATAAGTTCTGCTAGTTTTGATGAAGCTCGTCGTAATCTCGATGCCAATGATTCGATCGTCCGAGTGGCGGCGGTTGCCAAACTTGAAAATTTATCGGATGTCGATGCTCATCGCGATCTTGTTTCCATGCTGAAAGACCCGATCCGTTCAGTGCGAACCGAAGCCGCCCGTATCCTCGCCCGTATTCCTGAAACGCTCTTTACTTTGGAAGAGCTAAATCTATTTCAGGAAGTCTTTAAGGAACTGAAGCTTCGTTACACCAGTAACTTGGATCGACCTGAGTCTCATCTTTCTTTGGGTATCCTTGCCGAGAACCGTAACCAGTCTGAGCAGGCAGAGAAACATTATCGTCAGGCTATCCGTCGTGAGAGCACCTATGTTCCTGCACGCATGAATCTTGCCACATTGCTAAGTCGCAGAGGTGGTAATGAGGAGGCAGAAAAAATTCTTCGGGAGGCTGCCGACCTACAGCCTACTTGGGGACAAGTTCATTATTCACTAGGACTTTTGCTTGCGGAAGACCGGAATCGCTTGTCCGAAGCAATTAGATCTCTGGAACGGGCATCTGCTTACTGGAAAGATAATCCCAGAGTTTTCAACAACCTAGCCATTGCTTACTGGCAAAGTGACAAAATAGAGGATGCTCTTAGTGCTTTTCTTCAGGCAATTCGTTTAGAACCAAATAACCCGGAATTTATTCAAAATGTTACACAACTTTTGGTGCAAAAAGGACGATGGTCTGAAGCTCTTCCTCACGCGCGTAATTTGGCAAGTTTGCTTCCTCAGAATCAAGAGGTGAGAGCATTTGTAACGCAAATTGAAAACAGGGCTAATGAATAAAAGTATTTATTCATATCCTGTAAGAGCATTGAGTATGCTTTGCTCCAAGTTTAGCGAGAGTTTCCTTAAGGATTAAGTTTTCCGGTGCGACATTAACATAAAAAAACTTCGGTCTCACAGATGGGATTGGGGGTAGGGGCTTATTTTCATGAATTATTTTTTCGAGAATTCCGAAATAAATTCTTTGTTCTTCCTCGATTAGATTAATTCCAATGGCATTATCATCGGTAAGATAAACACTTCCTATTAATTTAGAATTTTCCAGAACAAGCCACCATTGGCGATAGGGGTGACTTTTGACAAATTCTTCATGTTCTTCAAAGCTTGGCAATTTTTGATGCGAAATGGAAAATTTCCTTACCTTTAAAAGTTCATACAACGCTCTGACCGAAGATGACTTTCTACAGACTGACTTTAATTCAAAATTGCTCATCTAAGTTTTGTAAAAAATGGAGAAGAGTTCATTTCACTATTCCTCGGTAATTGTAACAACACCATTTTTTTTCTTTAATCTTAATCCATCTCGAATAGCAGGATTCTTGGGAATTTTTTGAGAAGCACCATTTGATTCATTAAGGAACCATTCTATGGAGTTCAAACCAGCTTCCAACGAAAGGGGGCTTGCTCCGCCTAGTCTTGGATTGATTTCAATGAGATGTAATTTACAATCCTCATCTACGATTATTTGAGCAAGGCAATGGCCCTGTAAACCTCGAATCTTTTCAAACATATCGATAATTAATTTGCCCCAATTGTCGTTTAAGAAAATCTTGGATTCATGAGATTCGCCCCTGACAATTTGAAGTCTCCACCTCATAACCAAACCATGACATTTCCCTTTGTCGTCAATCCATGTTTCCGCACTAAATTCCCTCCCTTTGATGTATGGTTGGAAAAGAGGGTCATTTATTTTTTTTGCATGCTCATAAGCCTCTTTCCTGCTTAAGTTCAAGCCGATGTTTGAGGACCCGGAACCATGTCTGCTTTTGACTACGAAAGTTTTACTATCAATTTTATTAATATCAAGAAATGTAGGAATGACTGGTACGGTCAGTTCTTTATAAGAATTGTAGAAAGTCAGCTTATCATTACATTTTTTGATCGATGAAAGATCCGAAATCATAACTGAGATTTTACATTCACTTAAAATCTCCTTGTGTACCGCCCAAAAGGTCAATTCTCCGTCTCTTGTGGGAATCACATAAGAAATGTTTTCAGAAACGAGAAATTCTAGGATTTCATCCGTAGAAAAGTCGTCGAGTTTTTTCATCCTCAAAAATTTAGATTTATCCAAAATCTTTGCTCCTAAACATTGAGGATCCATATCACCTCCTACAACAATTGCTGATGGATTGATATTTCTGACTTGGGCCTCTACTTTTTTAAAAAGAGCTATCTTTGCTGCAAGACTTGAAAAAAAGACTTTCATTCGAGTTAGTAATCAAATTTAATCACTGATTCCCCCCTCCAATTTTTCCTTTATAGACTTACGAATTTTTTCACCGACTAAGTCAAGAAATGTAACGATTACCAATATACAAAGAAGTACCAAAGAGAATTTATTCCAACTGTCGGCTGACTCGGCATAAAGTTTGAGGTGTAGACCAATACCACCTGCACCAACATATCCTATAATGCTTGCAGAACGTACATTATACTCAAGCATCCAAAGACATTGACTCCAAATAATTGGCCGAGCATTAGGCCATAGACCGTATTGAAAAGATTGTAAACGATTAGCTCCAAGTGACTGCAGTGCCTGCTGAGCGTCTGTATCAGTAGCTTCGAAGGTTTCGCTGAAAAACTTGGCTAGATAACCAACACTGTAGAGTGTTAATGCAACTACACCGGCTAGGGCATTAGAGCCCACAATTACAACAGCAAGCAGTGCCCAAAGAAGGCTTGGTATTGTTCTAATAATATTAAGTAGCATTCTTGTGGGCCACAGCAACCAAGCAGGAGCAATATTTCTGGATGCCCCAATGGACAAAATAATTGAGATAGCAATTGCTAGTAGAGTCGAAACCATAGCAATGCGGACAGTTTCAAATAAACCTTGAAGTGTTTGCCCAAGTATGGACCAGTCGGGAGGAAAGAATTGTTTGGCAAAGCGGACGATGTTTTTCCAATAATCAAGATCTCTGCCTGAGCCCTCTATTGTCGGCAAAGAGCCAAAAGCACCTACCAAAAAGACAACAAATGTAACTCCAAGAATATCAAAACGACTATGCCATGGTACTTGGTTTTGCACTTTAAATTTTCCTGCCAATCTTTTTTAAGTCCCATTGAGTCGGGTCCTTTTCGTCAATATGTAATTCCAAATCTGCAAATTCACTAACCTGATTTTCGTTGTGAAGTGTACAAACTAAGCATCCCTGCTTTTCAAGAGTTTCTTCCCTCAGAATGGCTAAGATTTGATCAGCCCATTCTGAGTCTAGGCTTGATACAGGTTCATCTGCTAAAAGCATCAAAGGGTGAGAAAGTAAACTTCTGCAAATCGCTACTCTCTGTTTTTCTCCTCTTGATAGAGTGGAAGTCCATTGTCGGGATTTGTCATGCAAACCCAATCTGTAAAGAAGTTTGGAGGCCTCTTCCTTTTCCTTAACAGGGAATCCAAGCAGTGTCTTTAAAAATTTATGACGGCGAAGACTTCCTCCAAGAACATTGGTCACTGCAGTAGCTCCACCTGCAAGCCTCAAATCTTGAAATATCATGGCGGATTTGTCTTTTACTAAATGATTTTTTTCTACAGTGCCTTCTTCCGGTGGCAACTCCCCAAAAAGCGTTCGTAGCAAAGTCGTTTTACCCGAGCCAGAAGAACCTGTAATTGCTAAAAATTGTCTAGGGAAAACTGAAAAATCTAAATTTCTAACAAGCCATCTTTCATCGACCTTTACGCCCAGTCCCTTTACATCAAGAAGCGGGGTACTCATTTTGTAAGATATCTAGACGCTGTGAATTTAATTAGAAACAAATTAAGGCTTTAGTTTTTTCTGAAAATCTAATGCATCCCTAGTTACTTTAAGGTGCTCGTCTTGATCAACCACAATTAATTCACCATTGAAAATACGGTCTCGGAGTGAGGGTGCATCTTGATTAAACTGCAGAAAAACCGTTTCAAAAATTTTACGGTCAGATTCAGAAATACTTGATCTAATGCAAAGAGTATGGGCAGGAACAGGACCTTGTGTCTGCAATACTTTTAATTGATCTTTTTGTTCGTCGGTTAAATATTTGTTATCACCACCAAAAACATAGTCGCTAACGGCTGCTGCTTCAACTTCTCCGCTTAAAACTTTCTCGACCGCTGATACATATCCGTTTCCATAAATAGTTTGGGAGAAGAAATCAGTTAAGGATCTATTCTCTCCAACTAATCCTCTTTTGAATAGGTCAAGGGTTGGGATCAAATAACCTGATGTACTCGACCTGCTTGCGAATGCAACTGGTTTGTTTTTTAAATCATTTATCGATTTGTAAAGTTTATCTTTCAATGTGAGCCAAACACTTTGGTAGTGAGGTTGCCCATTTTTCAAGTGAACAAGTAAGATGGACGCCGTTTCCTGGTCAAGATTCCTAGCAGCATCAGTAGAGCTTAGATAACCTAAGTCAAGGGTTCCATTTCTGAATGATTCTACAACAGTTGCAGAATCAGTTGGGATAATTACTTCTACTTCCCTTTTTAATTTGTTGACTAGAAATTTTTCAAGTTCTTGCTTCTCAGCAAGCATTTTCTCAGGGCTCTTATTTGCTTTAAGGGCAATGATGACTTTTTGAAGAGAAAGCTCATCAGGCTTAATTTCTTGAGGCAATTGGTGTTCCGCTTCTGTACCACAAGATGAAAAAGAAAAAATACTTATTCCGATGAAAGAAGAGAAAATAAAATAACAAAGCTTAAAAAGTTGGGGATTCATAAAAGTAATAACGTAATTGAGACTCAGTCTCAATTTGATTAGGCATTTTCTATTAATTGGTCAATGCTGGAAAAGTAGAGAGAAAAATCACAACTTAATGTAGATTTAGCTTTTCTATAATATATGAGTATGTGAATTCACTTGGTGTTCCTTGTTTTTGCATCCAGGAGGCGCAATTTTTTTTCATCTCTTCTCTGAGACTCTCGTCCTTTGATAATCGGAGTAAATGCATTTTCGTTTCGGCAGCATTTTTGCCAACCAAAAGGGCATTATGACTTAATAAGTCAAAGCATGTTTCTCTAAAGTTTTGATTGTTTGGGCCCATAACCAAAGGTAAAGCCAATGCTACTGGTTCAATTGGGTTTTGACCGCCATCATTTGGATCCAATGTTTTGCCCATGAACGCAAAGTCAACAGCTTGTAAAAGAGTCATGACTTCGCCAGTTGTATCAGCTAAGTAGGCAATGTATTCCTCCGGAGTTGGTTCTACACTTGTTCTTGTATGATAAGTTATGCCCTTGGTTCTAAAGATCTTTTTAATTTCATTCCTGCGCTCAGCGTGGCGGGGAATGATGAGCAACTTGATGTCAATTTTTTCTAATCTGAGAGACTGAACAAGTTCAATAAGCAATTCTTCCTCCCCTTGCCATGTTGAAATCCCTGCTAAAACCAATTCTCGATCACTAAAATTTAACTCGCGGCGTATCTTAGACTTCACATCCGGGTTAATCATATTGAAGTCCACTGCATCGATCTTTAAGTTTCCGGATACGCAGACTTTTTTCTTGGGAAAATGCAGGCTAAGCCACCTCGCCTGCTGTCTTTCAGAAGAGGCAATGATTGATAAATTTGGAGGAAAAAGTAATGATCTAACCTGTTTCAATATTGAAGAGGAGAGCCTTGTAAAAGTTCGGTCAGAGAGCCTGCCATTAATTATAACTAGTGGGACTTTACTTATCTTTGCCTGATAAAAATGTTCTGGCCAAAGTTCACTATCAACTAGAATCGCGAGATCTGGTTGGATTCTTTTCCATGCTTTTTTGGAGAAAGGAAGCCAATCGAAAGGAAATGGACCATGGGCAACTAATCGATTAGAATATTTTTTTGCTCCAAGCATTAAACCTGTACTTGTTGTACCGCTAAGAACGACTTCAATGTTAGAATGGTTGAGCAGAGATTCAAGCACTTTGCCGAGAGAAGATAGTTCTCCAACGCTTACGGCTTGTATCCATATCCTGCTGGTTCCTTTTCCCTTTGGAGGAAGCTTGGGCCAAAGTCCGGCACGATACAAAAATTTATGGCTATACCCTCCGCGCCTGATCATTCGAAAAATATAGTAGGGCAGAGCAAAGATGCTAAAAACTGGAAGTAGAAATCTATAGAGATAGATCATAAGAATCAATTCTTAGGAAAATGCTTTTCCGTTGCCATAAAAGATCTGGATAATAGATAATTCAAGTCGTTAACTATGGAGAATTCTGACCGAATCGCGAAACTTTTCTCAGCTTGCAAAAAAGATTGTAGAGCTGCCTTAATCGGATATGTGTGTGCCTGTGACCCGGATTTTGAAACATCATTGGAAATTTGCAGGAGTTTACTTCAAAATGGAGTAGATCTATTAGAACTTGGAGTACCATTTTCAGATCCACTAGCAGATGGACTAACTAATCAGTTGGCTGCTCAGCGTGCATTGGAAAACGGATGCAAGCAGGATGATGTGTTTAGATTGGTCCAGGAAATTCGCAAATTTTCTCAAGTCCCAATCGTTTTTTACACCTACTATAATTTGGTTTTTTCTCAAGGAGTCAGGCAATATGTTGAGCATGCTAAGCAAGCTGGGGTAGATGGTTTGCTTACATTAGACTTGCCTCCTGAGGAAGCGGAAGAATTGGTGGGTGCCTCGAGGGAACTTGGAATGAAGAATGTTTTTATTGTAGCTCCTACGACTCCAGCTTCAAGAATCTCTCGAATTGTAGAATCTTCATCAGGTTTTGTTTATTATGTCTCTCGTGAAGGTGTTACAGGAACCAGAGATGATCTTGCGGTAGATTTAGGTGAAAGAGTCAGTGCAATCCGTCAAGAGACTGACTTACCAATCGTAGTCGGTTTTGGGATTTCCAATAAAGCACAGGTAAAGGAAGTCGCACAAGTTGCCGATGGAGTTGTAGTTGGAAGTGCTTTGGTCAATTGCATACCTGAAAATATTACAGAGCCTCACCGAATTGTCGAAAAGATTGGGCAGCGTGCGAGACTCTTGGCGTCCGGTCTTCCCAAAAACTAAGCGAATTTTTCGTCAGTTAACTGATGAAAAATGAATCTGCACCAATCTACTTACTTGCAGGTGTAACTGCAGCAGGGAAATCTCAGATTGCACTCAATTGGGCTGAAGCCAACCAAAGTCATATTTTGTCATGCGATTCGGTTGCAGTTTACAAAGGGATGGACATTGGTTCAGCAAAACCAAGTGAAGATGAACAATCGAGGGTGTCTCATCACGGCATAGATCTTGCCGAAGTTGATTCCCTCTACACCGTGAGTGATTATGCAGTTTATGCTAAGCAAGTTATTGAGAAACTTTTGAATGAAGAAAAAAAATTTTTGATAGTCGGAGGAAGTGGTTTTTATCTTCAGTCTTTTCTTTCTCCTGTCGTAGATAAAGTGGAAGTTGAGGAGGCGCTAAAAGAAAAGGTCAATAAGCTGGAAAAGGAAAAAGACCCTAATGATATACTTTTGGAACTAAAAAGATTAAATCCTCAGGGTTTAGGGTCTCTTGATGTCCTAAATCCTAGACGGGTGAGCCGAGCTTTGATTAGGTGTCTTGCCTCAGGAAAATCTCTTTTGCAATTGAATCATGAATTTAACTCACTGCCCAAGCCTTTTCCTGGTGTTGATAAAAAGGTATTGTGGTTGGACCGAGAGGATAAAGACTTGGAGCAACGAATTTCAACAAGAACCGACAAAATGCTGAAATTGGGCCTTCTGGATGAGACTCAAAACCTATTAGATTCTGGCATTGAAAATAATGTTTCTGCGGCTAATGCCATTGGCTACAGAGAATGCATTGCCTATTTGAAAGGGAGGGTGACTCTCGATGATTTGATTAAGCAGATCAATCAGTCGACAAGGAGGCTTGTTTCCAAACAAAGAAAATGGTTTAGAAAGCACCTTGGGGGGCAGGCAAGACTCATGGTCAAAGAAAATACGGAGATTAATACAAATCAATTGGAATGGATAAGGCATTCTTGACCCATAGGGTGAAATCAATCTAGTTTAAGGATAATGTTATGAAACCTCTCAAGCGTGTAGCCATTGTATCTAATGCAACTAAACAAGGAGCAGTAGAAATTGGTGAAGAACTTCGAAAAAGGGCGGAGAGCCACGGAGTGAATGCTCTTCTGACAACTGAATTTCCGGCACCTGACGGTTTACTTAGGGATGTAGATGCTTGTTTTGTGATAGGGGGAGATGGAACTCTATTAAATTTGATGCAGCAAGCGGTTGAGTTCGATGTGCCATTAGCTGGGATTCGACATGGTCAACTTGGTTTTTTAGCCACACTTTCACCTGAGGAAATGAATGATCAAATTCCACTTCTTTTAGATGGCAAATTTATCATTCGAAGAAGGAGTATGCTTTCTTACAGGGACAGCAAAGGAGTTTCAATGATTGCTTTGAATGACTTGGTGGTGAAAAGTGGTTCCAATGGAAGGCTTGCTCGCTTCTCAATATCGGTAGATGACGAACCCGTTGCAGACTACGCGTGTGACGGTATTGTGTTTGCTACACCGACAGGCTCGACAGCCTATAATCTTGCTGCTGGCGGCCCCATCGCTCATCCAGACGCACAGGTGCTTCTTATGACACCAATCTCCGCTCACTCTTTGACTAGTAGACCCTTGGTTTTTCCTACGGGCATATCAATCCAAATAAGATGCGGTGATAATCCGGATTCTCCTCTTGTATCTGCGGATGGACAACCTGCTTTTTCGCTTCCTCCAGTTTTCCCATTGGAAATTTCTGTGTCAGATACTACTTTCCCCCTCATGGAGTCACTTCAGCACTCTCATTTTCGCCTTTTGCGACACAAGCTTAAATGGGGGTAAGCCTTGTAAATTTCTAGACTTAACAAGCTATGCTTTCTTCAGGAACTCGGATTGGACCCTATCGGATAAAATCATGGGTTCGAGAAGGTTCATGTGGCCAAAGTTATATCGCTGAGTGTTCGGAAGGTGAAAATAAAGGTGAGACTCATTTTCTTAAATTAATTCCCCGGGAAATTGCAGAAACTGAAAGGTTTGAAGAAATATTTTTTCAGGAGTGTCAGGTAATACAGCAGTTGGAAGGAGAAGGAATTTGGCCCATTATCGGTTTTGGGCAAATGAAGTGGAAAAGTTGGATTGCATTTGATTTGTTTTCTGGTCGGTCTGAGTTTGTACCCAAGGAGGGAGTCGTTTCTGATGGAGAGGATTCTGCACTCTCGGAAGAGGTATTGATTAAGACATTGCATGACGAGCTTGTAAATTGTCCTCATGAGTGGACAGAAAGGCAGTTGTTTTTATTGATGGAGTCATTGCATCTTGCTCTTCACAAAGCTCATTCAATGGGCATTGCCCATGGAAATTTAAAACCCAGGAATATACTGATCAAAAAGTCCCCTGATGGGGAATTGAAAGCATGGGTGTCAGAATTTGGTTTATTTAAGTTAACGAACTACGCTTGCCGGGAAATCTCTGATCTTGGTGATATCGGTATTGCACGAACGACTACTTTGGATGCACAGGAATCTTCCGCTGAATCTTCCCAATATCGTCCCTTAGAGGAAAAAGGTCATGGAATAGGAGACGAACGCTGGGATCTTTATGCAATCGGAGAAATTGCAAAGCAGGTTGTTTCCGAGCACTTGGTCCAAGGAGCTGATTTAAAACCATGGTGGAAATGGATTAATCAGGCTGTTTCTACGGATGGCTTTGAAAATATATCTGAATCATTATCTGCATTGCCCGGAGTCATAGATCTTTCAAAATATGGGATTAAGCCTGTTCAAAGGGAGGAGAAAAATAGAGAAAAACTTGAGGAGATCAGAAAACGCCGTGAAAAAGAATGGCAGCTGGAACAGCAAATCTTGAGTCTTCGTTTTAAGAAAAAAATGACTGGGTTTATAGGTGGTCTATTTGTTTTTGGCTATCTATTAAAATCAATTTACCTGGCGTTCTGGCCCACTCCTTGGACAGAATATTCGCTTCAGGGCGCATCGGATCGTTATCAATTCGGAATGGGCCTTTTCTCAGGCCGTGCTTGGGGTGTATTACCTGCTCAATATGACAAGAAAAGAGAGGGTGGAAGTAATGTGGTTGGTGAATGGAAAAGGGAGAATGGTTTACTGAAATTAAGTTTTAGGAAATTCAAAGGGGTTGATCAAAAGGATGAAGATAAGAAACTTTGGCAATTTATAGGAAAAGGAGCAACAACTCCCGATGATTATTATTCTTGGAGTGATTATTTAAAATACCTAAGAGCAAGTGACCAGTTTGTATTGGTAAAGAGAACGGATGGTCAGATAACTTATTTGCCTGCAAGTAAAGAAGGAGATTACCCGAGATTATTTCCTGAGAAATTTGTTTTAGAAAACTCTGCCAAGCTAAAGAAAGCAAATATCGTTTTTTCTCGTATTGATTCATCAGGTCCCAGTTGGGAATTATTTCTGGGAATCGGCTTTTTATTAGCGTGTTCATTATACAGCCGTTCTTTGAGACGATTGCTTAGCGAAAATAAAAAGATTGCTACCGGAGAAGCTAAATAATTTCTTCTTAGTCTGTAGATGAAGAAAAATTTACATTTACTACCGTTGATTTTTGGGTTCTTACTCATATTTTCATGTGGGAAAAATAACCCCACAGGCACTTTTACTGGCTCTGTAAAAGATTGGGTTCACGAAGTTTTTGAAGGTTCAATCATTTCCAATGGGAAAGAGGGGAAAATTTCCTTAGTTTTAAGGCAGACTCCTGATGGTTTGTTTTCGCGGATGAAATTTGAGCATCCCAAAATTAATACAGTTGAGCGTGAAGGAACTTGGGACATTGGGGACGGTGAAAGAATAATCAGCTTTAGCGATAATAAGGAACCATCAGAATATTTTCTGATTAAGCGAGGTGCCCGTTTTGCTTTCCAAACAAAGCAAGGATTAACCAATGATGATGGATCACCGGTTCTCTTAATGAGAAATCAGGGACTGTCGAGAAAAGCTTCTTATCCTCTTAAATTTTCTTTCATGAGTGATAGAAAAGTGATTGTTAAAGGTGGCGGTGAGAATGCGAGAATGGATGGTCAATGGGAATGGTCAGGATCAAAAGTAGTGGTATCTGCTAAGTTATCGATGGATGAAAAGGCATTGCTTGATGAGCAAGAAGTAGAGACCTACAAATATTTTCTCGAATGGGATTCTGAAGCTTCTGAGGATTTGCTGTTAGAGAAAATGGTAATATTGCGTCCGTTCAGAACCAAATCTGGAGTTAAAAGGCAAAGTTGGATGAGTTCACTGATATTCTCCGAAAAACCAAGACTTGTATCAAAGTAGCATTTTCATTCACGATTCCTATGTTCTCAAAGGTTTGACGTTTAATTTGGATACGGCATTATTAGCAGGTTTTAACCTTTCCAACCTATGATTACTGCCCTGCAGAATTTCATCTCCAAACAAAGCAAAGTTTTATTTCCAGTACTTTTGCTTGTTATTATCGTGTCATTTGTCCTTTACTTATCGCAAGGATCTTCCGTTTTTGATTTGTTACCTGATCCCAACCGTGAAAAGCGGGTATTGTACGGTGTTGATTTAAATCATCCTGATGAACGAAGAATTGTTACGATGAGCAACAGGGTGTCTGCTGATTTTGGAGCTATAATCAGTCCTTCAGCGGAAGCTTTTGAGAAAGCTGATCGTCAGTTTCTAGAGAATTTACAAAGGCAGATACAAAATGCATTGCAGTCTGATCAGGAAAATATGGATCGAAATGTTATACAGCAATTATTTGGATTTATGCAACAATGGCCCAACTTACCAAAGTCTATTAAGTTGCGGGAAATTGCTCGTTCGGGCATGGACGATTTTGAGTTTATGGAATCTTCTGCCCAGTCAAAAATATCTCTTGATGGGCAGGCTGATGCTTGGGGATTTATGCCGTTATCTGTAAACCATCCCAAAATAAATACGCGATTCAATGAATTTTTGGGCAGGCTGGATCGAGGATTAGCAAATGACGAAAACCGTACTAGAGCCATGCAGTTTGTCGGACGTTCTCGTGGGTTTTCTCCAGTTGATATTGAGACAATTTTATATTCCCAATTTCGGGCACAACTTGTTGACCAGACTTACAGTCAGGGTGGGTTTTCCCTTTCTAAAGAGGCGGAGCTAGATCTGCATGGAGAGCAATTTGCTTGGGATGCCGAAGCCCTGTCCTTGCGGATTGAGGATTTAAATCTATCCGATCCAGCTTTGGGGTCAATTTCACTTAATGAGGATACCAAAGAAGGATCTTCCCTCAAAATTTCCTATGGCAATAAGTCCTTAAGCTTTGAATTTTCTGAAGATGAAAAAGAAAAAAACGGATCCCGTGTATTCGTTAACATTAAGGACAGCTTGAAGGAATCTCTCGTAGCCCTTAAATCTGCAATTGACCTCGAAGATTTTGGGGTTGAGAGTGAGATTGTTGGGGAATCAATTCAATTAACGCCCAAGCGCTTAAACCTTCCGGTTCCCAAACCTATGCTTATGACCGAAAATGCTGGGATTTCAATAACGGAAACTCTGGAAAAAGATCTTTTGGCTTATCATAGTGCAAATAGAGATAGCCTTACTTTTTCTGAACCTGCTCGCACTTATGCCACTGCCATAGTTTTTCAAAGTAAAGATCACCTCCAACTTCCTCCCGCCCCTGACGAAGCACGGATGGTTGCTTATTTCGAAAGAAATAAAGATCAGTTTTCCATTCCAGTTGATGAAATCGATAACAATAGTTCACAGGATGCCAAGGGTGCTAAGGGACCAGTCGGCCCTTCAGATTCCAATGTAAGTGAGGCTAACAGTTCAATTCCTGCAGAATTAGAACTGGATTTATTAGCTGAATTGGGCAAAGACGCAAATGATACTGAACTACGAGAGGTTTCCTTTGAAGAAGTAAAGGATCAGGTTCGACAAAGAATTATTGACGGAGATCGTATTGATGCCGAGAGGTATGCGGAAAATGCTGCAAAGGAAGCGGCTTTCAAATTCTTAGATGAGATAAACGAACTGCAGGATATCTTGAGAAGCAAATATTCATCGTATCAGCAGCGAAGGAATTCAACTGAATTGTCCGCTTTGCTTACGCAACCTAAAATTAAATTAAAATCAATTTCATTCGCTGATCGTGATATGCCAATGCAGGGAGCAATATTAGGTTTGGAAATGCGAGAAAGTGAGAGGCGAATGAATAAACAGCCACTCGAGGAAGTTAAATCTCTCAATGAAAGAAACTTTTTTACCCGTTCGGTGCGCAAAGCTAGGGACGGGTTCGTTGTTTTTGTTTTTGATCGTGCCACTGAATCAGGCCCGGGTGATTATTCGACGGCAAGTTTCAGTGATCTTTATAAAGGCCATGCAGATCAGTTAAAGACTGAGCAACTTCTTGAATACGCTGACAAAATGTTTTCAGCACTCAATGATCAGAATGCATCAGTCAGTAACCTTGGAATACGAGTGGTTGTTGAGAGGAAAAGTACAGTAAGTGTACGAGCCTCATTTGACAGTGAAAATAATTCTTTAGGTCGTAATTTAACTTCACTACAGGACGAGAGATCGCAAATCAGCGATTCAGAAAGAGACGGAAATGCCACGGAAGAACAATTGGCTAAGAAACTCGTTTTAGATGATAAAATTGAAAAAATAAGGGAACAGCAGGCAATGCTTAATCGCCAGAGATCATTGGCGGTTCGTTTGGTTGAAGCTTGTGAAAATCTGTCTCCTGATGAGAAGTGGGAGGAATTGGAGCGCTCAGATAGTGAGGTAATTTTTGTGAGGTCAAAGGGGGTCTATACCATCCGTTCCAAGGATCAGAGTGTTGAGCAAATTTCAGAGCGCGTTTTTGATTTGGAGATGGCCCGTTCCGAAGAATCAAGGGGCGAACTTATTGAGGACTTAATTCAAAAAGGTTTTACTCAATAAACTTTCTTCCAACTGAGAAAGAATTCTTGATTCCCGTCAGTACCTTCTGGTCTGGCTTTAGTTTCAAATATCATTTTTGAGTCCTTTAGGTTTTTATCAGCAAACGATTTGATTTCCATTAATATTCGGTCACGAATTGCTTCATCGCGAATGATTCCCTTGCCCATATCTGCTTCTTTTTTTGTACATTCAAACTGAGGTTTGACGAGGCAAGAGATAATTCCATTATTCGCGAGGAAATTCCAGGCATGGGGAAGGACTTTGCATAGGGAGATAAATGAAAGGTCCATGACGATAAATAAAAATGGACTATCTTCGAGGTCCTCGGGTAGGAGTTCGCGAATATTTGTTTTTTCTAGGTTTTTTACTCGGGGATCGGTTCGTAAACGGTAGTGCAGTTGTCCATGGCCTACATCAACACATGTTGCTAGAGAGGCACCTTTTTGGAGAAGGCAATCTGTGAAACCACCAGTTGAAGCTCCAATATCCAAAATATGAAGATTTTTTACATCGAAATTACTTTCTAAAAGAAAATTCTCCATTTTTAATCCACCTCTTCCCACAAATTTTAGTGGTCGCAGGATTGATAAATCACAATCCTCTCTTAGTAGGCGGCTGGGTTTATCAATTCTTTCAGAACCACTCCTGACCTGTCCCGCCATAATCAGCACCTTGGCTTGGGTGCGGCTTTCGCAAAGTTTATTTTTAAGTAAAAGCTCATCCGCTCGAATTTTCTTTAGCTTCTTCTCCATCTTCGGAAAACCATGTTGAACTGGGGGCAGTCGGCAACCCCTCATTTACTAAAAGTGGTGAATTTTGGAAAAAAAAGAAAAAAGCCTTGACCGTGGTGGGTTAAAATGGCAAGAAATGGGTAGAAATGGTAATTAAAGGATAGATGATTCATTTGGATGGCCACAAATCAAACAACATTTTTTGTAGGCGAGTTTACCCATGCTCTCGATTCCAAGGGCAGGGTTACTATACCTTCCAAATGGAGGATTTCCGGCGGAGACAATACCTACCTGGCTCTTCCCAACCCAAGTGGTTACATAACAGTTTATCCTCCAAAGATGATAGGGCGATTGGAGGAGAAGGTTTCAGAGGCCAGTCTGAGCGACCCGAAAGCACAGTCGCTCTTGATGGAATTGTTTTCAAAGGCAGACTCATTCGGTTGCGACAAGCAGGGAAGGATAAATTTAAACGACAAGCTATTGGAGCATGCGGGGATCGAGGGGAAGGCAGTATTAGTTGGCAAGTTGACCTCTTTTGCGATTTGGGCGGAAGATCGCAGGGAAGCAGAAGAGGCACGGGATGATGAAAGGGATATTTTTGATGCGATGAGAGAGTTGGGGCTATGATGCGGTGTTGGATGGATAGAGTAGTGATTAGGGACGCTGCTCATCAAAGGGGATTTCGTCCTGACTGTGGAGCCCCCTCTCTCACGGATTATTCGGCGCGGGTGTTATGGTGGAAAAAGGGGGGGATTAATGTATTGTGGAGCGGTTGAGTTTGTTTGCTCTCCGGCAGCGGTGAGACACATTCCGGTTCTGTTGGATGAATGTATGGGCTTTCTTAAGCCCGAGAATGGCGGTGCTTTTGCTGATCTTACCTTTGGGGGAGGTGGTCATTCTCGCAAAATTCTTCAAGCAAATTCCTCTAACCGCCTTATGGCAATGGACTGTGACCCGGATGCACTTGCCCGCTCCAAGTCGTTGAGTGAAGAGTTTGGTGAAAGTTTTAATTTCATTGATTCTGCATTTCAGAACTTAGACAAGTATTCCTCAGAGGAAGAGTTTGACGGCATCCTCCTGGATTTGGGTATTTCATCCTTTCAGTTAGCAGAAGCACGGAAGGGATTCTCTTTCCGATTGGATGCACCTATTGATATGAGACTAGATCCACGAGAAGGAATAAGTGCGGCTGAATTTTTGGAAACAGCATCCAGGGAAAGTCTCATAAGGGCGGTTCGGGACTACGGGGAAGAGCGAAGATGGTTAAGGGTAGTAGATGCTATAATTAGCGAAAGAGGCACAGGGAAGCTTGCCAGGACACTTAGTGCTGCTGATTTGGTCGCTGAGGCGGTCGGTGGTTTTCGTTCAAGGCAAAGAATTCATCCTGCTACCAAGACTTTTCAAGGTATTCGGATTGCCATAAACGGAGAGTTGGAGTCTTTGGCGACAGTTTTACCCAAGGCATTTCGCTCATTAAAAATAGGTGGTGTTATTGCTGTCATATCATTTCATTCTTTAGAAGATAGAATTGTAAAACGGTTCATGAGGAAAATGGCTGGCAGGCCTGAGCACCGGGGGGATCAAAGTTTTCTAGATCAAAGGAGGTCAGTTGCCGAAATGATCAACACAAAAGCCATCTTCCCGACAAAAAAAGAAGTGGAGTCAAACCCGAAAAGTCGGTCGGCGAGGTTAAGGGTCCTTCAAAAAAAATCAAACCCCAGGTTTTTATGAAGCGAATTACAACAATACTGCTAATATTTGTTTTCCTGGCGATTGGAACTGCCTCAATAGGAATTGTATGGTTGAGGCTGGAGACTTCTAAATCAGCGAAATTATGTGGTTTATTGGAGGACGAAAGAGAAGTGGTAATGCGGGAGGTGCAGGAACTTCGTGGTCAGCGCTCATGGGCACTGCGGCCTTCTGTTTTGGCTTCCATGGTAAAAGGTCGGCTTTCCATGCCAGAGCAGGGGCAAACAGTATTTGTAAGTGATTATGAACTGCAGCAAAGATGCGGTTCTCGAGGTATGATTGTGGAGAGTCAGAAAGGCGAGATGTTAAGCATGCAGAGTTATGGGGGGCAGAGCAGGTGAAAACCTTGTTCGTCTCTAAATTTCGTTTCTACCTCGTCTTTTTTAGTATTACCTTTGCCTTCTGTTCAGTGGGAGGAAGGCTTGTTTGGCTACAGGTGTGGAATGCAGATAAATATACTGAAATTGCCTCCAGTGCACGTAAAAAAGTTTCCACAATAAAAGCTCGTAGGGGAGATATTGTAGATTCAAAGGGTAATCTACTTGCGACTACTCGTTCTGTAGTTGATGTCGGAATGGACCCTCACATAATTTTGGATGAGGATAAGCTGAAATGGTCTACTCTAGCTGGTTATTTAAACATCTCCATGAAACAGTTGGAAGAAGCTTCCAATTCCAAAACAGTTTTGGATGAAAATGGTCGATATGTAAGAGAAAAAAGATGGGTGAAGTTAAGGGAAGATGTGGACGAGGGAACTTACAGAAAAATAAAAGAACTCAAAATTAAAGGTATTTATGGTAATTTTAAGCATTCTCGATTGTATCCAAATAAAAAATTGGCGTCTCATCTTCTTGGATATGTAAATAAGGAGGGTACCCCAACCATGGGAGTTGAAAGATTTGCTGACTACTATTTAAATGGTCAGGATGGATGGCGAGAAAGTGAGAAAGATGGACGAAGGCGAGAAATGCCTCAGCATCGTTCTTTCGAGGTCTCGCCCAGTGATGGTCTAAATATTGAACTAAGTATAGATCGTAGGATTCAGGATTTAGTTGAAGCTGAACTTGCGCGGATTTCTAGCGAGTTTGAGCCATTGAGTGCCAGTATTATTGTTAGTGATCCTCAGTCAGGGTATATCTTGGCATTGGGAAATGCTCCTGATTTTGATCCTAATAAATTTAACACGGGAGATTTGGCACATCAAAGAAACCGTGCACTTTCGGATTTGTATGAGCCGGGTTCAACCTTCAAAATCGTGGCTGTTGGGGGTGCGTTAAATGAAGGCTTGGTCGATGGTAATCATATCATTGACTGTTCTTTGGCAACCTTTCAAAGCGGAAGTAAGAAGTTAAGATTACCAAGTGACCATAATCCACTTGGAAGGATCAGTGTTAGCGAAATAGTCCAAAAGTCGAGTAACCGTGGAGCGGCAAGGCTAGGCATCCTTCTGGGCAGTAATCGACTGTACAAATATTGTAGATCATTCGGTTTCGGTCAAAAAACAGACTTTGGTATCGGGGGAGAAAGAAAAGGAATACTGCCTAGCACCTCAAGGTGGGATGGTTTGACTATTACCCGATTACCTATTGGGCATGCCGTTAGTGTAACTCCAATGCAAATTCATGTTGCAATGTCATGTGTTGCAAATGGAGGCGTTTTAATGAAGCCGCAATTCATTACCAGAGTTTTTGATAGGGAAGGAAAAACGGTGGTTCCTTTTAACCCTAAACCAGTCCGGAGGGTTATTGCAGATTATACTGCTGAAAATTTAAGCAAGATGCTTGTGAGCGTCGTTTCAGACGATGGAACGGCTCGAAGGGCAAAAATAAATGGTTTTTCTGTGGCAGGTAAAACTGGAACCACACAAAAAATTATCGATGGTAGATATTCGAATCGGCACCATGTTGCTTCATTCGTAGGATACTTTCCTGCTGAAAAGCCAAGGGTTGCGATTACAGTCGTAGTGGACGAACCGAAAATCAAAAATGGTGTATTGGGATACGGGGGTGTTGCAGCGGCACCTTCCTTCCACAGGATTGGTACTGCCATTGCGGCATATTGGGGAATGAAACCAGACAACACTAAGCCAGATTTCGTTCGAAATTCATCCGGAATTTTGGGTTCACTTTAAAATTTATAGCTATGAGTGATAAAAAATTAGTCGAAAATATGATGCATGTTCGGAAGAGAATTAACACTCCAAGAAGTTTACTAGATTTTAGTGAGGGCGTGATAGGTGATGATAAAAATTCTGTAAATCGAAATGTGGAAATCACTCAACTTGTTTCAGATAGTCGTAGGGTCACGAATGGAAGTGCGTTTTTCGCTCTTCCTGGTCTTCGTACCGATGGTAATAGATATGTTGAAGAAGCGCTTGATAGAGGAGCAAGAGCGATTATTACAGAGGATGATTCAATTGAGGTCCCTTCTTCTGTTGTCAAAGTATGCGTAAAAGATGCACGCAAGACTTTGGCAAGACTCTCCAAACGATATTTTGGATGTCCCGATGAATCTTTGGAAATAGTCGGAGTAACAGGTACAAATGGCAAAACTACAGTCTCAACACTGGTTCGGCATTTACTGGAAGAAGAAGGGCGCCCAGTTGGTTTGATTGGCACGGTGAAATACAATTTAGGTGACCGGGAAGTACCTTCGTTTCGCACGACTCCGGAGTCAGCTGATTTATATTCACTGTTACGAAGCATGTTGGTTGGAGGGTGTGCCGAAGCAGTCATGGAAGTTAGTTCTCATGGTATTCATCAACATCGCGTTGCGGGTCTGAAACTTGGTATTTGCGTTTTTCTTAACCTAACTCGTGACCATTTGGATTATCACAAAAATATGGAATCCTATTTCAATGAGAAACGAAAAATCTTTAATGGAGAAAATGGAAGTTTGCCAAAGGTTGCCATTATTAACGGTGACTGTCCCTATGGCCAAAGACTACTCCGCGAACTTCCTCCTCAAGTCAGGGTACTTTCATTTGGCATGGAAAAGGGAAACGATTTTCGCGCCAGAAATCTAGAGCTGAAAGAAAATGGATCAGAATTTATTTTGGAAGCACCCACGGGTACTCATGTTGTCACAAGTCCCATGCTGGGAAAATTTAATGTATTGAACCTTTTGGCATCGCTTGCGGTTATTCATGCCAGAAGAAGATCTGTACCTGATTCCATCAGGAAAGTTAATGCGTTTGGAGGAGTGGATGGCAGAATGGAAACGGTTCAGGGTGAACAGAATTATAAGGTGGTTGTGGATTATGCCCATACTCCCGATGCACTGAGGAATGTATTAGGGATGTTGAGGGAGTGCACACCTGGGAAATTACATGTTGTCTTCGGTTGTGGTGGAGATCGTGACCGTGGGAAAAGAATGGAAATGACAAGAGTTGCCTGTGCAGGTGCCGATATAATTTGGGCCACCTCTGATAATCCGAGGACAGAGTCACAGGAAAAAATCTTTTTGGATATGAAAAAAGGGGTGACGCGTGGTTCAAAAATTAGCTTTGTCGAAGACAGAAGGAGGGCAATCAGTTTGGCCTTGGACAAGGCGGAAAAAGGAGATTGCGTGTTGATTGCCGGAAAGGGACATGAGGGATTTCAGGAAGTTCAATATTCTGCAATTCCTTTTGATGATAGAAAAATAGCGTTTGAACTTCTTCAAGTGAAGGCGTTGGCTGAATGATGCCCATTTTCGATCCAAAAGATTTAGCTTTATGGGGCAGGGCGGTCTGGAATCACGAACCTAAAAACAGGATCGAAGGATTCTCGATTGACACAAGGAACCTTGGTCAGGGACAAATGTTCGTTGCTTTAAAAGACAAACGGGATGGTCATGAATTTCTTGATATTGCGGAATCTGACGGGGCCACGGGTGCTTTAGTTGCAAAGTGTAATCACAATCTTTCTCTACCGCAATTATTGGCAGATAACACTCTGGATTCCTTACAGAATATTGCTGCTGAATATCGCAAGATTTTCACCGGTGAAATTGTTGGCATTACCGGAAGTTGTGGGAAAACATCGACCAAAGACATCCTTGGTTTACTTCTTGGAAACGAAGATACTTATTTGACTGAAGGGAATTTCAATAATCATCTGGGCGTTCCTTTGAGCTTGTTGGGGATTGATTCTAAAATCCATCGTTTTGCAGTTATTGAAGCGGGGATCAACCAAATAGGAGAAATGCAAAACTTGGCGGAAATGATTCTTCCCAATTTGGTTGTGATTACGAATATTGGGTCTTCGCATCTTGAAGGTCTTGGATCCGAGGAAGGGGTTGCCGCAGAAAAATCCAAACTTTTTTCAAAGCATTCATCCTTGAATAAGGTGATTTTTCCAAGCGAGTGTTTGCGGTTTAAGGAATTTTCAGAGTTTTATGCATCTGCTCCAGAGTCTTGCATTGTATTAAGATGTGGCTCTCCGGATAAGCATAAAAAATCAAGCGACGCATTTTACGAATTTCGGACTGAAACAAACACAACCGGGAATTCATTCTCGCTACGGCTTTGGCGAGATGGATTCCCGGTTATGAATTTTTTACTGCCTCCCATCTCAAGTGGAATGGCCTCCAATATGGCTCTATCATTGTTGGCAGCCATGGAGCTCGGAATTTCCCCGGAGCATTTATTCGAACGCCTACCCCAATATTCACCCTCGGCCCTTAGAGGCAGGACTCTAAGAGGTCGGGGGTGTACCTATTTTGTTGACTGCTACAATGCCAATCCCACATCGATGAAAGATTCGATTCAGTTTTTTTCACAACAGTATCGAGAAAGACCAAAATTATTTGTTCTTGGAGGAATGGAAGAACTTGGCACATCACAGGAAAAACTGCATTTCGACCTTGGCTCAGAAATCCTATTGGAAAAGGATGATCTTGTCTTGCTTATTGGTGAGAAGGCAAAATGGATCGGAGACGGTATTTTGAATGAGGGTTGCTATGACGGACAGGTGTTGGCACTTAGTAAGGGATCGGAAGCAGTTTCAATCATTGAAGACTTTGATGGAGCAGTTTTCTTTAAGGGTAGCCGTGCCTTAAGCTTGGAGAAACTCATTCCAGAATGGGCTGTGGAGGAGATTTTAGGATAATGTTCAGTTATCTTCAGGAATATGAATATTTGTTTGGTCCGTTAAGACTGTTCCAGTTTATTTCAGTGAGAGCAATTTTTGCGGGAGTGACTGCTTTAATAATAGGTTTTTTTGCAGGGCCCAGATTGATTTCATTTCTAAAGGAATTAGGAGCACGACAGTCATTTCGCGATAAAGATGAAGTGGGGAAATTAGCTGAACTTCATCAGGCAAAGGATAAAACACCAACGATGGGCGGATTATTAATTTGTATAAGTGTTGTGATATCTACTTTTCTTTGGGCCGAGCCAAATGTTTATGTGGTTTGTGCTATGGTGGTTTTTCTTCTTCTTACCGCTGTTGGATTCGCGGATGATTTTCTGAAAATTTCAAAGAAAAATAGTAAAGGCCTTCCCGGGAAAATGAAATTGCTCGGACAAGCAATAACAACAGTGGTTGTTTGTTTCCTTCTATTTGGTCCTTTTTCAGAACTTCTCGCAGGAGTGGATGGCAAACCACTTGGGAGTGAAATTAAAATGAGGGAAGTTTGGGTGCCTTTTTACAAGGAGCCTGTTTTTCAGGGTTTTTCGATCTTTGGAATTTTTGTTTTCTTTTTGATCACTCTTACCGGTTCGAGTAATGCCATCAACCTTACGG
The DNA here is from genome assembly GCA_036164015.1 of Verrucomicrobiota bacterium. Taxonomy (GTDB): domain Bacteria; phylum Verrucomicrobiota; class Verrucomicrobiia; order Opitutales; family Seribacteraceae; genus Seribacter. Next base: position 10,110 of record JAYZJX010000057.1, on the reverse strand, counting down.
ATGGGCTTGATGGTTTAGCAATCGGATGTACGGTAACCGTAGCCTTGACTTATGGAATTATGGCTTATGCGTCTGGTAACTTTGTAATTGCAGATTACTTGATGATAAGTTGGGTGCCCGGCACAGGTGAACTTGCTGTGGTATGTTCGGCACTTCTTGGAGGAAGTCTTGCTTTTTTGTGGTACAATGCACATCCCGCAGAAGTGTTCATGGGAGATACTGGTTCATTGGCCATTGGAGGTCTGGTAGGTATCATTGCCTTGATGGTTCATCAACCATTCACATTGGTCATTGTGGGTGGCATATTTGTAATGGAAGCAGGTTCTGTCATCCTTCAGGTTGCATCCTTCAAGACCCGTGGAAAAAGAATTTTTCGAATGTCTCCAATTCATCATCATTTTGAACTAAAAGGATGGAAGGAAACAAAAGTCGTAATTCGATTTTGGATTCTCTCCCTTCTTTTCGCGTTATTTGGGTTAGCTACCTTAAAATTGAGATAGTTGTATGGTCATGGATTTGTCAGAATGGGAAAAGATGCGGTCAAAACCGGTGGCAATTCTAGGTTCAGGAGTAAGCGGTAAAGGCACAAAAAAGCTATTAGATCGCTTGAATTGGAAATCAAAGATTTTTGATGAAAAGGGGGTTCCACTCAACTTTTCCCGCCTAAAGGAATGCTCCTTAGTCGTGGCCAGTCCAGGATTTTCGCCAGATCATCCGTGGATTCATTTGGTGCAACAGCTGAATTTTCTTTTGCTTGGAGAAATGGATTTTGCATCTTACTTTTTGCCCAGGCCTCCCATTGCGGTAACGGGTACGAATGGAAAGACTACACTCTCTTCATTAATTTCCCATGTCTTCAAAAAAATGGGACAAGAAAGTGTACTGGCGGGGAACATGGGGTATCCCTTATCTCAACATTTATCAGAGTCGATAGGTCTGAAGGAAAATGTGATTTTGGAAATTAGTTCTTTTCAGTCATGGGATCTTTCTATCTTACAACCCGCTACTACAATTTGGACCAATTTTGAAGATGACCATCTGGATTACCACAGAACTCGGGAAAATTATTTTGATGCCAAACTCAAACTTTTGCAAAGAACAAACGGTCAAATTTGGGTGGGTAAAAGTGTTCATGATTGGTCCGAAAAGCTTGCCCGCCCCTTACCTGCTGGTACCCAAGTGATTGAAAGGTGTTCGGATAATGAGTTTCCACTTGCTTCAGATCATTTTCTTTCCAGTTATCCGCAGAGGGAAAATTTTGCTTTAGCTAAGGCATTCTTTCAAGCTCGAGGAGTTTCTTCTGAAGAATTTGCATTGTTTGCCAATAATTATCAGGCACAGGCTCATCGTCTATCTGAGACTGCGAGGATTAATAACATCCGTTTCTGGAATGATTCCAAGGCCACCAATTTCTCGGCAACCATTGCAGCATGTAAATCTATGCAGGGGAGAACTGTCTGGGTGGGTGGTGGAAAATCCAAGGGAGTCGGATTAGAGTCCTTTGCCGGTTCTATGAGGGACTATCTTGACGAAGCCTATGTTTTTGGGGAAGTCGCAGGCGATTTAGTTGAATCCTTTAATCACAATGGCATCCGTACCCGAGCTTGCAAGAATTTGGTGGAAGCAGTCACCCATGCCTACAGTGAAAGCAAGGCCGAAACGAACATTTTGTTTAGTCCGGGATTTTCCAGTATGGACCAGTTTGAAAACTTTGAGGAGCGTGGAAAATTTTTTGATCAAATCGTTTTGGATTTGAAGAGTCACTCATTTAAAACTACCCAATTAGAATTGAATTGATTATACCCAACCAGAAAAAAATATGAAACTCACAAGAATATTCGGAATTGTTCTAGGTCTGCATGTTGGAGTCATTGTTCTCGTCATGCTGCAACCTGGTTGTCAAACCGGCAAACAAGACCTGACTCTCGATGCTAACGAGACCGCTTTAGTTGAGCCTGATCCTTTGAATTCCTTCAACGAAGGAGTATCCAGTCAGGATCCTGTAGTTCCCAAAAGCGAAAATGAATTTGTGTCGCCTACTCGGCCGAAGAGCGGGGGTATCATCGTTCCTGGACAGGTGGAGCCGGTTGTTCCTGTGATAGATCCGCTTGCTACTGAGAGTACGACAGAGTCTACTCCACTTCGACCTACAGATGTCTCAATCTACACAATCCAAAGAGGGGACACTCTTTGGGGAATTGCCCGGAAGAATCAGCTCTCAATGAATCAATTGCTCTCATCCAATCCCAATCTCAGTAAAGACACGCGTCTATCCATTGGGCAGGAAATTATGATACCTGCTGGAGGGGTAACTTCGACGGCTTCCGATCCAATAGCACCGATTCCGGTTGAAGGAGGAGTCACATATGTGGTGAAACCCGGAGATAGTTTATCGAGGATTGCCCGCGATCAGGGAGTATCCTTGGCTTTGCTAATGCAAGCCAACAGAATGAACAGTTCATCCATTATCCGACCCGGTCAATCATTGGTGATACCCGAGCAGAGTGGTGGATCAACATCGATCTCCACTCAGTCTATCACTGTACCCAGCGGAGCCATTTCACATACGGTGAAGAAAGGGGAAAATCTCACCCGTATTGCCGCTGTTTATGGAGTTACGATTAAGCAAATCATGGAATGGAATAATCTGGCTGATGCCGGGAAAATCCGGGTTGGACAATCTTTAATTGTCTCCAGTGGTGATTTGTCAACCAGTGAAAATGCTCCAATCCCAGCACCCGCTAAAGGAGCACCTGCGGAAACTTCGGAAGACCCAAGTCCTGTGGATAATGAAAGTTTGGAGAATTTTTTCAAAGGTAATGTGGAGGATCCTCGTCCGGTAATTGAAGTGCAGGAGGAATAATAAGTAAAATGTGGGTGTGGTATAAAATGGATGGCGAAAATAACGGCAGATAGATTTTTCCATAAATCAGGTGGTTGGTTTAACCTGTACATCGTGGGTGTGGCATTGTCCATGTCCATGCTTGGTCTCGTCATGCTATTTAGTGCGGGTGCGGTAAAAGGTGCACAGTCACTACTTATTAAGCAATTAATTTGGCTTGGAGTTTCAATCGTTGCTTTTTGCTATGCAATGTTTATGGATTTGAATTGGCTAAGAAACCGCTCTTGGTGGCTCTATGGAGTTTGCATACTATCACTGTTTTTGGTACTTGTTCCCGGTCTTGGAGTAAAAGTTAATGGGGCGCAACGTTGGCTTGGTCTCGGTCCATTACGCGTTCAACCATCTGAGTTCGCCAAGCTTGGAATTGTCTTAATCCTAGCCTGCTATTTCGCCGCCAATCAAAGACATCGTGCCACCTTGGTTCATGGTTTTCTGCTTCCTTCCCTGATTATCGGCAGTTTTTGTACCCTCATCATATTGCAGCCTGACTTTGGTACCTGTTTTCTCTGCGGTGCTGTCGCGGCTACCATGATGTTTCATTCCGGAACCAGCCTTCGCTGGCTCCTGCCTGTGAGCACTTTGGTGATCGGTCTATTTTCCGTGCTCGTTTATTTTGACCCGGTTAGAATTCGACGGGTAACTTCTTTTTTGGATGTTGAAGCCAATGCAAATGACAGTGGCTATCAACTTTGGCAGGGTATGCTGGCCTTCGGGGTCGGAGGAGTCGAAGGTGTTGGTTTAGGCTTGGGTCGTCAACAGGTGCATTTCCTTCCTGAGGCCCATACGGATTTTATTTTTCCCGTTATTGGGGAAGAACTTGGCCTTTTCTGTACTCTCTTAATCGTCGTCTTATTTCTTTTTCTATTTCTTGGATCTTATTGGAAGCTTCGTAATGCCCCGAGAGTTTTTGAATATCAACTTGCCCTGGGAGCGGTCTTATTTATTTCGCTACAGGCGATTATCAATATGGGTGTGGTCACCGGTCTGTTGCCCACCAAAGGCATGTCTTTACCTTTTATCAGTTATGGTGGATCCAACTTGGTGGTGACTTTTGTTTTCCTCGGTTGGATTGTTAATGTTTTTAGGAAGTGGGAAAGTCCGGAGGGTTTGCAGCCCAGAGAGTTATGAAAAGGATTGTGATCGCATGTGGGGGTACGGGTGGACATTTGACACCGGGAATCGCACTTTCCCAAAGTTTGTACGAGCAGGGAGACGAGTCCTGGCTCTTTATCAGTAAAAAAGTGGTGGATTCTCGTTTGTCCCGCAAATATTCAATGCTTCAATTTGTACCTATGCCTGGTGCAGCTCTTGTCCGCACACCAATGGGGGTCTTGCGATTTTTAAGGGAGTTTTGGCTGTCCTTTCTTATGGCATATTCCTTTTGTCGAAAAAAAGAAATCAATGCCATCGTTGTTTTTGGAGGATTTACTTCACTCGGTCCAGCCATGGCGGCCCGTTGGTTGGGTATTCCAGTCTTTACTCACGAGGCAAACAGAGCCGTCGGAAAAGCCGTCCGTTTTGTCGGCAGACATTCCAAAAGACTTTATCTTCCCGAGGGTATGCATGTGGAAGGGATCTCTTCTGAGATAGTCAGAAATATTGGTTATCCATTACGTCAGGACTTTCGTAGGATTCCGAGAGAAAGGGCACGAAAGCATCTTGGCTATTCGAATTCAGAACGCCTGCTGGTAGTTTTGGGAGGTAGTCAGGGAGCTTCTGCACTCAACCAATGGCTCAAGGATAATTTGGAGACAATTTCGGAAGAAGGCATTTCCACATATTGCATCACTGGACTAAACAAAGAAAGTCCAGGTGTCCTGAGTTTGGGGAATTCGCATGGCGATCAGGTTACCTGTAAATTTGTGTCCTTCTGTGATGAGATGAATTATGTACTATCTGCCGCGGATCTGGTGGTGTCCAGGGCAGGTGCCGGATCCATTGCTGAAATCATCTGCTGTCGAGTGCCCTCCATCTTGGTTCCTTATCCCTACGCTGCTGAAAATCATCAGCAGAAAAATGCGTCCTATCTTGAATCTAAGGGGGCAGGGTTGGTGTGTATGCAGGAAAAAATTGACAGTGAACTCATAAATGAAGTTCGTGAAATGATGTTTAACGAAGAACTGCGTGCCATGATCCGCCGTAATCTGTTCGCGATTGATTCCGGAGATGTTGGTTCGAAAATTGCACATGATATAAAGGAATATCTGGCGGTTGAATCTTCCCGTGAGACCAAAAGGGTTCGTCTCCTGAAAGTTTTTGCATGAGTCGTTCAAAAAAAGTATTTTTGATGGGTGCCAGTGGGATGGGCATGGCTCCCTTGGCGATGTACTTATCTGCCAGTGGATTTATGGTGGAAGCTTTCGATGATTTTTTCCGGGAACCACTTCGCTCCAATTTGGAAAATTCTGGAGTCACGATTCTTAACGAGCCTTACCCGGTCGAGAAGCCAGACTATGTTGTTCGTTCCAGTGCTATTGCCGCCAGTGACCCTCGACTGATTTCCTTTCAAGCAAAAGGTATCAAAGTTTGGCAGCGAGGAGAATTTGTGGCTCATCTAAGCCGTAATAAAAAAGTATTGGCCATTGTGGGCAGCCATGGAAAAACCACGACTTCCGGTATGCTTGTCTGGGCACTAAAAAAAGCTGGTTTTGATGCGTCTTATATGGTCGGAGGCTGTTTTAGGGATACTACATTTCCCCCTGGATATTTTTCTGAAAGTTCTCCTTGGCTTGTGCTTGAATTGGATGAGAGCGATGGCACCATCGACTTTCATTCACCGGAAGTGACCGTCGCTTTGAATTGTGATTGGGATCACATGGATCGTTACAAAAAATCAGGTGATTTGGATCAGGTATTTCAGCATCTTTTCCAGAGAACAAAATCTGTTATTATCACTCCTTCTTCAGGCAAACTTCAAAAGTGGGCCAGGGAGGAATCCGATAAAACGCATTCGACCTTCCGGGTCGCATCCGATCCTGCTGATTTTATGAAAAATAATCAGGCTGCGGTTCGGGCTGCAGGTAAAGCCCTCGGGATCGAATTAAAGTCCTTAAGGTTTAAAAGTTTTCCCGGCATGGAAAGGCGTCAGTCTGTGCTTTTTGAAAAAGCTGATCTTACCATCGTCGAAGATTATGCTCATCATCCTGCTGAAATCCGTGCATTTGTCAGTGACCGACAGAGGAAGTTTCCCGATCATTGGCTGAGAATGATCTTTCAGCCACACCGTTACAGTCGGACCAAAGCACTGGCTAAATCATTTGCTGAGGAAATGTCCAATGTGGACGATTTACAATTTCTTCCAACTTACGGAGCGTTCGAGAAATACGATCCGGAGGGTGGGGTGGATGCATTGATCGGCAACCTGCCTCCCAGGCTTCGCAAAAGTGCAAATGTTCATGAAGATTTTCTTGAGTTTTATCAGTCCATCTTGAATTCCAGGGATTCAAGCCGGGCGGAACAACTTCTTTTTGTGGGTGCTGGTACAATCGACCGCTGGGCTCACGGCATGGCAGCGATGGCCAAGAGTGAGGGCGACCGCCTTGGTGCCTTTCAGTTTTATTTGCAAAACCGTCTTTCCAGTTCATCCGGTTTGGTTGAAAATGAATCCCTCGGTTCGAGGACCACCATGGGAGTGGGCGGAGATGCCAGATGGTATTCCGAGCCACAGAATTTAGCTGATCTGCGTAGCCTGATTGAGGCGAGCAATTTACTCTCCGTTCCCCGTGTCATGATCGGACGAGGATCCAATTTGATTGTTCCGGATGATGGGTATGATGGTCTGGTCATTCGTCTGAAGGGCCCGTTTTGGTCGGAGATTACACAACGGAATGATGATTCTTTGATTGTGGGAGCAGGTGCCAGACTCAAGGAGATTTGCCTGCAGGCATGTAAAATGGAAATGAAAGGATTTGAATTCCTTGAGGGAATTCCCGGAACCCTTGGCGGTGCCCTGCGTATGAATGCCGGAGCCATGGGCTGGGAAATTTTTGATTTGGTTGAGTGGGTATCCTTTCTTCTCCCGGATGGAACCATTCGTGAGATTCCCGGTTCCGAAATGAATGTTGGATATCGTCATTGCAAGGAAGCGGTCGATGGGATTGCTCTTCGTGCCAAGTTGAGGGGGGAAGGGCGGTCCGACCATCGGGAAATCCGCAAAGCCATCGATAAGCTTTCCCGTAAACGGCGAGATTCTCAGCCCCGTGAAGCAAGTGCCGGATGTATTTTTCGAAATCCGGAAGAAGCATCCGCTGGATGGTTGATTGATCAGGCGGGCTTGAAAGGTGAGTCTGTCGGTGGAGCACGCATTTCCGAAGTCCATGGAAACTTTATTGTAAACGAGGGCGGTGCCACTGCCGAGGATGTGATTTCCCTCATGAAAAAAGTCAAACGGCGGGTCCGGGATCATCAGGGTGTCGAATTGGAACCAGAGGTCGGTCTGCTTGGAAAAAATTGGAAAGAACCCCTGTCATGAGTAATTCAGATAAAACAGTAATTCCGCGAATCAGTGTACTCTCCGGTGGAGTCGGTGCGGAACGCGAAGTATCTTTGCAGTCCGGGCAATCACTTGCCGATGCTCTGGAAGAGCTTGGCCCCGTCGATCTTATCGATTTGGTTGATACAAAACTGCCCGATGAGCTCAACCCTCGTTCCACCATTGTCTTTCCGATTATTCACGGAACTTTTGGTGAGGATGGCACCTTACAGGCACTTCTGGAAGATGCCGGCTTTGCCTTTGCCGGATGTGATGCTGCCTCAAGCAGGCTCTGTATGCACAAGGGAAATTCCAAGGATCGTGTCAGCGAAGCCGGTGTTCGGGTGGTTCGCGATATCCGGTTTCGTGAACCGCGGGAAGTATCCGCTGCTGAAGTGATTGAAGAGTTGGGGGAGGATCTCGTCGTAAAACCTGCGGATCAGGGAAGCAGTGTGGCTTTGCACATTTGTCATGGGGAAGAGGAACTTGGTGGGATCTTATCCGATCTCAGTCACGGTGAATGGATGATCGAGCAGAGAGTGATCGGTCGCGAGGTCACCATTGGCATGCTTGCTGGATCTCCGCTCGGTATTGTCGAAGTGATACCCGATGGTGGGGTCTATGATTACAAGAGAAAATATTCTCCCGGTTCCACGGAGTATCGATTCCCAGCCGTGATCGACCTTGAAGTGGAGCAGGAAATTCGCGAGTTTGCCAGGCTCTCCTTTTCCGCATGTGGATGCCGTGATTTTGCCCGTGTGGACTTTATGATTTCTGAGGATGGTCATCCATTCTTTCTGGAAATTAATACTCTTCCCGGTCTTACCACCACCAGCTTATTACCTAAAAGCGCAAGTTGTTCGGGGTATGATTTTTCCATGCTTGCTGAAAAACTTCTTTCAGGAGCGAAAACACGATTTATGGAAATGCACCATCTCGTTGAACCCTCAAACCAGGCGACTGCATGAAAAAATCAGCCAAAGCAAAATCTACAAATGTCAGCGGATGGAGAAAACTGGCACCCAAGTCATCCAAACGTCCTGCCACTTTTCCTGCGTTTCGCAAACAGGCCGGCATAGTCGGACGTATTTTCCTTCTCATCTTGGTCCTTGGAATTTCCGGGTTGGCTTTTTGGTGGATGGATCGCGCATTCAGGTCTGATTACGGTCCATTGGATCTTACCGGTCCTGGTGCTCCCATCAATGATGTCACCTTTTCCAGCGATGGTGTGCTCACGCTTTCCTGGTTTGCCAATTGGTTCGGTCCGCTTCGTGGGCGATCATTGATGGAGATTGATATTGATCGCTTGCGTATGGATTTGGAAAAGGAGCCCCAGATTGAATCTGCCCGGATTGTTCGAGAATTTCCGAGTACTCTCCGTATCGAATTGCGTGAGCTCAACCCCCTGCTTGTTCTTCGCCTTCGTCGTTCCTCAGGCAGTTTTGAGGACTGGATTGTCGGTTCTCAGGGTACCCTTTATCAAGGTAGTTGTTATTCCCGTGCCCAGCTTTCCCTCTTGCCATCTTTGGCTGTGTCTCCTCGTACGCTCAAAAAAATGGCCGATGGCGAGGGCTTTGAGGATCTCAAGGAAATTGCCGTGGTTTCCCCCCTCCTGGAACTGGCGCAGAGGAATTATCCATCCTTTTATCGCGACTGGAAAGTGGTGTCCTATGACTTGGAAAACCTCGATAGTCCAGGTGCTCACATTTGTGTGCAGTCCGGCAAGGTTAAGGAGATCCGGTTTGCTCCCCGCGACTTTGCCGCCCAGTTGCAGCGCTTGCATTATATTCTCTTGGAGCCGGAATTTCGCAGGAAAAAAGTCATCGAATCCATCAATCTGTGCCATGACCATTCGGTCTTCGCCAAACTTTGATTCTTTATCCAAACAACTTTTCATTATGAGCAAGATTATCGGAGCAGTAGAAATCGGAACATCCCAGGCAAAAGCCCTTATTGGAGAGGTCGGCGAAAATGGATCCCTTAGTATCGTTGGCATGGCCACTCGAAGAAACGAAGGTATGCGAAAGGGAGAAATCGTGGATTTTCGTAAGGCTGCCAGTGCGGTGCATTCTGCCCTTGAGGAAGCTGAGAAAATGTCCGGGACAACTGTTGATTCGGTATATCTTGCCCAGACGGGTTCTCATCTTCGTGGTCATATGCTGCGTGGTTCCTCTTCCGTTGCCTCTTCTGATAACCGGGTAACTCCCGATGATGTTCAACGGGCATCCGCGGAAGCCAAGCGTAGGGAACCCGATGAAGGAAGATCGTATGTCCATCATGTTCGTACCCCCATCATTCTCGATGACAAAGTAATCGAAGATCCCGTTGGCATGCTGGGCAAGAAAATTGATCTCGGTTACTGGTCGATCGACGGGAATGACCAGGCCATTCAGAGCGGGCTCAATGTCATTTCCAATTACAGTCTCGAGGTAAACGATCTCATTCTTTCATCCATTGCATCCGCCACCATGGTGGCCGGTCCTGATCTCCGCCGGGCTGGTGCTCTTGTGATTGATATGGGTGCAGGCGTTACCGATTTTGTGCTCTACCGCCAGGGATATGTTGCCTATTCCGGAGTTATTCCCGTCGGGGGTGATCATGTCACCGGAGACATAAGCATGGGACTCCGCGTTCTCGAGCCTTATGCTGAGAAATTGAAATTGGAATACGGTCAGGCCACCCCACTTTCCGAAGAGCAGGCTGAGGATGTCTGGATTATCGGAAACAAAACGATTGG